>JACQFT010000145.1 GCA_016199925.1 Opitutia bacterium | reverse complement strand
CTGCACCGCATCGCCCGCATCGTGCGCTCGCTCAAGGAATTTTCCCACCCCAACGCGCCCGACCTCACCCCCGTCGATCTCAACCGCGCCATCGAGACCGCCATCACCGTCTCCCACCACGAGTGGAAATACGTCGCCAAGGTCGTCACCGAGTTCACCGCCGACCTGCCGCCCGTCCCCTGCATCCTCGACGAGTTCAACCAAGTGCTCCTCAACCTCATCGTCAACGCCGCCCAGGCCATCGACGAAAAATCCAAGAGCGCCGGCGAACTGCAGGGCCTCATCACCATCCGCACCCGGCTCACCGAGGCCTTCGCCGTCGTCGAAGTCGAGGACAACGGCCCGGGCATCCCGCAGGAGCACCGCGCACGCGTCTTCGAGCCGTTCTTCACCACCAAACTCGCCGGCCACGGCACCGGCCAGGGCCTGGCCATCGTGCAAAACGTCATCGTCGTGCGCCACGGCGGCCGCGTCGACTTCGCCACCAAGCTCGGCTCCGGCACCGTCTTCAACCTCTATCTCCCCCTCACCGCCCGGAAGGCGCCCGCGCCGGCCGATCCCCACCCATGAATGCGAAAATCCTCTTTGTGGACGACGACGTGAATCTCCTCGCCGCCATGCAACGCAACCTGCGCAAGCACTTCACCCTCGACACCGCCCCCTCCGGCAACGACGGCCTCCAGGTCATCCGCCGCGCCGGCCCCTTCGCCGTCGTCGTCGCCGACATGCACATGCCCGGGATGGACGGCGTGCAGTTCCTCGAGCAAGTCCGCACCCTCGCCCCCGACAGCATCCGCGTCATGCTCACCGGCAACGCCGACCAGCAGACCGCCATCGACGCCGTCAACCGCGGCGCCGTGTTCCGCTTCCTGAACAAGCCCTGCTCGCCCGAGGAGCTCATCGCCACCCTCGAACTCGCGACCAAACACCACGAACTGGTCCGCACCGAGCGCGAACTCATCGAGGGCACCCTGACCAGCAGCGTGAAACTGATGACCGACATCCTCGGCATGGTCGCGCCCGCCGCCCTCGGCCGCGGCCAGCGCGTGCGCGCCTCCATGGTCCGCTTCGGCCAGTGGCTCAATCTCGCCCCCCTCTGGGAACTCGAGATGGCCGCGCTCCTCTCGCCCATCGGCTTCGCCTCCCTCCCCGCCAGCCTGCTCCGCAAACTCGAGGCCGAGTCCGACCTCTCCAACGCCGAGAAATCCGTCCTCAAGCGCATCCCGAAAATCGGCCACGATCTGCTCTGCGAGATTCCGCGCCTCAAAAACGTCGCCCGCATCGTCCTCTATCAGCAGAGCCACTTCGACGGCTCCGGCTTCCCCGACGACGGCACCGCCGGCGCCGCCCTCCCGGTCGGCTCGCGCGTGCTCAAAATCCTGCTCGACCGGATGGACATGGAGGCCGACGGCGTCGTCAAGCAGGCCGCCTTCTGGGCCATGAACGAGCGCACCGGCGCCTACGATCCGCAACTCCTCGCCCAGTGCTTCCAGTGCTTTGAGAATTTCCTCGCCAACACGATCTCGCACGACGCCAAGGTCTCCGCCGTGAGCCTCCGCGAAGCCGCCGCCGGCGACGTCGTCGTCTCCGACATCACCACGCCGGCCGGCGTCGTCCTGGTCGGCGCCGGCAGCAGCCTGACGGCGATGATGATCGAGCGCCTGCGCAACTTCGCCGAGTTCGGCGACCTCAAGGAGCCCTTCTTCGTCCAACAGGCCGCCCCCGCCGCCGCGGCCTCCGCCCCCGCCGCCGTCGCCGTCTAACCAAGCCCGCGTCTCCGCCACTGTGGGACCGAGCTTGCTCGCGCCTCCTTCGCACTACGCCGCAGCCGCACCCGCGTCTCCGCCACTGTGGGAGCGAGCTTGCTCGCGACTCCTTCGCGCAACACCGCCGACCTCAAGGCGCGACGCGCTCAGTATTTCACCGAGCAACCGTAGGGCTGCGACGTGGCCGTGGCGACCGGGCGGCCGGCGGCCAGATCGGCGAGCGCGGCCTTCACATAGTTCGTGGCCTTCGCGATGTCGTCGATCTTGGTCGAGCGGATGTTGTCGATCCCGCCGGCATAGACGAGGACGCCCGCGGGGTTCACGATAAAAAGGTGCGGCGTCGTGCGCGCATCGTAGAGATGGCCGACCGCGCCGTCCGGATCGCGCAGATAGGCCGTCGCCGCGGCGCCGGTTTCTTTCAACCATTTGGCCGCAGCGGCCGGCGCGTAGTCGCCCTCCTTGCCCGCGGCGGCGGAGTTGATGAGCAGCCAGACGACGCCCGCGGCAGCCGCCGCCCGCTGCGTGTGCTGCATGTTCTGGCTGTCGTAGTGTTTTTTCACGAACGGGCAGTCCGGGTTCACCCACTCGAGCACGACGGTCTTGCCCTTGAAATCCGCCAGCGCGTGCCGCTGGCCGTCGAGCCCCGTCAAAGTGAAATCGGGCGCGGGTTGGCCGACGCGCGCGGTCGCCGCGCGGACCGAAAGAACAAGAGCCGCCATCGTCATGACGCCGGCGAGGAGTATTTTGGGAAGCAGTTTCATCGGGGAAGCGATGTCACGATGCTCATCGGCCGCTCTTCGTCAAAGCCCGATCTCCGGAACGCGCCCCGGCCGCCGCGGCGAATCCCCGGCGGAGGATTGCGCCTTGCGACCGCGCTCCCCGGTCCTACGGTTTGGCGCGTGATCGGTTGGCTCGCAGATTTTTTTCGCTTCTGGTGGGGGCTGTTTTACTGGAATACCCGCAAGAGCGTCTTCCGGCGCCGGGGCGCCGGCACGGCCCGCTGCCCGTGTCAAAACTACAGCGACTCCGGCCGGGCCTTGGAAACCCGTTGCGATGCCGCGCTGATGTGGAACGAGCCGGGGCGTTTCCGCCGCGTCTGCCCGCTGCTGGTCTCGACGCCCGACGGCTGGCGCTGCTCGGTGAACACCGCCGACGTCCGCCCGTTCTGGCCGCGAGCCTGGCGCTACGCCGGCCTAGCCGTTTTTTGCCTCTATCTCGCCGGCGCCGTCGGAGCGTTTGGCGTCCTCCGCTCCCTCGGTTACCGGATCAGTCCGCTGGCGGTGATCGTGCCGACGAAGTGGCCCGAGATTCGCGCCGCGCGGGAAGGCGTCTACGCGGCCCACGCCCTCCGGGCCCTGAACGCCGGGAACTACCAGAGTGCGGTGCTCGCCCTCGAGCTGGTCTGCGACCTCAACCGGCACAACGTCGCGGCCGGACTGACACTCGCCGGCCTCTGGCAGGCCTCCAACCAGTGGAACTTGGCCGACGGCCTCTACGTGCGGCTCATGGCCGAGAATCCCGGCCAGCAGCTCGCCGTGGCGCAGGCCTGGTATCACTCGCTGCTCAGTCGCGCCGACTACGCGCAGATCAAGGAGCTCGCGGTCCGCCTGCTGCCGCTCGACGAGGCGCACCGCGGCGTCTGGCTGCACGCGCTGTTTTTCGCCGTCCGCCAGACGCACGACGCCCACTTCCTCAACGAACTGCTCGCCCGCCCGCCGGCGGTTCCCGACTGGTGCATGCAGTTGATCCGCATCGAGGCCGCGCTGCTCCAAGGCCGGCTCGCCTCCGTCGAACGCCAACTGACCAGCCCGGACGCTGCGCCCGCCTCGCCCTATGTCCCCTATTACCAGATCGACCGCCTCATCGCCTCCGGGCGCTACGACGACGCGATCGCGATGCTCGACGCCTACGGTCCCCGCCTCAGCCCCGACGAAGCCACCTTCCATCGCCTGCGCATTTATGCGGCGCGCGGCTGGACTTCGCTCGCTGAGATCGAGTTCGACGACGTCCTCAGCCGCCCGCTCACCCCGCGGCAGATCACGCTCATCTGCGCCCAACTCGTCCGCCAGCCGAACCGCACCCTGCTCAGCCGCTACTTCGTGCGGTTCGTGCGGGCGCGCCTGCCGCTCACGACGGAAAATTATCCGCTCTTCAGCGCCACGTTCTGCGCCGCCGCCGTCAACGGCAACTGGGAGCGCGCCGCCGACCTCGCGAGCATGCTCCGCCAGCTCACGGGCACGGAGGCCCAGTCCTTCCAAGCGCTCCAGGAATTCCTCCGCCGCGGCGGCGCCGCGAAGCGCATCGACCTCGTGCTGCCGGCGATCGCCCTGCCCATCGAAGTCACGTATGCCCTGCTCGAACGCTACCCGCCCTCCGCCTGATGAGCGCCCTCCCCCCCGCTAGTTTCCGTTTTCTGCCGCCGCTCGCGCGCGGCAGCATCGCGGGGCTGGCACTTCTCCTTGTGGCCGCCGGCGCGAAACTCGCCCCGGCCTGGCTGCGCAACCCCGATCTGTCGCACGGTTTTTTCGTGCCGCCCATCTTCGCCCTGTTGCTGTGGGAAAGCCGGCGCCAGGGTCCGTGGCGCTGGTGGCACGCCGGCCCGCGCCTCGCGTGGATGCAGGCCGGCGCCCTCGCCGGCGGCGTCGGGCTGTTCGGCTTCGCCGGCTTGCTCGCGGCCTCGGTGTCGTGGTCGCACGACTTGGTGAATTTCACCCTCGCGGCGTCGCTGGGTCTGTTTCTCTTCGCCGGGCTCTTGTTCCTCAGCGACCGGGGGCTCCGGTTGGTCCCGTTCAACTGGATCAGTCTGACCGCAGTTTTTCTTTGGCTGCTGGCCGCGCCCCTCCCGCACGGCACCTACATGCGCCTGACGCTGGAGTTGCAGGCGTGGGTCACGAGCGGCGTCATCCACACCTTGCACCTGCTCGGCATCCCCGCGCGCCAAACCGGCAACGTCATCCACCTCGCGGCCGCCTCGGTCGGCGTGGAGGAGGCCTGCAGCGGCATCCGCAGTCTCCTGTCGTGCGTGTTCGCGGGATTTTTCTTCTCCGCCTGGCTCGTGCGCGGGCGGGCGGGCCGCGCGCTGCTGATCCTCGGCGCGCCCGTGCTGGCCATCGGCATGAATTTTTTCCGCTCGCTGGCGCTGACGCTGCTGGTCAACGCCGGCGTGACGATCGAGGGATTCTGGCACGACGTCACCGGCTTCGCGATTCTCGGGCTGACCGCGCTCTGCCTCGCGCTGGTCGCGATCATCGTCGAATCGAAACCCGCCGCCCCCGCCGCGTCCGCCGAAGCGGCCCCCCGCTCCGACCCCGCGCCGGGGATGGCGTGGCGTCTGCTCGGCAGCCTCGGCCTCGTCGCCGGGCTGGCGATTTTTTTCGGCGTCCAACTGCGGCCGGCCGCGCGGGCGACCACCGTCGCGCCCGACCTGGCGGCGCTCCTGCCGGCCGCCGCGCCGGGCTGGCAGGTCCGCACGCCGAAGGATCTCTTCCGTTTTTCCGCCGCCCTCCAGTCGGAGCACCTCGCCGAGCGCACCTACGGCAAACTCGTCGACGGGAAAATCCTGCGCGTGGACATCTACGTGGCCTACTGGGCACCCGCGCAAGTCCCGGTGAGTTTCGTCGCGACCCACACGCCCGACGCCTGCTGGCCCGGCGGCGGCTGGACGCCCGTGCCCGTCCGCTCGCGCGTGGCGGCGGTGCAGTTGTCCGGCCGGACGTTGCCGCGCGGAGAATTCCGGCAGTTCACCGCCGCCGGCTCGCCGCCCGAGAACGTCTGGTTCTGGCACCTCTACGACGGCCGTGCCATCAACTACGAAGACCCCTACTCGGTGCCGGCCCTCGTCAAGATCGCGCTAAAATACGGCTTCCGCCGCGAGGGCGAACAGATGTTCGTCCGCGTCTCCAGCAACGCCGGCTGGGACCGGCTCGCCTCCGAGCCGCTCGTGCAACAGGTCTTCGCCGGCCTCCGCGAACACGGCCTCTGACCATGCCCCTCTCGCTCACCAAGCAGGAACGGGTCGTCCTCAGCGCGCTCGCCACCCTGCTCGCCCTCGGCGTCCTTGGCTTGGTTCTCCTCTAAAGGTCGCGCTCGCCGTCGGGTTCCCCTCGGTCGGCTCGACTCCGGTCGGAAACGCCCCACGCCGCGCGTCGCCCCGCGACCGCTTCCTTGTTGCCAACCCGGGCCAAATTCAAAACGTAGGCATCTCGCCCCCCGCCCAACGCGTATCTCCCATGAGATGTATTTCGTCAGCGCGCCCCTGTTCCGCCCGCTCGCCTTCGCGATCCCGCGCAGCCCGCGCCGGCCTGCCCGGATGACGCCTGCCGCCGCCACCTCCGAGCGCGACGAACAGGCGCGCGTCCACGCCGCTCTCCTCCGCGCGATGACCTCCGGCGACAAGTCCGCGCTCGGCCGCCTTTACGACCTGCTCGCCAAGCCGCTCTACTCTCTCGCCTACCGCGTGCTCCACGACCACCCCGAGGCTCAGGACGTCGTGCACGAGGTCTTCCTCCAGATGCGGGACAAGGCCGGCCTCTACGAAACCAACCGCGGCACCGTTTTCTCCTGGGCTGCCACCCTCACCCGCAACCGCGCCATCGACCGCGTGCGGATGCGCAAGCGCCGCGCCGAGATCATCGCCGAGTCTGCGCCCGAGATCCGCGAGGAAACTCCCGCCGCGACCGGCGCCGATACCCTCGCGTGGCAGGAAAAATCCGGCGCCGTGCGCGCCGCCCTCACGCAGTTGGCGCCCGACCAACAGGCGGCCATCGAACTCGCGTTCTTCGGCGGCCTCACCCAACAGGAGATCGCCGCCCGGCTCAACGCCCCGCTCGGCACCGTCAAGGCGCGCATCCGCCGCGGGCTCCTCAAACTCCGCGAGACCCTCCCGGCCCAGCCATGATCACCGAGCGCCAGGAAGAACAAGCGGCCCTCCACGCCCTCGGCCTCCTCGAAGGCGCCGAGCGGAGCGCGTTCGAACACGAGCTCGCCGGCGACGCCGAGTTGCGGGCACTCGTGGCCAGCCTCGGCGAGACCTCCGCGGCCCTCGCCCTCACGGCGCCGCAAATCGTGCCGCCCGCCGCGCTGAAGGACCGCCTGCTCGCCGCCGCGCCGCCGCGGGCCGCGGCCGCACTCGTCGAGTTTCCGCTCGCTCGCTACGCCCCGTGGGCGGTCGCCGCCTGCGCGACCTTCGCCGCCCTCTGGTTCGGTTTCCAGACCTTCCGACTCCGCGCCGAAAACCAGTCGATCCGCACCGAGCGCGACCTGGCCGAGATCGCCTACAAAATGACCCAGGGCCAGTTGAAGGAGCGCTCGCTCCTCACCGAGAACATGATCAACCGGCTCGGCAACCAACTGAAACGGCAGGAAGACCTCTCGCGGATGAAGGTCACCGCCCTCGCGTCGCTCCTCGGCAATTCCAAGGAAGCCCAGGCCATCGCCGTCTGGGACCCCGACCTCCAGAGCGGCCTCCTCACCGTCGACAAACTCCCCGCGCTCGCGGACAATCAGGACTACCAGCTTTGGGTCGTCGACCCCGCCTACCAAAATCCCGTCAACGGCGGCGTCTTCAAAGTCGGCGCCGACGGCCACACCGCCCTCGTCTTCAAGACCGACCAGCCGATCGGGAAGATCGCCGCCTTCGCGGTCAGCCTGGAGAAAAAAGGCGGCGTGCCGAAAGCTGAGGGCCCGCTGGTGCTCCTGGGAAAGTGAGTCCCGCCCGGCGCGGACTCGCGGCGTCCTGCGGGCAATCGACGCCGCGGGGGCGGCGCTCCCCGGGAGACGCAGCGCCCTCGCCGCGTTTTGTTTATTCCCGATGGGTTCAATCCCACGGAGCTTGCTCCGGCTTGGTCGGGAGTGTGGGAGCGAGCTTGCTCGCGACACGCGCACCCTGAGTCGCGACCAAGCTCGCTCCCACAAATGCAGCGGCCGGGTTTCCGGAATGCTCCGGAGCTTGTTCCGGGGATCTTTACTCCGGTCGCCGCAGCGAGGGCGCCCGGCTCAGTGCCACCCGGCGCGGAAAGCTCTTTCAGCCTGAGTTCCGCGGTTGAATCGAGCCGCCGAGGGCCCAACGCGGGGCCGGGCATTCAGCACGCAGCCGGAGGGCGTCCCGCCGAGGCTTGAGACGGCATGGCGACGCTCAAGCGGGCCGGGTGTTTTCCGTTGACCACCCCGGTGCGGCGGGCGACGGTTCGCGCCTTATGCTCAAAGCCGGCATCGTCGGCCTACCGAATGTAGGCAAATCCACCCTCTTCAACGCCCTCACTCGCTCCCGCAAGGCGGAGGCGGCCAACTATCCGTTCTGCACCATCGACCCGAATGTCGGTGTCGTCGTCGTCCCCGATGAGCGCGCTTACGTCCTCAAGGCCATCGCCAAGACCAACGTCGTCGTGCCGGCCGCCATCGAGTTCGTGGACATCGCCGGTCTCGTCGCGGGCGCGAGCAAAGGCGAAGGCCTCGGCAACCAGTTCCTCGCCACCATCCGCGAAGTCGACGCCATCGTGCAGGTCGTGCGCTGCTTCGAAGACCCCGACGTCATCCACACCATGGGCAGCGTCGATCCGATCCGCGACATCGAGGTCATCACGACCGAGCTCGTGCTCGCCGACCTCGAAGCCGTCGCCAAGCGCATGACGAAGACGCAGAAGAACGCGAAGTCCGGCGACAAGGAGGCGATCATCGAAATGGCGCTCCTCGAAAAACTCACGCCGCATCTCAACTCCGGCAAGACCGCCAACACCCTCCCCGCCACGCCCGAGGAAGTCGCGCTGATGAAGCTCTTCCAGCTCCTCACCGCCAAGCCCGTGCTCTTCGCCTGCAACGTCGCCGAGGCCGACCTCGCCACCGCCGAGCAGAATCCCTTCGTGCAAAAAGTCGCCGAGTTCGTCCGCACCCACCACGACGCCGCCTATGTGCCGATCAGCGCCAAGATCGAGGCCGAGCTCATCGACCTGCCCGCCGACGAGGCGAAAGCATTTCTCAAGGATCTCGGCGTCGACGACTCCGGCGTGTCCGCGCTCATCAAGGGCACCTACACGCTGCTCGGTCTGATGACCTACTTCACCGCCGGCGAAAAAGAAGTCCGCTGCTGGACGATCAAGAAAGGCTGGAAGGCCCCGCAAGCCGCCGGCGTCATCCACACCGATTTCGAGCAAGGCTTCATCAAGGCCGAGATCGTTTCCTACGGCGAACTCGTGCGCCTCGGCAGCGTCGCGGCCGCGCGCGAAGCCGGCAAATACCGCCTCGAAGGCAAGGACTACGTCTTCCAGGACGGCGACGTCGCCCTCTTCCGCTTCGCAAACTGAGCGCGACGGCACTCGGCCGGCCAGCAAAGCGCCCGCCCGTCTGCGCGCAACCTGCAAACCCCGGCCCGCACGCCGGCGGTTCCGCGAGCGCCGACTGGCGCCGAAGGTGTCACGTAGACGCCTCCTCCCGGATTTTTACAGAATTTCGGAGTTGTATCTTCTAGGGGTAATCACCTAGCTTTCGGGCCACGAAACAGAACCCAATGGCCCCCTTGTCCCACCTCCTTTCAGCCCAGGCACGACTTCCCCACCGCCGTCTTGCGGGCATGGTTTGGGCCGCACTGTTCGCGCTGACCCCGCTCGCGCACGGCGTCATCCTCTATTGGGACGGCAACAACACCACGGCTGGCGCCGGCACGACGCCCACGGCAACCTGGTCCACTACCGGCGGCGCCAACAAGAAATGGACCACGAACATCGCCGGCACCGCCACCACGGTGAACTACACTTCCGGCTCCGACGCGGTGTTCAGCGCCGCCTCCGACGCCACCGGCTCCTACACCGTCACCGTCAGCGGCACGCAGAACGTCTCCAGCATCCTCGTCGAGGACGGCAATCCCACCTTCACGAGCGGCACGGTGAACTTCAACGACGCCTCCCCCGCCCTCACGATCAACACCGGCCACACCCTCAATTTCAACAGCGCCCTCACCTCGTCCAACACCGGCGGCCTCAACCTCAGCGGCGGCGGCACCGTCTCCCTCGGCAGCACCACGACGCTCTCCGGCACCCTCAACCTCGGCGTCAGCGGCGTCTCCGGCACGACGCTCCGCCTCAACGCCATCACCCTCAACCTCGGCACGCTCAACGTCACCGCCAACTCGACCATCGATTTCGCGGGCGCCGCCTCCACCCTCGCCGTCACCAACCTCACCATCGCCCCCGGCGTCACGCTCACCGTCACCAACTGGCAGAACGCCGTCGATTTCTTCTCCGCCACCAACTGGGCCGGCGTCACGCCGAACACCATCGGCGGCTCGATCACGAACCAGGTTTCGTTCACCGGCTTCACCGCCAACACCACCGGGTGGACCTCCGCCGGCGAAGTCCGCCCGATGCCCGAGCCCTCCACCTACGGCCTCCTGCTGCTCGGTGCGACCGGCTCGTTCCTCGGCTGGCGCCGCTGGCGCCAAAGCCAGCGCGCCTGAGTCCGCGCTCGTCTCTTCGTGGGAGTGGGGATGCGGCGCCCGCGCCGCGTCTCTGCGTTCCTTCCGGGGCGGGGGCGCCCCGGCTCCAGATTTCCCGGACCCGGTCCCGCCGCCCGCGCGCGGTGTGATTTTTGTCTTCACGGAAAGTGTCATCTAATAAGTGACACTTCCGCTCAGCTCATTTTCGGCGCCGCTTTCCGGTAGCTGACCGGTGTCTTCGAGAAATTTGTTCCCTGTGGGTCCAATACCCCGTTGCTCCGGCTTGGCTGAAGTGGAGGGACCGGCTCCGTCCGGTCCGCGGATTGCGAAAAGACGGACGACATTCTGCTGGCCAGCAGGGATTGGTCGAATGCCTCGGGGCTTGCCCCGAGGATGTTTACGTTCTGGTTCGCCAGCATCGACACCGTGCAGTCGAGCACCACGACGTGGACGAGCGGGCCGGCCCCGGAAACGCGTTCAGTTCTCGACCGGCTTCAGCTCCAGGTCCTGAAAATCGAAACTGAAATCCGCGAGCGGCGACATCGCCTCCATCTTCACCCGGTCGATGCCGCCGTCCGGCGTCAGCGCAAACGTCACGAACGCATCCGCGTTCAGCGTGCGGTCGGCCCAGCGCGCCACGAACGTGTCGTGCTGCCAATACTCCAGCTCGCCGACCAGCGCCGGCGTGTGGCTGAACTTGATCGCCAGCTTCCCGTTTTTCTCCGCCACGCTCACGTCGCCATACCACCCGTCGCGGTAAGTGCCGGCGTATTTCCCGAGCGGGAGCGACGGCTTCGATTTCGCGTCGCGCTTGGCCTCCTGCTCCTTCGCGGTGTCCTCGGCTTCCTGCAACTGCCCGAGCCGCACCTCGCGATAGGCCGCCACCAAATCCGTCTTCGCCTCGCCGGTGTAAGCTTGGATAACATGCCACGCCACCGAGCGGAACGCCCCGCCCTCCTCCTGGTTCGTCAGCACGATGACGCCGACGTTCAGGTCCGGCACCATCATCACCGTCGAGACGTAGCCGGGAAACCCGCCGGTGTGCGACACGACCTTGTGGCCGCGAAAATCCTGCAACGTCCACCCGAGGCCATACGCCAGAAAGTTCGGCTTCAACTCCGCCAGCGGCCCCGGCACCGTGATCGGGATGGGCGACTGCGGCCGCCACAGCTCGCTCTGCTGCGCGCGCGAAAACAGCACCGTCTCCTTGCCGTCCGCGCCCTTGATGACGCCGCCGTTGAGCTGCACCGTCACCCACTTCGCGAGGTCGGCCACACTCGAATAAATCGCGCCGGCCCCCGCCGCGTTCGACCAACTGCACCGCCCGATCACGAGCGGCGCGCCCTTGAAGTCCGCCTTCGCGTGCGGCTCCGCCACGTCGGCGCCGGGCTTGATGTCGCCCGCATCGGTCACGCTGTTCGTCATGCCGACCGGGCCGAAAATCCGTTCGCGCACAAACTGCTGCCACGTCAGCCCCGACACCGCGCGGATGAGTTCGCCGGCGGTCGCATAGAGGATGTTGTCGTAAGCGTAGCTCGCCCGAAAACTCGTCGCGGGCCTGATGAACCGCAGCCGCCGCACGATCTCCGCCGTCGGATAGTCCGTCGGCGGCCAGAACAGCAGGTCCCCCGCGCCGAGCCCGAGGCCGCTGCGGTGCGTGAGCAAATCGCGCACGGTCATCTGCTGCGTCGCGTAGGCGTCGTGCATCTGGAAACCGGGCAGGTGCGCCGTCACCGGATCGTCCCATGCCAACTCGCCCTCGTCGGCGAGGAGCGCGAGCGCCGCCGTCGTGAACGCCTTCGAGTTCGACGCGATCGCGAACAGCGTGTCGGCCGTGATCGCATCGTTGCCGCCGCTCTTCTTCACGCCATAACCCTTCGCCCACACCACCTCGCCGTCCTTCACGATGGCGACGGCGATGCCGGGCACGTCGAAAACTTTGCGCGCCCGCTCGACGGTGGCGTCGAGGTCCTGCAAGCCCGGCGGCAGGCTGGCTGCGGTTAAGCCGACCGCGCCGAGCAGCAGAGCCGCCAGCGCGCACGAACGACGAATCACTTTTCTCATGGTAAATTCAACTGGTCGCGCCGCCGGCCCTGCGCACGTCGCGCCGGTATTTCACGGCGGTGTCGAGGGCGAGCTCGATGCCCCGCACCATCTTCGCGAGCGGCATGCTCGGCTGGCCGGCGATCCCCGAGTCCGGGCCCTCCGTCTGCTCCGGCAGATACGGCACGTGGATGAATCCGCCGCGCACTTCCGCGTGCTCGCGCAGCGCGTGCATGAGGCCGTAGAAAACATGATTGCACACGAACGTGCCGGCCGTCTGCGAGACCGCCGCCGCGAGGTGGTGCTTCCGCAGTTCCTGCACGATGGCCTTGATCGGCAGCGTCGACCAATACGCCGCGGGTCCGCCCTTCACGACGGGCTTGTCGATGGGCTGCTGGCCGGCGTTGTCGGGGATGCGCGCATCGTCGACGTTGATCGCCACGCGCTCGGGCGTGATCTCCGCGCGGCCGCCCGCCTGGCCGACACACACGACGAGCATCGGCTGGTGCAGTTTCATCAGGTGCTTCAGCTCCTTGATCGCCGCGCCATAGACGCACGGCAGCAGCGAGCCCACCACCGCCCGTCCGGCCACCGTCCGGCCGTTCAGCGCCCGCGCGATTTCCTCCGACGGGTTGATGGATTCGCCGCCAAAAGGTTCAAAGCCGGTCAGGAGCATGGGTTTCATGAAAAACTAAAAGCGATAGACGCAGAGATACATGATGAGGATGTTCGCGGCCAGCAGCGTCAGGCCGACGGGCACCTGCGCCTTCACGACGGCGTGCCTGTCCTTCAGGTCGAGGAGCATCGCGGGCACGATGTTGAAGTTCGCCGCCATCGGCGTCATCAGCGTGCCGCAATAGCCCGCGAGCATCCCGATCCCGGCCATGATCGCCACGTTGCCGTGATGCTGGTGCACGATCAGCGGCAGCCCGATGCCGCCGGTGATGACCGCGAACGCCGCGAACGCGTTGCCCATGCACATCGTGAAGACCGCCATGCCGAGGCAATACGCGGCCACGGCCACGAACGGAAACTGCGTCGGCAACGTCCGCGCGACGAGATCGGCAACCACCGGACCGA
>JACQFT010000144.1 GCA_016199925.1 Opitutia bacterium | reverse complement strand
CGGACGCCTCCGCGTGCTCGGGGCCGAGGTCCTCATTGCGCCGCATTGGTCGCACCGGCTCGTGCGCGCCGAACTCAACGTGCGCACCCAAATCCTGCGCGTCCACGCGCTGCGCCGGCGCGCCCCGACCCACCAACCGCTACTCAAAATCCTCCGCTTCCCGTTGCGCGCCGCTGCCACTTTTTGACCTCGGGGGTGCTCAACGGTTGCTGTCACTTGCCCTATAATATGTGACACTTCCGACGGCACCGTTGCGGCACCGTTGCGGCACTTTTGCGGCGCGCTTGCGGCACGACGGCGGCACCTTGGCGACGCGCCTAGGACGCCTTCCTGCTCCGCCGGCTGCCGCCGGCCGGCGCCCGCCGGCGCGGGCGCATTTGAATTTCTGCGCCGGAGACGGCTGCCGGGCACGCCGGGTTGGCCCTCTGCTCCCAACAGCACACCGACCTTCGGGCCGCCCGGCCGACACGGCGTGTTCGGCTGCAAGAATCTCGGCGGGCCCTCGCGCTCCGCGTCTCCTTGTTTGAGGCAAACCGGCGCCGCGCCACGCCCGGCGCGATGAACCGGCTCAACGCGGCGGGGGCGCCGCCTCCCCAGTGAAGCGGCGTCAAAAGACAAGACCCGCCCTCCCGCCTGCACCCATTTTTTTCGCCTCTCCTCGGGCATTTTTGCGGCTACTCTCCCCATGCTCGTCATTCGGCGCATGGACGATGGGAAACGCTCTTACACGGCAATTTTTCTGCCGGGCGAACAACCGAGCATTTTTCCCACGACCGACCGGGAGCACGCGCGCGTCCTCTAAATCTACCAGCAGGACCGGCCGCACCCGGACGTGCGCAATGATTTCACCGACTGCGACGGCGGCCGCGACGAGCGGGACGGCGGGACGCGCTGACTGCCCCGCGCCCGAGCGGCTTGCCGTCAAGCGGCTCCACGCCGCGCCCTCCCGTTTTCGGGACAACCGGGATGACCGCAGCCCGGGGCGCACTCACCGGCTCCGACTCGCGTTTCGTCGCAACACCGTTGCCACGGCGGAAAATTCTCCGCAACCTCGCGCCCATGACGCACGTGGAGCTCAGCGACGAGGCCTATGCGGCGCTCCAGCGGCTGGCCGCCGCGAAGCACGTTTCCCCGGCCGACGCCCTCGCCGCTTTGCTTGGCACCGGCCGGCCCCCGCTCGCCGGCGATCATTTGCTTTTCTACCTCGCGGGTCCCGAGTTCTCCGCGCTCGCCGACCCGGTCGAACGCTACCTCGCGTTGCTCGCGTGGGTGGCGAACAATTATGGCTGCGACTTCGCCGATTTTATCGCGCACCAAGAAAGCGGCCGGCGCTACCTCACGCTCAACCGCGACGAAATCCGCGAAGTCCGCGCGCGCAACCACGCCCGCCAGATCGACGGCACGCCGTTCTGGGCGGTCCTGACCATCGACGACGCGACCCGCCGCCGCTTCGTCTGCCGCCTGCTCGAATTCATCGGCTGCCACGACGAGACCGTCGCCCACGCCGTCCGCGCGCTCGGGCTGGCCGAGGCGCACCGCGGCTGCCGCCAGTTGAGCGCCTGATCAACTCTCGCCCGGAGCGAGACACAGCGCGTTGTCGTAGCCCTCGCCGTCGCGCAGCGCGCCCGGGCGGCCGTTGTCCGCGAGCGAGTGCACCGCATAGCCGTGGCCGCGCAGCAGCTCCAGCGCGGGCCGGCCGGCCTCGCCGCCGACTTCGACGTAGAGCGCGCGGACGCGGTGTGCGGCGAGGGCGCGCGCGGCTCCGCGCAACGCGTGGATTTCGTAGCCCTCCATGTCGAGTTTCCAAAAATCGATCTGGTCGAGGCCGAGGCGCGCCATCTCGTCGTCCATCGTCGCCACCGCGATCGGTTCGCCGCGCTCGGTGTTCACCTTGTTCCACGAGCCGTGGCGTTCGTCGTTGTCCTCGCTCGCGAGCCGTGCGGACCCGGCGGTCGCCCCCAAGCCCGCCGGCTCGACCTGGATCGCGCCGAGACCGCTGGCCGCCACGCTCTCGGTGAGCCAGGCCCGGGCGGCGGCGCCGGGTTCGTAGGCAAAAATTTTTGCGTCCGGCAGGAGCGCGGCGAACGTCAGCGCGGTCTGCCCGATGTTGGCGCCGGAATCGACCACGGCGCGGAACGGGCGGCGTCGGCGGCGCAGCCAGTGCCACAGCGCCGGTCCCTCATACCAGCCGTAAACGATCCACCGGTGCGTGACGTTGGCGAGGTCGAGTTTCCAGACCGGGCCGACCGCCGTGCGCACCCACACGATGCCGTGCGCCGCGAGCGCGCGGCCGAACAGCCGGTCGCACAGACCCAGCTTGCCCGAAAATTCCAGGTGCCGGAGCACGCGCAGCGACGCGGGCAGCGGCAGCGGACGGTCGGGAGTGGTCGTCATCGGGGGTAGGCGGAAGTGCCGGTCGGCGACTCGGGAGAAGCGCACCCCGACCGACGGCCAAGGATGTATCGGCACCGCCGCGGCCAACACAAGCCCATCGTTGCCGCGGACCGGCCCGGCGCCGCGAAGTTTTCGTCGGGCGCCGCTTGCCTCGGGCCGCAGCGCTGCGCCCCTCCTGCAGGTCATGACGAACTTTGAGTTTGTCGCGGCGCGCCGCCCGCGCCTGACTCTCCGCGTGGCCGACCCCGAACATCCTCCGCTCAAGCGCCGCGATTTCCAGAATTTTTTCCACTCCGTGCGCTACGCCGTGGAGGGCTTCTGGACCGCGGTGCGGCACGAGCCGTCGTTCCGCGAGGACCTGCTCTTCGCCGCGCTGCTCACGCCCGTCGCCGTCATGCTGCCCGTCAAGGCCGTGTCGACCGCCGTCATGCTCGCGTCGCTCTTCGTCATCATCATCGCCGAGCTCCTCAACTCCGCGATCGAGTGGACGATCGACGACATCTCGCTCGAGAAACGCCCGTTCGCCAAGCGCGCGAAGGACATGGGCAGCGCCGCCGTCTTCCTCGCCTACATCAACTGCG
>JACQFT010000160.1 GCA_016199925.1 Opitutia bacterium | reverse complement strand
CAACCACCGGACCGACGCCGGCCTTCGCGAAAATCCCGCCAAGCGCCGCGAGCATCTGCGGCAGGATCAGCGCCCAGCCGATCGCCTGCAGCAGCCGCCCGCCCTCGTTCACCGGCACGGCCACCTTCGCGTTCGTCGCGTGCATCGCGACGCCGGTGGCGAGCAGCGCGCCGAGCCCGAGCGAGATCAGCGTCACCTGCTTCGCCTCGATCAGGGAAAAACTGCCGAACTGAATTTTGGCGAAGAACAGCGTGCCGGCGACCGCCACCGCCGGCACCAGCAGCGCCGGCCAGAAAAGTTTGTTCTGCAAGCGCTCCGCCGACGCTGCGCGTTCGGCGCGCGACGGGCCGGCCTCTTTGGAACGCACCACTTGCCGCGTCGCCGCGAGCGCGACCATCGCCAGCACAAGGTAGCCGACGACGAGCGGCGGCAGCACCTTGCCGAAAAGATAGGTGACGACCAGCAGACCCCAGAACAGCGCCGAGCCCCAGCGCTTGCCATTCTCGCGGTCGCGCACCAGCCGCACCGCGATGAACGCAAAGATCAGCCCGATGACCGTGTAGAACGCCTCGACGGTGATGAGCGGCGTCGGCGTCACCGTGCCTCCTCCCGTTTTGTCTGCACGGCTTCGGCGATGTCGCGCGTGATGCGCCGGTCGAGCCCGCGCGTGCGCCACCACATCACCAGCGAGGCGCACAGTGCCGTCGGGATGCCCCACAGCGCCATCGCCCACACGCTGACGGTCAGGCCCTGCGCCTCGAAAAATCCCTTCATCAGCAAAATCGCGCCGACGGCGATGAACACATCCTCGCCGAAGAAATTGCCGACGTTCTCCGCGGCCGCCGCATTCGCCCGGATGGCTTGGGTCGTCTTCTCGGGGAGTTCGAGTCCGCCCGCCAGAGTCTTGCCGCTCTTCTGCTGCGCCGCCTTTTCCAATTGGAGTTTGGCCGCCGCTTCCGCCATCGGCACGATCAGCGGCCGCACCGCCTCGGCGTGCCCGCCGATTCGCACTCCGAGCGCAATCGTGCTCTGCCGCACCAGCGTGTAGAGCAGAATCACGCGCCCCGCCGTCGCCTTCCCCGCGCGCCGGATCAGCGTCTCGGCCCGCTCCTGCAAACCGTGGCGCTCGAGCAGCCCGATCAGCGGCACCATCAGCACAATCGGCAGCGTCATGTAGCGGTTCTCGACGAAATAGCTTCCGAACAGCTCCAGGATTTCGTGGAACGACATCCCGGCCACGAGCCCGGTGACGATGCCCGCCGCCATGACGACGAGCAGCGTGTTGAACCCCAACGCAAACCCGAGCGCGACGACGAGGATGCCGATGAGTTTGATCATGCGCGGTGGGAGCGGCGTCAGGCCGTGAACGGTTTCAACTCGATGCCGGCGGCGGCGAGTTCGCGGTTCAACCGCGTGGCGAACTCGACGGCCAGCGCGCCGTCGCCGTGCAGGCAGACGGTGTCGGCCTGGAGCGCCACGCTCGTGCCGCCCAGCGCGCGCACCCGGCCGTCGCGCACGATGTGCAGCGTCTGCGCCACGGCGAGGGCGGCGTCCTCGATCAGCGCGTTCGACCGCGTGCGCGGCGTCAGCGAACCGTCCGCCTGGTAAGTGCGGTCGGCGAAAACTTCGCTCGCGACCCGCAGCCCGCACGCGCGGCCCGCCGTGAGCAGATGGCTGCCGGCGAGCCCGTAGAGCGTGAGCCGCGGGTCGGCTTCGCGTGCGCCCTCGGCCACGGCGCGGGCGAGGGCCGGGTCGCGCGCGGCCAGATGGTAGAGGGCGCCGTGCGCCTTCACGTGCATCACGCGGCCGCCGCACCCGAGGGCGATCTCCTGCAGGAGCCGCGTCTGGTGAAACACCAGGTCGGCGACCTGCTTCGGCGTCACCGGCATTTCGCGCCGGCCGAAATTCTCCCGATCCTCAAACCCCGGATGTGCGCCGAGCGCGACGCCGTGTTGCCAGGCCAGCAGACACAGCTCGCGCATCGTCTCCTCGTCGCCGGCGTGGGCGCCGCACGCGATGTTGGCCGAGGTGATCAACGGCATGAGCTCGGCGTCGTGGCCGGCGCCTTCGCCGAGGTCGCAGTTCAAGTCGATGCGGGGCATGTCGGGGTGGTTCATCCGGTCAGGCGGGCGAGACCGGCGCGGACGCGATTCAGGTCGCGCTCGCGCCCAATGTAAAGTTCATGCGCCGTCGCCAGCGAAATCTCCTCGAACCGCAGCGCGTCGCCCGGCCTGAGCTGCGCGAGCCGCGGCGTATCGACGGCCGCCACGGCCGCGATGCGCGGGTAGCCGCCGACCGTCTGCCGGCTCGTCAGCAGCACGACGGGCTGGCCCGACGGCGGCACTTGCACGACGCCCGTGTTCACGGCGTCGGAAATCATCTCGCGCGGCTTGGCGGTCGCGAGCGCCGGTCCGGTCAGGCACAGACCCATCCGGTCGGCGTCCTTCGTCACGGCGAAGGGCGTCTCGAAAAATCTCCGCTGCGCCTCCGCGCCGAACCATTCCCACTCTGGCCCGCGCATCGCGCGCACCGTCCCTTCGGGTGCGGCCTTGCCGAGCGTCTCCGGCCGCACGCTCCACGCCGTGCCGGTGCGGGGCGAATTCCGCAGCGCCGCGAGCACGGGCCGCGCCCACTCCGACGGCGCGCCGCACGGCAACCGGTCGCCCGCCTTCAGCGTGCGTCCCTCGTGTCCGCCGAAGCCGGCGCGCCGGTAGGTGCTGCGGCTGCCGAGCACAAGCGGCACGTCGATGCCCCCCGCGACGGCCAGCCACGCGCGCGCGCCGGACCTCGCGGCGCCAAACGCCACCCCGCCGCCCGCCGGCACGCGCACCGGCCGGTCCTTCGGCAAATCCTCCGCGCCGAGCCGCGCCGCGAAGCCACCGCCGCACCACGCGAGCAGCGTCTCTTCCTCAAAAACCAGCTCCGGTCCCTGCAAGGTCATTTCGAGCAGCGCAGCGCCCTCGCTGTTTCCCACGAGCAGGTTTGCCACGCGCGCCGCCAACCCATCGACCGCTCCGCCGACCGAGACGCCGTCGCGTTGGTGGCCGGGCCGCCCGAGGTCCTGCACGGTCGTAAACGCGCCGCCTTTGAGCACGGTGATCATGTGGCACCTCCGGGCGGATAAACTCCAAACTCCAAGCTCCAACCTCCAATGAAACTCCAGTCACAAAATTCGGAAATCAGATCAATGCCGGCTCGCGCCCGAGACTGACAGGTAGGGCGAACCGTCCTGGTGAGCCGACAAGGGTCACGTTTGAGGCACGGCTCACCGGGGACGGTTCGCCCTACCCATTTCGATTGCTCGGCAGTCCAATGCACGAACGCCGACCGCTTGATGCCGATGTCTGCTCCTTGAAAATTCTCTGGAGCTTGGAGGGTGGAGCTTGGAGCTTTCATTTACCCTCCTCCATCGCCGCAAACTCCTCGCGCGTGATCGCGCGGAACTTCACGCGGTCGCCCGCGCTCAGCAGCGTCGGCGGATTCTCCCGGGGCCGGAACATCCGCCGCGGAGTGCGCCCGATGAGATTCCAGCCGCCGGGCGTCACCAACGGATAGATCCCCGTCTGCGCGCCGCCGATGCCGAGCGAACCGGCCGGCACCATCGTGCGCGGCGTCGCGCGGCGCGGGGTCGCGAGTTCCTTCGGCAACCCGCCGAGATAGGCGAAGCCCGGCGCGAAACCCACCAGATGCACGAAATACTCGGCGCGGCTGTGGCGCTTGACGACTTCGCCCGGGGAAAGGTCCGCCTGCGCCGCCACGACGCCGAGGTCGGGCCCGAAGTCGCCGCCGTAGCAAACCGGAATCTCCACCGTCCGCCCCTTCGTCGTTCCAGATTTCGGCGGGTTCGCCAGCACTTCGCGCACCCGCGCCTCCAGCCAGCCCGCGACGCCAGCCGCGGGCGCCCCGGCGCCGACTGCGCCCACCGGATCGTAGAACAGCGTGACCGTCGCGTAGGCCGGCGTGAGCTCGCTCACCGCCGGCAGGCGCGCGGCTTCGAGCGCGCGCAACGCGGCCTGCACGCGACGATGAGTGGGCTCGTCGATCTGGTCGCCAAGTTCGATTCGCAGGGCGGTGTCGCCCAACGTCGTGATCCGCATGGTCGAGTCGTAGCTCGTCCGGTTCGCTTGGCAGCAAAAAACGGGGCCTGCGCATATTTTGGCGGAGACTGCGCCGAACTTTCCACTTTGGGTGGTTACAGTTGCTCTTTCCGCCGGATTAACTTCAAAAGGACCCTCATGTCCCTCCGCCGTTTCTCCACGCAAACGTTGGTCGTGCTCTTGGTGACGCTGGTCGCCGGCTGCGACGACCGCAAAATCACCGCCTATCGCGCGCCCAAGGATGCTGTGGCCGCCTTGCCGGCCGCCGCGACCGGCGGGCCCAATACTAACGACCTGCCGCCCGGCCACCCGCCCATCGGCGGCACGCCCGCGACAGCCCCCGCCGACCCGAACGCGCCGATGGCCGGCGCGCAACTGCCCGGCGGCGCCGGTCTCCCGCTGGTCGCCGGCGACAACGCCATCGTCTGGACCGCGCCCGCGCACTGGATCGCGAAACCCGCCGGTTCCATCCGCAAAGGCAGCTACACCGTCCCCGGCGACGGCGGCGCAGCCGCCGACCTTTCCGTCACGGCGGTCCCCGGCGACACCGGCGGACTCTTCGCCAACGTCAATCGCTGGCGCGGCCAGGTCGGCCTCGCCCCCATCGCCGAATCACAGCTCCAGAGCAGCCTCGAGCACCTCGACGCAAACGGCTTCCACATCGAGATCGTGACTCTCGCCGGCCCGGGCAACAGCCTCCTCGGCGCCATCGTCCCCTACAACGGCCAGACCTGGTTCTTCAAGATGGCCGGCCCCGCCGCGATCATCACCCGGGAAAAGGCCGGCTTCGTCGAATTCCTGCGCACCGTCAAACCCGCCCAGCCATGAACACCGCGACGCGCCTCGTGCGCGATTTCTTCGTCTCGCTCCAACTGACGGTCGTGCTGCTCGTCCTCTCGCTCGTGCTGGTCTTCGTCGCCACGCTCGACCAGGTGAACCTCGGCATCTGGGCCGTGCAGTAAAAATATTTCCGCAGCCTGTTCGTGATGTGGACCGTGCCGGGCACCGGCGTCGCGCTGCCGATCTTTCCCGGCGGCTACCTCATCGGCGGCCTGCTGCTGCTGAACCTCGTCTTTGCCCACCTCTACCGCTTCCAACTGACGTGGAGAAAACTCGGCATCCAGCTCGCCCACGCCGGCATCATCCTCCTGCTCGTCGGCGAACTCCTCACCGGGTTGCTCCAGCAGGACAGCTACCTGCGGCTCGACAACGGCGAGACCAAATCCTACTCCGAAAGCCAGCGCGGCATGGAGCTCGCCATCCTCGACCAGACCAATCCGGCCTATGACGAAGTCGTCGCCGTGCCCGAAAGCGTGCTCGCCGAAAAGGGCCTCATCCAACACCCGAAGCTGCCGTTCAAGATTCTCATCCAAGGCTACTACCCGAACGCCTCGATGCAGCGCCGCGAGCAGGCGCCCGGCGCCGCGCCGTCGATCGCCACCGCCGGCATCGGCACGCAGGTCGCGGTCATGCCGCTCCCGATCACCTACAAGACCGACGAGCGCAATCTCCCCGCCGTATACGCCGAAGTGCTCGGCACCGAAGGCTCGCTCGGCATCTGGCTGCTCTCGCCCGCGCTCGGCATGCCGCAAACCTTTTCCTATCAGAACCGCAACTTCCAGCTCACGCTCCGCCCCACCCGCTACTACAAGCCGTTCACGGTGCAATTGCTCAAGTTCACCCACGACAAATATCCCGGCACCGAAATCCCGAAAAATTTCGCCAGCCGCGTCCGGGTGAAGAGCGACGACCGGCAGACCGACCGCGAAGTGCTCATCTTCATGAACAACCCGCTGCGCTACGGCGGCTACACGTTTTATCAGGCCGGTTTCGACAACAACGACCAGACCTCCATCCTCCAGGTCGTGCGCAACCCCGGTTGGCTCATCCCTTACGTCTCGTGCATCATGATGGGCCTCGGCCTCTGCATCCAGTTCGGCTTCCACCTCACCGGCTTCATCCGCAAACGCTCCGCCGCCTGATTTTCACACCAAGGAAGCAAAGAACGCGAAGAGCCATGCACCCGAAATTCGCCAAAGCCGACGCTCTCTCCCCCAAAGTAATCGGCGCAGCCATCGAGGTCCACCGGCACAAAGGCCCGGGGCTGATCGAAAGCATCTACGAACGCTGCCTCATGCGTGAATTGGAGCTGCTCGGCATTCCGGCTGTCAACCAACGCGTTGTCCGCGTGGAATACAAAGGTCTTGTTTTCGACGAACCGCTGCGACTCGACGTGCTGGTCGACGATTGTTTGCTCGTCGAAAACAAAGCCGTCGAAAAAATCATGCCCATTCACAAGGCCACGCTGCTTTCCTACATGAAACTGCTGGATATTCCGCTTGGCCTGCTGATCAACTATCATGAGCCGTTGCTCAAAGACGGCATCGTCCGCCTGATCCTGCCTGGTGCCGGTCGTCTCTGAACCTTTGCTTCCTTCGCTACCTTTGTGTAAACCATGAAAAAATATTTCCCTCTCGCCCTGCTCGCCGTGTTCGCCGCCTACGTCGCGAGCACGCTCTGGCCGCTCAAGAATCCCACCGCGCTCGACCTCCGCGGCTTCAGCCGCCTGCCCGTGCTCATCAACGGCCGCATCAAGCCCCTCGACACCGTCGCGCGCACTTCCCTGCTCATGATGCAGGGCCGCCAGCGCGTCGTCACCCCGAGCGGCGCCACGATTCTCCCGGCCCAATGGCTCGCCGACGTGCTCTTCGATCCGAAAAAAGCCGACACCTACCAGATTTTCCTCATCGAGAATCAGGAAGTCCTCGACCTGCTCAACCTCAAGCTCGAGGACGGCGCCGGCAAGAAACGTTTCTCCTACGACCAACTGCGCAAAGGCATGCCCGAGCTCGACCACCAGGCCCGCCTCGCCGACCAGACCGAGCAGCCGCTCCGCACGCCGTTCCAGCGCCAGGTCATGCACGTCTATGACCGCGCGCTGCAATACATCCGCCTCAAAAACAGCGCGCAGCTCGCCGACGCCCCCGATTTCCTCGCGGAACTCGTCACCTTCCAGAAGGCCCTGCCCGTCGGCCTCGCCGCCATCATGGCCAGGCAGCAGGGCAAGCCCGCGAGCGACGACGCCGTGAAGGTGATGAACGAAATGCGCGACCGCTTCACCTACATGGACGAAGTCGGCTACCTCCACGTCGTGCCGCCGGCGAAGGCCGACCCCGATCCAACGCACTGGCGCACCGTCGGCTCGGTCCTGCTTGATTCGTTCGGCACCGGCACCGTGGACGCCGACGCCGTGGGTTACGCCGCCCTCGGCTACGCCTGGCGCAAGCAGGACGCCAAGCAGTTCAACGAACTCGTCAAACTCTTCAGCGACCGCATCGGCACGCGCTTCGTGCCGCAGATGGAGAAGAGCAACGTCGAGTCGCGCTTCAACTCCGCGCAACCGTTCTACACAGGCATCGTGCTCTACGTTGCCGCGCTCCTCCTCGGCCTTTTCTCGTGGCTCATGTGGCCCGAGGCGTTCGGCAAAGCCGCGTTCTACCTGCTCGGCCTCGGCTGGCTCGTCGCCACCGCCGGCATCTTCACCCGCATGTGGCTCGAAGGCCGCCCGCCCGTCACCAACCTCTACTCGTCCGCCCTCTTCGTCGGTTGGGGCGCGGTGCTGTTCTGCCTGATCCTCGAAAAATTCTACCGCAACGCCATCGGCACCGTCGCCGGCGCCATGCTCGGCTTTGCCACGCTCCTCATCGCCCACTCCCTCTCGATGGGCGGCGACACCCTCGAGATGATGCGCGCCGTGCTCGACTCGAACTTCTGGCTGGCGACCCACGTCGTCGTCATCTCCATCGGCTACTCCGCGACGTTCCTCTCGGGTTTCCTCGCGATCATCTACATTTTTCGCGGCGTGTTTTCGACTTCGCTCGACAAAGCCACCGCCGATGCCCTCGCGCGCATGGTCTATGGCATCGTCTGCCTCGCGACCCTGTTCAGTCTCGTCGGCACCGTGCTCGGCGGCATCTGGGCCGACCAATCTTGGGGCCGCTTCTGGGGCTGGGACCCGAAGGAAAACGGCGCGCTGATCATCGTGCTCTGGAACGCCGTCATCCTCCACGCGCGCTGGGGCGGCCTCGTCAAGCAGCGCGGCCTGATGTCCCTCGCCGTCTTCGGCAACATCGTCACCGCGTGGAGCTGGTTCGGCGTGAACATGCTCGGCATCGGCTTGCACAGCTACGGGTTCATGGACTCCGCGTTCTACTGGCTCATCGCCTTCGTCGCGAGCCAACTGCTGGTCATCATCGTCGCGTCCTTCCCGCTGGAGAAGTGGCGCAGCTTCAGAAACCAGAGCGCCTGAGCGCTCCGGTTTTTTGCCGGACGGAGTCTCCCTCCTTCGCCAAGGCTACGTCGGGCGGGCCAGACCCCGCCACGAAGTCGGCTGGCGCCGCCGACGGGAGTTTTGCTTAACCACAGGTTTCACGAATCGGGACGGATCAAGGCACGGATTTCCGGCCAACGGATCGCATCCGTATTTGTCGGTGAAATCAGTGGTGAAACAAAATCTGCGAACACGGCGTGGCGACCCACGTCGCCAAGACGCCTTGGCGGGCAAGCGAGCGCCAGCCCCACACCCCGCGCTCAATCGCCGCCGGCGCCGCGGGTCAGCAAGATATGCGCAACAGTCGCCAAGCCGCCATTAGTCGCCGCCCCGGAATTCGCCGATACTCCACGACAACAAGGCGCCACCCCGGTTGCCCCAACCCTCCGCTCCCGATGAAAAATTCCGCCGCTCTCACCGCCGCTCTCCTTCTCGGCACCGCCCTCACCGCCCACGCCGCCGACGCCAAGACCAACTGGGACGACCTCTGCGCCAAGTGCCACGGCACCGACGGCAAAGGCCAGACCAAGATGGGCAAGAAGCTCAAGATCGCCGATCTCACCTACCCGGCCGTTCAAGCCAAGTTCACCGACGCGCAGGCCGTCGTCGCCATGAAGGAAGGCATCACCGACCAGTCGGGCAAGCAGGTCATGAAACCCGTCGAGGGTCTCAGCGAAGAAGACATGAAGGCGTTGGTGCCGCTCGTCCGGGCGCTCGCCAAATAATTCGCGCGGCCCCGCGCGCCGCCGGAAGACGCAATGGCCCCCTCGCCTCAGCCCGCTCCGCCGCGCCCCGGCACCCGCACCCTCGTCGTGCTCGCCGCCGTCACCGTGGGCTTCTGCGCGCTGGCCCTGCTGCTCTCCGCCGACCTGTGGGGCCGCCTGCCGGCCCGCCCGCAGATTCCGCTTGTCGATCCGGCGTTTCTCGAAACCACCCCGTGGCGGCAAACCTACTCCGACCTCGCGAAGGCCAAGGAGGATTTGTCCGACTTCGATTGCTACGCCTGCCACCAGAAGGACAAACCGCCGCCGCTCCGCTTCGACGCCAACCACAAGCTCCTCGTCCCCGACGAGCACAGCAGCATCGTGATGGGCCACGGCACCCACGAGCGAAACAACCTTTGTTTCAACTGTCACAACGAGCACGACCTCCTGACGCTTCAGATTCGCGACGGCACCATCGTCAAGTTCGACAACATCCCGCCGCTCTGCGGCAGTTGCCACGGCCCGACCTACCGCGACTGGGAAGCCGGCGCCCACGGCCGCACCAACGGCTACTGGGACCGCCGCCGAGGCGAGGCCCGCCGCCTCAGTTGCGCCAATTGCCACAACCCGCACTCGCCGGGCATCCCCACCCGCGCCCCCGCGCCGCCGCCGCATCCGCTGCGCGACCCCGGCCCTCACGCCCCCGCTCAATCAGCCCCCACGCCCTGAGATGTCCCTTCCTGAAACCCTTCCGCCGCCGCCCGACAAGACCTCCGACTCCGCGATGTCGCGCCGGAATTTTCTGCGCGGGTCCGCCGCCTTCGCCGGCCTCAGCGCGCTCGCCGCCAGCCTCTCGCCCCTGCGCGAACTCGGCGACTTCTCCTCCTCCGAGGAGTTCATGCAGAAATACTACAAGGAGATGACGCCGGACGACATGAAGCGCGCCCTCGCCCGCATCACCCGCGAGGTCGAGCACCAATACGGCATCCGCCCCCACGTCCGCGACCTCCGCCCGATGGACGGCGTCGAGTTCGTTTACGCGCTCAACCTCACCCGCTGCATCGGCTGCCGCAAATGCGTCCACGCCTGCGTCGCCGAGAACAACCAGTCGCGCAACCCCGAGATCCAATACATCCGCGTCCTCAAGATGCCGCACGGCTCGCTCGACGTCGAGAAGGGCGACCACAACTACACCCCCAAGTCCGTGCCCGAGCCGGGATTCTTCTACATGCCGGTGCAATGCCAGCAGTGCGTGAACCCGCCCTGCGTCAAGGTCTGCCCCGTCAACGCCACCTGGCAGGAGAGCGACGGCATCACCGTCATCGACTACGACTGGTGCATCGGCTGCCGCTACTGCGAAGCCGCCTGCCCCTACTGGGCGCGCCGGTTCAATTTCGCCAAGCCCGAGATTCCGCCGGAACGCCTCAACCCCGACATGGCCTACCTCGGCAACCGCCCGCGCAAGATGGGCGTGATGGAGAAATGCCACTTCTGCATCCAGCGCACCCGCGCTGGCCGCTATCCCGCGTGCCTCGAAGTCTGCCCCGTCGGCGCGCGCAAATTCGGCAACATCCTCGATCCCGAGAGCGAGATTTCCTACATCCTCCGCACGAAGCGCGTCTTCATCCAGCTCAAGGAGGAGATGGGCACCAATCCCCGCTTCTTCTACTACTTCGACAAATGACCGCCGCCTTGTCTGCCATCTTGCCTTTGGGTAGGGCGAACCCTCCGGGTGAGCCGCGGCTCGACGGGGGCGCCTCGCCCTACCTGCGCTTCGCGTCCCGAATCCTACCTGCCTTTCATCCGTGCTCATCTGTGGCATCCGTGGCTAAAAAAACTTTCCAATGACCGCCGCGATCCGCAACTACTGGACCTTCCTCCGTCGCTGCGGGCGCGTCGCGTTCGTCGGCGACTGGCGCTACTACACGTGGATGGCGGTGCTGACCGTCATCACGCTCGTCGGCCTCAACGCCTACGCCAAGCAACTCGTCCACGGCCTCGTCGTCACCGGCATGAGCGACGAAGTTTCCTGGGGCGTTTACATCGCCAACTTCACCTTCCTCGTCGGCGTCGCCGCCGCCGCCGTGATGATGGTCATCCCCGTCTATATCTACGACAACGAGGAGATGCACGACCTCGTCATCTTCGGCGAACTCCTCGCCGTCGCCGCCATCATCATGTGCCTGCTCTTCGTGACCGTGGACCTCGGCCGCCCCGACCGCTTCTGGCACCTCATCCCCGGCCTCGGGCAGATGAACTTCCCGCAGTCGATGCTCAGTTGGGATGTGATCGTGCTCAACGGCTACCTCCTCCTCAACGTCTGGATTTGCGGCTATCTGCTCTACACGCGCTACCAGGGGAAAAAGCCGGCGAAGTGGTTCTACATTCCCTTCGTCTTCACCGCCATCATCTGGGCCGTGTCGATCCACACAGTCACCGCCTTCCTCT
>JACQFT010000159.1 GCA_016199925.1 Opitutia bacterium | reverse complement strand
TGGCCGGCTCCGCGCTGGCCGCGCCCCAAACCATCATCAAAGCCGCCCGCCTCATCGACGGCCTCGGCGGCCCGGCGCTCGCGCCGGCGATGGTTCGCGTCGACGGCGAACGCATCGCCGAGATCGGCGCCTCGCTCACCATTCCCGCGGGCGCCACCGTGATCGATCTCGGCTCGGCCACGCTCCTCCCCGGGCTCATCGATCTGCACACCCATCTCTGCGGCCATTACGGCACGCACTGGGAAGACGAACTCATCAAGACCACACCCGCCTACTCCGCCCTCTGGGGCGCGCGCAACGCCCGCGTGACTCTCGCCGCCGGCTACACCACCGTGCGCGACATGGGCACCGCGTGGCCCTACGTCGATGTCGAGCTGCGCAACGCCATCGACGCCGGCGCCGTCCCCGGCCCCCGCCTGTTCGTCGCCGGTGCCTACGTTTCCTCGACCGGCGGCGCAGGCGACGCCAGCCAGTTCTCCGAATACGTGCTCGTGCCGAGCGTCGACAACCTCGCCGACTCCCCCGCAGAAGTCGTCAAGCAGGTCCGCAAGAATTTCAAACACGGCGCCGACTTCATCAAACTTCTCGCCACCGGCGCCATCCTCTCCAAGGGCCAGTCGCCCGGCGCGCAGCAATTCTCCGACGAAGAAATCCTCGCCGCCGTCAACGAGGCCAATCGCTGGGGCCGCCAGGTCGCCGTCCACGCCCACGGCATCGGCGGCATCAAGACCTCCATCCGCGCCGGCGTCCGCACCATCGACCACGGCTCCTACCTCGACGACGAGGCCGTAAAGATGCTCCAGGCCACCCACCGGAAAACTTTCTACGTGCCCACGCTCTACACGAGCAAGATCATCGAGCGCGACGGCCGCGCCAACGGCGTGCCCGAGTCCGAGATCCAGCGCAGCCGGGTGATTTCCGGCATCAAGGACCTCGCCTTCCAGCGCGCACTCGCCGCCGGCCTTCCCATCGGCGTCGGCTCCGACGCCGCCGTCATCCCGCACGGCGACAACGCGCAGGAGCTCCTCTGCCGCGTCGCCCTCGGCGAGCCGCCCATGTCCGCCATCGTTTCCACCACGAGCCTCAACGCCGAGATCATGGGCTGGTCCGACCGCGTCGGCAGCCTCGCCCCGGGCAAGTTCGCCGATCTCATCGCCGTCGCCGGCGATCCGCTTCGCGACATCACCGAGCTGACCCGCGTCCGCTTCGTGATGAAAGGCGGCGAGGTCTTCAAGAACGAGCTGGCGAAATAGCCGCGTCGAGCCCGCCCGTTCCCGCCCCGGACCACCCGCCCGAAGTGTCATATAATAAGTGACACTCCCCTCTGAGCCCTCGCGCGAGTGTCACCTATTATATGACACCTCCGGCGGCCCGGCGGGGGGCCGGGCGACGCCGGTTGCGATGACGCGGGGCGTCGCCCGGGCGGGGCGGGCGGAACGTCCCGGCAACCCGCGCCTGGCGGTCACTCGAACCCGAACAGCGAGCCCATCTCGCGGCGCTCCTTTTTTGTCGGGCGCCCCTTGCCTCGTTCGCGGGCGAGGAGGTGCTCCAACCGTGCCTGCTGTGCTTTCTCGTATTCCCCGGGCGGGGTCAGATCGGCCAAATACTCCGGCAGTTGCCTGGCGCCGACCCGCGAACGCGGCCGCCCCAGCACCTTCAACGTCCGCGTCACCATTCCGACGCGCACCGTGACGACCTCGCCCACATGCACGTCGCGCCCGGGTTTGGCGACGAGCCCGTTCACCGCCACGCGGTCGTTGCGGCAGGTCGCTGTCGCCTCCGGGCGCGTCTTGAACACGCGCACGCTCCAGAGCCATTTGTCGAGGCGGACCGGAGCGTCGAACGCGGATGGGTCGGGGCGGGTATCGTCCATGGAAGTGCGTCCAGTGTGCCGACGGCGCCGCGGGCGTCCAGCGTCCTTGCGGGGACGATTCGGGGAATAGCCGCCTTGACCGGCGTCTCCCACCCGCACATCCATGAAACGCTTCCTCTCCGCCCTGGCCGCCTTGGCCGCCCTTTTTCTCATGAGCCCGACCGCCTCCTCCGCGCAACCGACCAAACACGAATTCGCCGTCTTCGCCACCGGCTGCTTCTGGTGCACCGAGGCCGTCTTCCAGCATGTGCCCGGCGTCCTCCACAGCGTCAGCGGCTACGCCGGCGGCACCGTCGACCACCCGACCTACGCACAGGTCAGCGCGGGCACGACCGGCCACGCCGAGTGCATCCGGCTCGAGTTCGACCCCGCCGTCGTCAGCTACGAAAAATTGGTGGAGATTTTCTTCGCGTCGCACGACCCGACCACCCTGAACCGCCAGGGCTCCGACGAGGGCACGCAGTATCGCTCCGCGATTTTCTACACCGACGCAGCCCAGCAGCGCGCCGCCGCCCGCGGCAAGATCGCGGCGCAGGCGAAACACGAGGACCAGATCGTCACCGTCATCGAGCCGCTGAAAAAATTCTGGCCGGCCGAGGATTATCATCAGGACTATTTTGCCAAGCATCCCGACCAGGCCTACTGCCGCTTCGTCATCAAGCCCAAGCTCAGCAAGCTCCGGGACCACGGCGTCATCACGAAATAAGCCGCGCTCGCCGGCCTCCGGGCGAGTCCCGCCGCTGGACTTTCGGCCAATCTTCATCCACTGCGGGCATGTCCGATCTCCCTGCCCACGATCCCGCGGGTGCCGTCGTCACGGTCGAGTTCGTCCGCGCGCGCCATGCCTTGCTCGTGCGCGGTGAACTGAGTTCGCTCTTCGTCGACTACTACCTGCACCTCGCCGAGCGCCGCCTGAAATACACCGCGGAGCAGGACCAGATTTTCAAAGCGGGCCTCGCCGCCTTCGCGCTCCACTGCGCCTCGCGCCCGCAGCGCGAGCACCTCGCCTGGACGCTGAACTTCCAACAGCCGCGCCTGAACCTCTTCCTCGCCGGCGACAACGAGGACCGCACCGTCGTCGGCCGGCTCTTCACCGAGGACGTGCGCGCGGCCGACCACAATTTTTTCTACAGCGACACCGTGCCGCGCCGCGGCGCCGAGACACGCCGCAGCGTCGTGCATTTCACCGGGGCCGACGCCTTTCGCGCCGCCGAGACCTGCTACCGCGAGAGCGAGCAGCGTGCGGCGCGCTACTTCGACCTCGGCGACGATCACTATGCGATGCTCCTTGCTCACCCCGACTGTGACATGAGGTGGTTCGAGACGGTCGAGGGTTCGGCGCTGCCTGCTTAGGCTCAACCGAGACCCTCGCGCTGATCGAGCGCCGCGCCTACCGCTGGCACTGTGGTTGCAGTCAGCAGAAAATTCTCGCGGCGCTCGCCGGAGCCGCCCGCGGCGGGGTGGACGACCTTTTCGGACCGGGCGAGTCGATGCGAGTCGAGTGCCCGCGCTGCGCGTCGCTGCACACCATCACGCGCGAAGTGATGGAGGCTTACCTCGCCCGGCCCAATCCGGCCTGAATGCCGCGCCGCTCTGGACAAGCGCGCCGACCGCGGCCACTAACGGGGCATGAGTCCTTGGGAAATCGTGGGCACCGTGCTCGGCGTCGTCGGCGTCTGGCTGATGATCCGCCAAAACGTCTGGGGCTGGCCCGTCGGCCTCGTGCAGGTTGCCGCGTATGCGTGGGTCTTCTTCGGGGCCCGGCTCTACTCCGACGCGATTCTCCAAGTCTGTTTTTTCCTTATCCAAGCCTACGGCTGGTGGCACTGGCTGCGCGGCAGCCGCGACGAGGCCCCGTTGCCCGTCACGCGACTCAGTCGGCCGCGCCTCGCGGCGTGGATCGCCGGCGGCGCGCTGCTCAGCGCGGGCTGGGGCGCGCTCATGCACCGCACGACCGACGCGGCGCTGCCGTATTGGGACGCGTTCATCCTCGTCTTCAGCCTCATCGCGCAGTGGCTCCAGGCGCGCAAGGTGCTCGACAACTGGCTCGGCTGGCTCGTCGTCAACACCGTCGCCATCGGCGTTTATTGGGCGAAAGACCTGCGCCTCACGAGCGGCCTCTACCTGGTCTTCTGGGGCCTGGCGCTCTGGGGCTGGCGCGAGTGGCGGGCCTCGATGAAAGAAGCCGCCGCATGAGTATTTTCCGATAGCTCGAAATGTTAACCGCCTCCCCGTGCCTCACGGTCTTTTGTTTTGCTGTCAGTTTGAGCGGAGGACGCGCTGGGGCGCGCTCCACCCCAGCCAGCGGTCGCGGGTCCCTCAGCGCGTAGCAGGCAGGGCCCCAGAACAGCAGAGCGGCGGGCTGGCCGCGCACGCAGACCACCTGCCGCAGGTAGTTGCCGACCGGCCGGCCCGCTCTGAGAAAATCTTGGTTGGCGAGTTGCTGGTCGAACCAGGCCACCTCCGCCGCGGTCACCATCTGCACGTCGCACTCGGCGGCGGCGGTGAGGAGGGTCGATGCGGATTGAGCGGGACACAGTTCATCCCGGCCAACCAGAACCGAAAGGGCGGTTTCTGTTTAGGACTTGTCTTCAAACGGGCTGACCGAGGGGCAGCGAGCTTGCTCGCGCCCAAACCGCGCCTGCAAGCGGGCTGCCCACGGCGGCTTTTCCCGGGAAAGCGCGGTTTGAAGACACGCTTTAGGGAAATGAAACCGTCATCCGCCGCACGCATTCACGCCGCCAGAAAAAAGGACCGTAGGCGCACGAGCGGGTGCAACTGGAAGTGAAGTCAGCCGGCGGGCGGCAAGGCTGGTGTGAGGAAGGAAGGGACCGATGGTTTTGGGCTGAGAGGGTAAGTCGCGAGAGAAGAGCCAGCTGGCTTTTTGCTAGACAAATCGGGCGGCCTTCGGCACGGTCCGATGGGATGAACCCTCCCGCTCTGTCCAATGAAAAGGTGT
>JACQFT010000158.1 GCA_016199925.1 Opitutia bacterium | reverse complement strand
CGACGCCGTCGCGCAGATCAAGCCCTTCGAGGAACTCACGCCGTATTATCCGCTCCAGCGCATCATTCTCGAGCGCCCGGAAATGAAGGACGTCTCCATGCGCATGGTCGACATCGTCACGCCCGTCGGCTTCGGCCAGCGCGCTCTGATCGTCGCACCGCCGCGCACCGGCAAAACCATCCTCATGCAGAACATGGCGAACTCCATCGCCGTGAACTCGCCGAACGCGAAGCTCATTATTCTCCTCGTCGACGAGCGTCCCGAGGAAGTCACGGACTTCCGCCGCCACTGCAAAGGCGAGGTCGTCAGCTCCACGTTCGACGAGACCCCCGAGAGCCACATTCATTGCGCCGAGATGGTCATCGAAAAGGCGCGCCGCCTCGTCGAGATGGGCGAACACGTCGTCATTCTCCTCGACTCGATCACCCGTCTCGCCCGCGCCTACAACGCACTCGCGTCGAACAGCGGCAAGATCATGTCCGGCGGTCTCGAAGCCAACGCGCTCCAGAAACCGAAACGCTTCTTCGGCTCCGCCCGTAACATCGAGGGCGCCGGCAGCCTCACCATCCTCGGCACCGCCCTCGTCGACACCGGCAGCCGGATGGACGAAATCATCTTCGAGGAATTCAAGGGCACCGGCAACATGGAGCTCCACCTCGACCGCGACCTCGTCAACAAGCGCATTTTCCCCGCGATAAACATCGACAAGAGCGGCACGCGCAAAGAGGAGCTCATCTATCACCCCGACGAACTGCTCCGCGTCTATGCGCTGCGCCGCGCGATGCAGGGCGTGCCCGCCGCCGACTCGATGGACATGCTCATCCAGCGCCTCAAGAAGACCAAGACCAACGCCGAGTTCCTCATGAGCCTCAACCGCTGACGGCGCGCCCGCCCCGGCGGGCCGGCGCCGCGCCCACCCCTGCGTGACCACTGCCGACGACTACGTGCTCCAGCTTGCGGTCGACCGCGGACTCCTCGGCGCCGGGCTCCTCGCCGCCGCGCAGCGGCGCTCCGCCGAGCACACCGACTTGACCTCCCCGCCGCCGAGCGTGACGGAGATTCTGGTTTCGGACGGCGCCCTGGAACCCCAGGCGCTCGCCCGCCTGCTCGCCGGGGAGTTCGCCATGCCCTTCGTCGAACTCGACGGTCTGGCCGTCAGCGGCGAGGCCCTCAACGCGCTCCCGCGCTCGTTCGTCTCGCGCCATCTCGTCCTGCCCGTGGCGCTGGCCGACGGAGTCCTGCAGGTCGCGCTCGCCGACCCGCTCGACGTGGCGACGCTCGACAGCGTCGAGCACGTGGCCGGTCTGCGCGTCAAAGCGTCCATCGCCGCCGAAGACGAAATCCGGCGCGCCATCGCGCGCTTCTACGGCCAGGACACCGCCCACCTCGACGATCTCCTCGCGAGCGCGCCGCCGCCCCGCACACCACTCCCGCCGGCGGCCCTTCCCGGCCCCCCGGCCGCGGTCGCGGAGCCCGACTCCGCCGACAAGGACGCGCCCATCATCAAGCTCGTCCACTCCCTCATCCACGAAGCGATCCGCCGCCGCGCGTCCGACATCCACCTCGAGCCCCTGGAGAAACGCTTCCGCGTCCGCTACCGCATCGACGGCGTGCTCCTCGAGGTCGACGCCCCGCCGAAACGCCTCCAACTCTCGATCATCTCGCGGCTGAAGATCATGGCGAACATCAGCATCGCCGAGAAGCGCGTGCCGCAGGACGGGCGCATCCAGGTCACCCTCGGCGGCCGCACGCTCGATCTCCGCGTCTCCTCGCTGCCGACCGCCCACGGCGAGAGCATCGTCATGCGTATCCTCGACAAGGAGGGGCTGCGCCTCGGTTTGCCCGAACTCGGGTTTCTCCCGGACGACCAAAAGGCCTTTGAGCACCTCATCGCTTCGCCCGACGGCATCATGCTCGTCACCGGGCCGACCGGCTCGGGCAAGACGACGACGCTCTACGGCTGCCTGCATTTTTTGAACCAGCCCGACCGCAAGATCATCACCGTCGAGGATCCGGTCGAATACCAGCTCACCGGCATCAACCAGGTGCCCGTGCGCGCCGACATCGGCATGACCTTCGCCGCCGCCCTCCGCGCGATGCTGCGGCAGGCGCCGAACATCGTGATGGTCGGCGAAGTTCGCGACCTGGAGACGGCTGACATCGCGATCAACGCCTCGCTGACCGGCCACATGGTTTTCAGCACGCTCCACACCAACGACGCCCCCAGCGCCGTCACCCGCCTCATCGACATCGGCGTGAAACCCTTTCTCGTCGCCGCGTCGCTCCGGGCGACGATGGCCCAGCGGCTCGTGCGCCGCGTCTGCCCGCACTGCGCGCAGCCCTGCACCCCGACGGCGAAGGAACTCCAGCTCCTCGCCCTCGCGCCCGCACAGCTCGCCGGCGCCACCTTCCGCCGCGGCGCCGGCTGCCCCGCCTGCCACGGCACCGGCTACCGCGGCCGCCTCGGCATTTTCGAGATCTTCCTCGTGAACGACGAGATCCGCGGACTCATCTACGACCACGTCACGGCGCCGCGCCTCCGCGCCGTCGCCCGCCGCCACGGCATGCGCACCATGCGCGAAGACGGCATCCGCAAAATCCTCGCCGGCCACACTACAATCGAAGAGGTTGTCTCCGTCACCGTCGGCGACGCCCGCTAACTCCTCCAACCCCTCCTCCCATGAGCTACGAAATGAATGATCTGCTCGAGCTGGTCGTGGACCAAAAATGTTCCGACCTCCACCTCCAGGTCGGCACGCCGCCGACCCTCCGGATGCGCGGCAGCATGACGCCCATCGACGGTCCCGTGCTGACGCCTCCCGACACCGAGAAACTCATGCTCGCGATCACGCCCGACAACCACGTGCAGAACGTGAAGATGAACGGCGGCACCGACTTTGGCTTCGCCTACATGGACAAGGCGCGCTTCCGCGTCAGCGTGCTCAAGGCCAAGGGCAACTACGGCCTCGTCCTGCGCCAGATCCCGAACCAGATGTTCGACCTCCGCCAACTCGGCCTGCCCGACAAAATCAAGGAGCTGCTCTACCGCCCGCGCGGCCTCATCCTCGTCACCGGCCCGACCGGCTCCGGCAAGTCCACCACGCTCGCCTCGATGGTGAATTACATCAACGAGAACCGCGACGGCCACATCATCACCATCGAGGACCCGATCGAGTATTACCATCCGCACAAACGCTGCGTCGTCACCCAGCGCGAAGTCCACACCGACGTGCCGAGCTTCTCCGAGGCCATCCGCCGCGCCCTGCGGCAGGACCCCGACATCATCCTCGTCGGCGAAATGCGCGACCTCGAAACCATCGAGGCCGCCATCAGCGCCGCCGAAACGGGCCACCTCGTCTTCGGCACCCTCCACACCAACAGCGCCGCCAAGACCGTCGACCGCATCGTCGACGCGTTTCCCGCCAACATGAAGGAGATGATCCGCACGCAGCTCGCCTCCTCGATCATCGCCGTCATCTCGCAGGGCCTGTGCAAGAAAAACGGCGGCGGCCGCATCGCCTGCTATGAGATCATGGTCAACACGACCTCCATCGCCTCCCTCATCCGCGAAAACAAAACCTTCCGCATCCCGTCGGACATCCAGACCGGCGCCAACCTCGGCATGATCACGATGGACACGCACATCATGAGCCTCGTGAACAAGGAGCTCATCGACCCCGACGAGGCGGTCGAGAAATCGCAGGACCCCGAGGGGATGAGAAACAAACTCACGAGCATGGGCTTCAAGTTGAAGGCGCTCTAGCTGCGATGAACTGCGCCGTGCTCCCTCCCTGTGTCGAGCCGGCGCTCGTCGCCACGCCGTCTGCCAATGCGTGTGTAGGGCCGGCGCTTGTCGCCGCGCCGTCTGCCGGGAATTTGCGGCGCGCCGTCAAGCGGCGGCCCTGCAGCAATCCATCGAACTAGCCGCGCATGTTTGAAGGCCACGATCAGTCGGTGCGGGAACTTCTGGCCGAGCGCAGCCTGGTCGCGGCCCCGCAACTGCAAGCCGCCTTCGACGAGCACACCGCCACCGGCAAATCGCTCGCCGCCGTCCTGCTCGATCTCGGGCTGCTCGACCGCCCCGCGTTGTTGCGCGCCGTCGCCGAGCACCTCGGCTGCGACTACGCCGGCGAACTCCCCGCCAGCCTGCCGGGCCACGCCCTCGCGCTGGTCGAGGGCGGCATCGCGCGCACCTACGGCGTCGTGCCGCTCTCGCTCGACGCCACCTCCGTCGGCCTCGTCGCGCTCGACCCCTTCAACGGCCACATCGTCGGCGATCTGACCTTCGCCCTCGACCGCGACGTGCGCCTGCTCGTCGGTGATCCCGACCGCGTGCAGGCTCTGCTGCGCCAGCACTACGGCGACGAAGACGCCTCGATCGACGACGTGCTCGCGCAGTTGAACACCCAGGCCGGCAGCACGCCCGCGCCCGAAGCCTTGACCGAGGCCGACCTCGAGCAGATGGCCGACCAGACGCCGATCGTCCGCTTCGTCAACCTCGTCCTCGGCCAGGCCATCCGCGACAAGGCCTCCGACGTCCACTTCGAGCCCTTCGAGCACGAGTTCAAGATCCGCTACCGCATCGACGGCGCGCTCTACGAGATGGCGCCGCCGCCCAAGGCGCTCGCGCTCCCGATCATCTCGCGCCTCAAAGTCCTCGCGAACCTCAACATCGCCGAGCGCCGTCTGCCGCAGGACGGCCGCATCAAGCTCAACCTCGCTGGTCGCGCCGTCGACCTGCGCGTCTCCACCCTGCCCACACAGTTTGGCGAGAGCGTCGTGCTCCGCGTGCTCGACCAGTCCGCCGTGCAGCTCGACCTCGGCCAACTCGGCCTGCCCGCCGAGATTCTCGCCGGCGTGCAGGAAATCATCCGGCGCCCCAACGGCATCTTCATCGTCACCGGCCCGACCGGCTCCGGCAAGACGACGACCCTCTACAGTTGCCTGAAGCTCCTCAACCAGGTCGAGGCAAAGCTGCTCACCGCGGAGGACCCGGTCGAATACGAGATCGACGGCATCATGCAGGTGCCGGTGAACTACGCCGCCGGGATGACGTTCGCGCGCGCGCTGCGCTCGTTCCTCCGGCAGGACCCCGACATCGTGATGGTCGGCGAAATCCGCGACCTCGAGACCGCGCAGATCGCGATCCAGGCCGCGCTCACCGGCCACCTCGTGCTCAGCACGCTCCACACCAACGACGCCCCCGGTGCCGTCACGCGCCTCGTCGACATGGGCGTCGAGCCCTTCCTCCTGGCGTCCACGATGGAGGCCGTGCTGGCGCAGCGGTTGGTCCGCAAGATCTGCCCGCACTGCAAAACCAGCGTCCAGCCAACCGAGGCGCTGCTCGCGCAGGTGGGACTGACGTTCGCCACACTGAACGGACGGCAATTTTTCTACGGCCCCGGTTGCGAGAAATGTCATCACACCGGCTACCGGGGCCGGGTGGGCATCTTCGAGCTGCTGCGCATGACCGAGCAAATGCACGGCCTCGTCGTCGCCCGCGCCTCGTCGGTCGAACTGCGGCAGAACGCCGTGGCGCAGGGCCTGCGCACCCTGCGCGAGTCGGGCCTCGACGCCCTCTTCGCCGGCGAGACGACCGTCGAAGAAGTCGTCAAATACACCTGACCGGCGCGGCGCCGGATGCTCCAAGCTCCAACCTCCAACCTCCAAGCTCCAATGAAACTCCAACCCGCCAACCGCAGAAAACACTCGCCTGAGTTTCGGGCCTTGATTGCCTCTGAAGTTTCACTGGAGCTCGGAGGTTGGAGCTTGGAGCTTGCCCCCTGATGCCGCGCTTCGCCTACACCGCCATCGACGCCCGCGGCTCCGAGAAAAGCGGCTTGCTCGACGCGCCCGACGCCGATCAGGCCGTCGCCAGCCTGAAGGCCAGGGGGCTTTTTCCGACCAACGTCACCCAAGGGTCGGCGGCACGGGTCGCGCTGCCGTCCGGCGCCGGCGCTCCCAAGAAATCCGCGCGTGCGCTGCGCCTCCCGTTCTTCGATCCTGTGTCGCCGAAGGAGCTCAGCGTCTTCACCCGGCAACTCGCCACGCTCCTGCACGCCGGCATGCCGCTGCTGCGCGGGCTCGAAGTGCTGGCGAAGCAAGAGAAGAACCAGGCGTTCCAGGAGGTCATCGCCGCGCTCGGGGAGAACATCCGCTCCGGCGGCACGCTTTCCGAGGCGATGGCCCGGCACCCGGAAGTGTTCGACCGGCTCTTCGTCAACATGATCAAGGCCGGCGAGGCCGGCGGCGTGCTCGACGTCGTCCTTGAGCGCCTCGCGCGCTTTCAGGAAAAATCTCTCCAACTGCGGGGCAAGGTGAAGGCGGCGTTGGTCTATCCGCTCATCGTCATGGCCGTCGCCGTCATCATCCTCGCCGGTCTGCTCGTGTTCGTCGTGCCGAAGTTCAAACAAATCTTCGCCGACCTGCTGAAGGGCGCGCCGTTGCCGCCGCTCACCCAGTTCGTGCTGACGGTGAGCGACGCCGTGCGGAACCACTTTCTCCTCGCGCTCGGCGTCGGCGCCGGCCTCTGGTTCGCCTTCCGGGCGTTCAGAAAGTCGCGCGCCGGCGCCCGCTTTCTCGACACCTTGGCGGTCAGGCTGCCGCCCTTCGGCGACCTTTTCCTCAAGGCGCTGATTGCGCGCTTCAGCCGCACGCTCGGCACCTTGCTCTCGAGCGGCGTGCCGATTTTGCAGGCGCTCCTCATCACGCGCGACACCTCGGGCAACGCGCGCGTCGCCGAGGCGATCGACTTCGTGCACGACCGCGTGAAGGAGGGCGATCCCGTCGCCCGGCCGCTCGAGTCGGCCCAGGTTTTCCCGCCGATGGTCACGAGCATGATCGATGTCGGCGAACACACCGGCCAACTGCCGGAGATGCTGACGAAGATCGCCGACATCTACGACGAGGAGGTGGACAACGCCGTCGCCGGTCTCAGCTCGTTGATCGAGCCGATCCTCATCGTGTTTCTCGCCGTCGTCGTCGGCACGATCGTCATCGCCCTCTTCCTCCCCATCATCCGCATCGTGCAGTTGATGACGTGAGAAGTGCGTGACCGTCTGCTTAGATCGAAACTGTAGGAGCGGCTTTATGCCGCGATGTTTCACGCTGAATCGCGGCGTAAAGCCGCTCCTACAGTCAGAGCAGAGGAACGCGTCACTTCTGCGGCTTCGTGAGGAGCAGCGCGGCGTTCAGGCCGAAGTGTTTTTCCGAAAACTCGTCGGCCTCGCCCGCCTGGCGGAGGAGGCGCTGGACCATGCCCATCTTGGCATCGAGATTGTCGAGCTGGGCGACGAAGACCGCTTCGGGGGTCGCGGCGATGACGGCGGCGCCCCATTCGAGCTCCCCCTGATGGCTGAGGATGATGTGTTCGAGGCGCTCGAGCAGATCGGGGTTGAGCTTCGCCTTGAGGCCGGCCTTGCGCGCGAGTTGGTAGCCGAGCACGACGTGGCCTTGGAGAATGCCCTTGCGGCTGCGCGCGGTGGCGAGGTCGCCGTGGTATTCGATCACCTTGCCGGTATCGTGCAGCAACACGCCCGCCATCGCCAGGTCGGCATCGACTTCCGGGTAGAGCGGCAGCACCGCGCGGCAGGCGCGCGCGACATGCACCGTGTGCTCCAGCAGGCCGTGGCGGTAGGCGTGGTGCATCGCGACGGCGGCGGGCGCCGCGCGGAACGGTTCGCCGATCTCCTCGAACACCGCCTGCACCGTCGCGCGCAACTCGGCGTGCTGGACGAAGGCGACGTGCTCCTGCAACTCGAGCCACAACAGGTCAGCGTCCTCGGGCGCGGTCTCGACGAGATTGGCGATGAGCGGCGACCCGGCGAGCTGGTCGGGCGAGACGGCCTCGGCGCGGAGCAGTTTCGGCGAGAGTTTGTTTTGGTAGTAGTCGACCTTGCCCTCGACGCGCAGCACGCCGCCTTCGCCGGCGGACTTGCAGAGATCGAAGGCCGGATTGTCGCTGAAGCACGTGAGCGTGAACGAGCCGGTTTTGTCGCCGAGTTCGACGGAGAGGTAGGGGTTGTCGTTCTTGGCGACACGCGCCGTGAGCCGTTTGATCAGCAGCACGCTGTGGAAGGTGTCCTTGCCGTCGCGCGCGAGGCCTTTGATGTCGCGGACAGTGAGGGGAGTCGTGATGTCGGCCATGCGGGGGACTACAGACCCGAATCGCAGCGGGGCCAAGCAAAAGCGCGGCGCCCGGCGGTCGTGCGGGAGCCGGGTCCGCCGCGGCCAGGGGAGCGCCATGCTCCAGTCCGCCGCTGCGCGGGGGCGACGACGATTCTCGTCGCGGACTGCAGTCCCGCGCTGCGCGGGGGCGCTCCGGCGCTGGTTCACCAGATCGCCGGCAACAGCTTCGCGGGCCGGGGCGAGCCGAAGGCTTCGTAGAACTCGGGCAGATTCGCCACCGGGCCGAGCACGCGCCAGCGCACGGGACTGTGGACGTCGCTCGTCACTTGCAGACGCACTTGCTCGGGGCGCTGGTTGGTGCGCCAGCCTTGGGCGAAGGCGATGAAGAATCGTTGCTCCGGCGTGAAGCCGTCGATGGGCGTGAGCTTCTTGTCGACGGAGGCGAGTTTCCACGCCTCGTAAGCGACGCGCAGGCCGCCGATGTCGGCGATGTTTTCACCGAGCGTCTGGTGGCCCTCGATGTGCAGGCCGGGCAGCGGCTCGTAGGCGTCGTATTGTTTGGCGACGAGCTCGGCGCGTGCCTGAAAACGCTTCACGTCGTCGGCATTCCACCAGCTCTTCAAGTTGCCCTCGTAGTCGTATTGGCTGCCTTGGTCGTCGAAGCCGTGCGTGAGTTCGTGGCCGATGGTCGAGGCGAGCGCGCCGTAGTTGGTGGCGTCGTCGGCGGATTCGTCGAAGAACGGCGGCTGGAGGATGCCGGCGGGAAAACACATCTCGTTTTGCGTCGGGTCGTAGTAGGCGTTGTTCGTCTGCGGCGTCATATACCACTCGTTGCGGTCGACGGACCGGCCGAGCTTGGCCATCTGCCGGCGCGCCTCGAAGGCGGCGGCGGCGGCGACGTTGCCGAAATACGAGGCGCGCGACAGCGACAGTGCGCTGTAGTCGCGCCACTGGTCGGGATAGCCGATCTTGCTGCGCATCGTCTCGATTTTCTTGTAGGCCTGCAGCTTGGTGGCGTCGCTCATCCACTCGGAGGCGGCGATGCGATTGTGCATGGCCTGCAGGTGAAATTTCACCATCTCGAGCGCGCGCAGCTTCGCGGCGGGGCTGAAGGCGCGCTTCACGTAGAGCTGGCCGAGGTCCTGGCCGATGGCCTCGTCCGCGGCGGCCATGACGCGCTTCCACCGCGGACGCTGCTCGGTGCGGCCGGACAGCGTCTTCGCGTAGAAGGCAAAGGTCTCGTCCACGAAAGCGTGCCCGAGATAATTCGCCGCCTGGTGCAGCACCGCCCAACGCAGATAGGTTTTCCAAGTCTCAACCGGTTCCGATTTCAGCAACGCCGCGAAGGCGACGAAGAACTCCGGCTGGCCGACAAGCACCGACTTCTCGCCGGCGGGGAAATTTTGTTCCTTCAGGAAGCTTTCCCACGCGATGTCGGGCGTGACCTTCGGCAGCTCGGCGCGCTCGAACTTGTTGTAGTTTTTCTCCGGGTCGCGAAGATCGACGAGTTTGCGCGACGCTTCGGCGAGCTTCGTCTCGAGAGCCATGACGGCGGCGGCCTTGGCGCCGGCGGTTCCGGCATTGTCGCCCGCCAGCTCGAACATCCTGGCGACGTGCGCGACGTAGGCCTTCCGGATCTCGGCCGATTTCTCGTCGGGGCGAAGGTAGTAGTCGCGCTCGGGAAGATTGAGTCCGCCTTGTCCGAAACCGGCGATCATCGCCGTGCTGTTCTTGTCGTCGATCCGCACGCCGAATCCGAAGCCCGCACCGAGGCCCTGCGCCTGCAAGCGGCCGAGGACCGGCACGATGTCGGCTGCGGATTTGATCGAATCAATCTCGGCGAAAAACGGCGCGAGCGGCTTGAGGCCGGCCGCTTCGATGGCGGCCTCGTCCATGCCGGCGGCGTAGAAATCTCCGACGCGCTGCGCGAGACTGCCCTTCGGGCCGCCGGACTTGGCGGAGGTTTCCAGAATGTCTTTCAGGATCGCGAAATTCCGCTCGTCGATCTCTTGGTTGACGCCGTAAGAGGCGTATTCACCGGGGATCGGCAGCCGGGCGAAGGCGCCGTTGGCATAGGCGTAGAAGTCGGTGGCGGGCGGCACGCCGAGGTCCATGTAGGAGCGGTCGACGCCGAGAATCGGGCGAGCGGTTTGGGCGGCATCGGCCGCGAGTGCGGCGGTGTTGGCGGCAGTGAGGGCGGCGAAGACGAGGAGATATTTCATAGAAGGAGAAGCGACGCTCGCGGCGTCGCAGTTTTGGGGATGAGTTGCTTGAGATCGTCGGGGCCGAAGGCGCCGGGCAGAAGAGCGTCGAGCGAGGTGTCGATGGTGTCGGCGCTTTGGCAGAAGGAAATCACGCGCGCGTGCGGCCCGAATTCGTTGATGACCTGGCGGCACGCGCCGCACGGGGCGGCGGCCATCTTCGTCGGTGTGTAGACGACGACGCAGCGAATCTTCAGCTTCTGCTCGCCGGCCGCGATGGCGGAGAAAATCGCCGTGCGCTCGGCGCAGTTGGAGAGCCCGTAGGAAGCGTTCTCAACGTTGCAGCCCGAGTAGATTTCCCCCGAGTCCGCGAGGATCGCAGCACCGACGCGAAACCGGGAGTAGGGCGCGTAGGCTTGCCCCGCCGCCGCGCGCGCCGCCGCGCGAAGTTTGCCCATCTGAACAGTGGTCGGTTGATTCTTCATAAGGGGAAGGCGGACGGACCGGCGCTCAGAGGCCGAACTCTTTCTTCACTTCGGCGAAGGCGTTGATCGCGAAGGCGAGGTCTTCCTTGCTGTGCGCGGCGGAGACCTGCGTGCGGATGCGCGCCATGCCTTGCGGCACGACGGGGTAGAAAAAGCCGATGCAATAGACGCCTTTCTCCAGCATGCGGGCGGCGACTTTCTGCGAGAGCGCAGCGTCGCCGAGCATCACGGGCGTGATCGGGTG
>JACQFT010000007.1 GCA_016199925.1 Opitutia bacterium | reverse complement strand
CATTGGTCGCACCGGCTCGTGCGCGCCGAACTCAACGTGCGCACCCAAATCCTGCGCGTCCACGCGCTGCGCCGGCGCGCCCCGACCCACCAACCGCTGCTCAAATCTCTTCGCTTCCCTCTCCGCGACGCTGTCACTTTTCAGCCTCGGGGGTGCTCAACGGTTGCTGTCACTTGCCCTATTACGTGACAAGTCTCGCCGCGGAGCCGGGGACGGAGAGCGGGCCGCGGGAGTGCCGCGGGGCGGCGAGGGGCGGCGAGGGGCGGCAGGTTTCCGCGCGGGTTGGTCGGACCGGGCGGGCTGGTCGGACCGGGCGGGGAAGGGGAGGCCGCGGTCCGGCTGCGAGGGGCGGCGGGCGTTTGGTGGAGTCGCTGCGTTTCGCCCGTGGAACGGGACGACGGGGCGGCGCGGAGCCAAGGGAAAGACAGGCGGGCGCGTCCGTCGGGGGGCGCGAGAGATGCGGCTCAGGCGGCGGCGTGCAGGGGCGGCAGCGGGCAGCCAAGGGTGTCGGCGACGGCGCGGAGCAACTCGGCTTCGGTGGCGAGGATCACGCCGTCGCTGCTCACCACGTGCGCGGCGGCGAGGAGTGCGCGTTGCTTGATCGGGCCGGAGGTCGTGGCGAGTTTGTCGAGTGCGGCGTCGAGCTGCGGGAAATTCCAGGCGTCGGCCGGCGCGAAGTTGAGCGAATTGGCGAGGAGCGGGAGTTGCGCGGCGCCGGCGGCGAACGCGGCGGTCTGCGCGGCGGTGTCGTCGGACGAAGCGCTGGCGAGCACGGAGAGGACGAGACTGATTTCGGCGGCGACGGCTTGGAACGAGAAGATGGCGGGCGAGTCGTGCGCCTGCGGCTGGCGCGCGACGACGACGTGGCGAATGAGCGCCTTCTGGATCATGAACTCAAAGACGGAGACTTCGCCGTCGGCCATGATGAGGGCGTCGGCGGTCCGGGCGAACTGGCCGAGCGCGGCGTCGGACAGATTGCGCAGCACGGGCAGCGTGAGATTGATCAGCGGCAGACGGGCCGCGGCGGGGAGCTGCGAGGTGAGCGGGAAAAATTCCTGCGTGCGCACGAGGGCGTCGCCGCCGGCGAGCGAGCCGATGAGCGCGAACAGTTTTTCCTCGTTCACCGGGTCGATGAGCAAAGCATAAACGAGAGCCGCCGCTTCGCCGGGTTGGCGGGCGGCCTCGCGCAGACGCGGCGGGATGCGGTCGAGGAGTTGCTGGGCGTCGGTGACGCGCTCCGGGGTGAAGCTGCCGGCGAGCGCCATTGCGGCGACGGGCGAGAGCGGCTGGAGCGGAGGAGGGGCGGGTTTCTTTTTCGCGAAGCCGGCGGCGACGAATGATTCGCGGGCGACGTCGACGACTTCGGGCGGATCGATGAACCTCCCGTCCCACTGCGGGTCGACGGCGCGGATGCGTTCGTCGAGCGGCGGGTGCGTGGCCCAGAGTCCGCCGAAGTTGGAGCGGAAGCTTTGGGCGAAAAAGAAATGGCCGATCTCGGCCGCATGGCTGCTGTCGATGTTCGACCCGATGGCGAAGCCGCCGATTTTCCGGAGGGCGTTGGCGATGCCGCCGGGGTTGCGCGTGAACTGGACGGCGGAGGCGTCGGCGAGAAATTCGCGCTGGCGCGACACGGCGGCCTGGATGAGGCGTCCGAAGAAGTAGCCGATGTAGCCGACGATCATCAGGGCGAGCCCGACGGCGAAGACGACGGCGACGCTGTCGTTCTTCTTGCCGCCGCCGCCGCGCACGCGGCCGAACGACTGGAGGACGCCGCGGCCGATCACGCCGATGACGAGAATGCCGAAGACGATGGCGGTGAGCTTCACGTTGAGCCGCATGTCGCCGTTGAGAATGTGGCTGAACTCGTGCGCGATGACGCCCTGCAACTCGTCGCGGTTGAGTTTGTCGAACGTGCCGCGGGTGACGGCGACGGCGGCGTCGCTGGTGGTGAGGCCGGCGGCGAAGGCGTTGAGCGCGGGTTCGTCGTCCATGACGAAAACGGCGGGGACGGGCACGCCGGACGCGATGGCCATTTCCTCGACGACGTTGAGCAGGCGGCGCTCGCGGAGGTCGGTCGTGTGCGGATCGAGGCGGCGGCCGCCCGCCAGCTCGGCGATGGCCGAGCCGCCGGCGCGCAGCTGCGACCATTTGTAGAGTGAGGCGAGGCCGACGACGGCTAAGGTGCCGAGCGCGACGCCGGCGAAAATCTGCGGGTCCCACCATTGCGTCACGGCCGCCGGCTCATCGTAGTCGGAACGGTCGCGCGAGCGCGAGCCGGCTTGTCCGAGCAAGAGCACGGCGGCGAGGTAGCTGGTGACAATCGTGCCGCCGACTGCGAGCGCGAAGAGGAGGACGAGCCGTTTGGTCCGTTGGTGCGCGCGGGCCTGAGCCTCGAAGAAGTCCATGGGTCAGGAGAAAAACGGATTGGCCACGAAAAACACCCGACTTCGCCAAGGCTTCGACGGGCGGGCGAGAAGCACAAAAAAAGGCGGAGACCGGGAGGCATCCGGCCTTTTTGTGTTCTTGGTGTTTTTTGTGACCATCAGATTTCGGAGCGGCGCGGCCACGAGGGCCGGCCCTACAGGGTTCGATCGGCAATCACGCCGGCTCGACGACGACGGCGGTGCCGTAGCAGAGGACTTCGGTGACGCCATGGGAAATTTCGGTGGCGTCGTAGCGGAGACCGATGATGGCGTTGGCCCCGAGTTCACGGGCGTGCGCGACCATGCGTTCGTAGGCGTCCTGGCGGGTGCGTTCGCAGAGTTCGGTGTAGAGGGTGATGTCGCCGCCGAAGATCGTCTGGAGGCTCGCGCCGAAGCTGCCGACGATCGAGCGCGAACGGACGACGACGCCGCGGACGGTGCCGAGTTCCTTGACGGTGCGCTGGCCGGCGAGGGTGAAGGCGGTGGTGTTTTGCATGGGGGAGTTATTTTGCCACGGATGGCACGGATGGTAACGGAGCGGCGTTATCGCGGCGTAAAGCCGCTCCTACAGTTCAGAGGTTAGGTGAACTTCACCTGCGGGGCGGAGCGTTCCGCGGCGGCGTCGACTTGGAAGAGCTGGGCTTCGGCGAAATTGAACATGCCGGCGAGGAGGTTCGTGGGGAAGGTCTCGCGCGAGGTGTTATAGCTGGTGACGGAGTCGTTGTAGGCCTGACGGGCGAAGGAAATTTTGTTCTCGGTCGAGGTGAGCTCTTCGGTGAGCTGCATCATGTTTTGGTTGGCCTTGAGGTCGGGGTATTGCTCGGAGACGACCATCAGGCGCGACATGGCGCCGGCGAGGCCGGACTCGGCGGTGAGCAGGCCCTTCATGGCGCCCGTATCGGCGGGGTTGGCGGCGGCGGCTTTCGAGGCGGCGTAGGCGGTGTTGCGCGCGGCGATGACGGCCTCGAGCGTCTCGCGCTCGTGCTTCATGTAGCCCTTGGCGGTCTCGACGAGATTCGGGATGAGGTCGTAGCGGCGCTTGAGCTGGACGTCGATCTGGGCAAACGCGTTCTTGAAACGGTTGCGGAGGGTGACGAGGCCGTTGTAGGCGCCGACGACCCAGAAGAACAGAATGGCGGCGAGGCCGAGGAGGACGAGAAGGGCGATGATCATGGTGGTGATGGGTTGAACTCGATGGCCGCGAAGCTGTCGGAGGCGGAACATGGGCGCGAGAAATTTTCTGTTACAGCGAGGGGAGGTGTTTCCAGAAGCGGCTCGCGGTGTAGCGGCAGGCCTCCGTGCCTGCCGGGATAATTTTTCAGCGAAGAAAACCGGACCGGTAGGGACGCCGGTCCCGACGGCGGAAACGTTGCCGGCGGCGGGCGGCCGGGCGCGGGCTTGCCACGGGCGAGAGGGGAGGGCACGCTGCGGCCGCTGATGAAGAAATTTCCGGGGATCATTTTGCTCGCGGCCGGTTTGCTCGGCGGGGCGCGGGCGCAGCCGGCGGGCCCGAGCCCGCTGGTGGCGGCGCGCGCGGCGGAGCGCGCCGTGCCCGGCGGGTGGATCGTGAACGAGGCGCGGGCCGACGACGCGTTGCACGCGGGCTTTTCGGCGACGGCGGCGGCGATTTACCGCGACCTGCTGGCCGAGCCGGAGATTCCCGCGGCGATGCGGCCGCGCGTGACGCTGAACCTGGTGACGGCGCTGATGGAGACGGGCGAGCTGCGGGCGGCGGAGGCGGCGCTGCAGGCCGACGACGGCGCGCGCACCGCGGCGTATCACCTGCGGGTCGGCCTGCTCGCGGCGAACGACCGGCGCACGGCGGCGGCGAAGGCGGCGCTCGCGGCGGTCAAGCCCGAGGAGCTGAGCGCGGCGGACCGCGGGTGGTGGTTTTTTTTGCAGGCGACAATCGCGGACGCCGAGGGCGACCTCGGGCGCGTCGGCGGGCTCTACGAGCAGGCGATCAACGCCGGGGTGTCGGAGCTGCAGCGGGCGCGCTTCGCGCTCGGGCAGGCGCAGGCGAGCCGGCGGGTGCGGCCGCCGACCGAGCGCGAGCTGGCGACGATGCGCGGCAACATGGAGCGGTTCGCCGGCCAGCGAAACGGCTATGACTTCGCGCGCGCTTACGCGACGGGACTGGCGTTGCTCGGCCGCAAGGCGGAGGCGCAGGCGGTGCTGCAACGCATCCTCGCGGCGCTGCCGGCCACGGAGCGCAATGTGGCGGACCAGTTTCACCTTTTGCTCGGCCTGATCGCGGGGGAGGACACGGCGGAAGGCCGCACGGCGTTTCTCGAGTTGTTGCGGACGGGGCAGCGGCCCGACACGCAGCGCACGGCGCTCTACTCGCTCGTGCGCGGGGTGAAGACGCCGGCGGAGCGCGAGCAGTTGCGGCGCAATCTGGGGATGCTGATCGGCGCGCCGGTGCCGCCGGCGGTGATCGAGGATTTGCTGCTGGTGCGCGCGCAGGCGGCGCTGGCGGACAAACTCTACGGCCCGGCCGAGGACGATGCGCGGAGCTTGCTCGAGCGATTTCCCGGCTCGGCGCTCAAGGCGGCGGCGCTCGGGGTGCGGCTGACGGTCGCGTGGGAGCTGAAGCGCTACCGCACGGCGGCGGACGTGATCGTGCAATTGCGCGCGGCGCTGGCGCCGGGGCGCGAGCGGGCCGAGCTCGGGGTGCTGCTCGCCGAGGCGTTTTTCCGCTCGGAGGACTACCAGAACGCCGCCGACGCCTACGATGCGGCGCTGCGTGAATCGCCGCAGGTGGTGCCGGCGGGCGTGCTGATTTTCCAGCGCGTGCTGGCGGACATCCGCGCCGGGCAACTGGACGCCGCGGCGGCGTTGCTCGACAGCTCGGCGGGCCACCCGGCCTTCGACGCGGTCAACCGCTGGCAGGCCGAATGGAATCTGGTGAAGGAAATGCAGGTGCGCGGGCAGACGCCGGCGGCTTACGCGCGGGTGAACCGGCTGCTGCTGGGCGGCGCGCAGGGCGTGCCGGACGAACTGCGCGTGCGGCTGATGTGGCTGCGGGCGCGGCTGTCGTTCGACAGCGCGCAGCCGGCCGAGACGGTGCGGCAGGTCGACGAGCTGCTGGCGCTGCTGCAGGACGGCGCGAAGGAGTTGGACAACGGGCTGCGGGCGGACGTGGCGAGCACGGCGCTGTTGCTGAAAGCGCAGGCGCTGCTCGCGCTGAACCGCGACAAGGAAGGCGCGGCGCTGCTGGAGAAATTGCGCGCGGACTACCGGGGCACGAAGGCGGCGATCTATTCCTACATCGTGCAGGCCGGCGGGCTCGCGCAGCGCGGCGACATCGTGAAGGCGCAGGAGCTGCTGGTGAAGCTCGTCGACGAGCATCCGCAGAGCGAGTTCGCGCCGCTCGCGCTCTACGAGTCGGCGTTGAACGCGGAGCGGCTCGGCCTCGACCGGAATCTGCGCGACGCCTACACGCTCTATCTGGAGAAGCTGGTGCGCGACTACCCGCGGGACAATCTGGTGTTCTATGCGCGGCTCAAGCAGGGCGATCTGCTGCGGAAGCTGAACGACTTCGGGGCGGCGCGGACGTTCTACGAGAGCCTGGTGAACAACTACGCGCAGCATCCGGACGTGCTGCTCGCGCATCTGGCGCTGGCGGACACGCTCTTCGCGCTGGGCGCCAACAGCGTGGTGAACTACGAGAGCGCGGCGGCGATTTTCGAGCGGTTGCGCGATCTGCCGTCGGCGCCGGTCGATCTGCGGGCCGAGGCGGGTTTCAAGTGGGGCTACGCGCTGGAGAAACGGGCGCAACCGGCGAAGGCGCAGACGGTGTTCTGGTCGGTGGTGGATTAGTTCCTGCTCGACCGCGCGCAGGCGGAGAAGCTCGGCGCGAAGGGCCGCTACTGGGTGTCGCGTTCGCTGCTGGAACTGGGGCAACTGCACGAGGAGGCGGGGCGGCTCGACGAGGCGCAGCGCGCCTACCAACTGATCATCGACAACCGGCTCGGCGGCGCGACGCAGGCGCAGGCGAAGCTCGCGCGTTATGAATCTGTTGGACAAGGGCCGCCTGATGGAGGCGCTGACCGTGTGCGAGGAGACGCCGGGGCCGGTGGCCGCGGTGGTGAAAGCCGGGCTGCGCCACGCGACGGCCGACGAGGCCGCGCTGCGGTTCGCGGTGCAGGAGGCGGCGCTCGCGGAATTGCCCGTGCTCGAGCGGCGCATCGGGTCGCTCGCGGCCGTCGCGCAGATCGCGCCGCTGCTCGGGCTGCTCGGCACGCTGCTCGGGATGATCCGCACTTTCTGGCTGTTCAACCAGGGCGGCAACTATGCGACGCCGGTGGTGCTGGCGGAGGGGATGTGGGTCGCGCTCCTCGCGGCGGCGACGGGCCTGGCGGTGGCGATCCCGGCGCACCTCGCGCGGCATTTCCTTGCGGGCCGGGTGCGCGCGCTCGTGCATGACATGGAGTGGGTGAGCAACGACCTCATGCGGTTTCTGCTGCGGAGGGACCGCGCGGGCGAACCGGCGGTGCGCGGGGCGGCCGGCGGACCGGTGCCGACGGGGGTCGAGAGATGATCACGCGACCGCTCGATCTCGCAGCGCGGCTGAGCAAGCCGCCGCGGGACTTCGATGTGTTTTTTTGGGTGAACGCCGGCGCGATCGCGCTGCTGTTCGTGCTGTTCGGTTCGCGCTTCGTGCTCGCGCCGGGTCTGGCGATGGCGGTCGGCGGGCCGGCGGCGGGCCTGGAGCTGCCGCAGGTGAGCGCGGGCTCGCAGGGCACCGGGGCGGCGTCGGTGGTCGTGAGCTACCGGCGCGACAACGTGCTGCTGTTCGAGGGCGGGATGTTTACGCTGGAGGAATTGCGCCGGCAGATGGCCGCCTATGTGCGCACGCATCCCGGCGCGGTGCTGCTGGTGCGCGCGGACCGGCAGGTGTCGATGCAGGCGTTTTTGGATTTGTGCGACATGGCGCGGAAGGAAGGTTTCGCGAGCGTGCTGATCGCGGCGGAACCGCAGGCGCAGTCCGGCGAGACGCCGGGCGCGAGGTGAGGACGCGGCGATGAAGGCGGGTGGGAATACGGTGAGGCGGCGTTTCTGGGCGGCGGCGGCGGCCGCACTCGCAGCGGCCGGCACCTGGGGCTGGTGGTCGCGCGCGGGGGACGGCCCGGGCGAAGCGGCGGCGAGACCGAAAGAGGCGTTCGTGAAGCTCGTCGCGGCCGGTGCCACGGCGGGCGACCGGGAGTTGCAGGAGCGGGCGAAGTATTTTGACCCGACGCCGTTGTTTTTTCCGACCGAGTTTAATTTCGGGCAGAACCAGGCGCCGGAAATCGCGCGGCGCCAGCCGGGGCAGGTGTTCGCCAGCTACGGCGCCAAACTGCGTTTCACCGACAGCTCGATGCCGGCCTACGGGCAGGAAACCGCGGCGACGAGCGAGCGGCTGGGCGACGTGCTCGCGCAGGGCAACGAAGCGCCGTTCGCGGGGATCGGGGCGCGCGACGACCCGCGGGCGCCTTTGGCGGGGCGGGCGGCGTTCATGGAAGTCAATGCGCTCGCCGACGGGAAAACGATTGTGGCGCAGGCGTTACACCAGTTGAAGCTGCCGCGGACGGACTTCGCGCCGCTCGAGTTCCTCGTGGTGGTGGGCAGCGCGGGCGTGATTGGCGAGCCGGTGTTGCTGGCGGGCTCGGGGTGGGAGGAGGTCGATGCGTTTTTCCGCGACTACCTCGTCCAGTCGTTTCACCTCGGCGAGCGCGTGGGCCCCGGGCGCTACCGCGTGGTGGTGGGGCCGTAGGTTTTTTGCGAGAAATGCAAGAATCTAGTTGACGGTTAATTTCGGGAATCATTCTCTGTCCGTTCTCTTTGTTTTTTGCCTATGTCTTGGTCTGCCCAGATAGCTCAGTTGGCAGAGCACGTCCTTGGTAAGGACGAGGTCGCCGGTTCGAATCCGGTTCTGGGCTCCAGGGCGACGTCGGTGATCTCCGACGTTAATCAAGGTCAACCACTTCAACCACCAAAAATACACTCCGACTCCACATGGCTAAAGCAACATTCGAACGCAAGAAGCCGCACGTCAACGTTGGCACAATTGGCCACGTCGACCACGGCAAAACCACGCTGACGACCGCGATCCTGGCGGTCCAGGCCCGCAAGGGTCTCGCCGAGGTCAAGTCCTACGCGGACATTGCCAAGGGCGGCACTGTGCGTGACGCTTCGAAGATCGTGACGATCTCCGTGGCCCACGTGGAGTATGAGTCCGACAAGCGCCACTACGCGCACGTCGACTGCCCCGGCCACGCCGACTTCGTCAAGAACATGATCACCGGCGCCGCCCAGATGGACGGTGCGATTCTGGTGGTCTCCGCCGCCGACGGCCCGATGCCGCAGACGCGCGAGCACATCCTCCTCGCCTACCAGGTCGGCGTGCCGAAGCTGGTGGTCTTCCTGAACAAGGTCGACCTGATCGACGACCCGGAGCTGCTGGAACTCGTCGAGGAAGAAATCCGCGACCTGCTCACCAAGTATAAATTCGACGGCAAGACCGCCAAGATCATCCGCGGCTCCGCCACCGCCGCGCTCGAGGGCAAGCCCGAGGGCGAGAAAGCGATCCAGGACCTGATGGAAGCCATCGACTCCGAAATCGAGGAGCCCCAGCGCGAACTCGACAAGCCCTTCCTGATGTCCGTCGAGGACGTCTTCTCGATCACCGGCCGCGGCACCGTCGCGACGGGCCGCATCGAGCGCGGAATCTGCAAGCTCAACGACACCGTGGAGATCGTCGGCCTCAAGGACACGACCACCACCGTCGTGACCGGCATCGAAATGTTCCGCAAGCTGCTCGACCAAGGGCAGGCGGGCGACAACGTCGGCATCCTCCTCCGCGGGATCGACAAGGATGGCATCGAGCGCGGCCAGGTGATCGCCGCGCCGAAGACGATCAAGCCGCACAAGAAGGCGAAGGCCGAGATCTACGTCCTCTCGAAGGACGAGGGCGGCCGCCACACGCCGTTCTTCGACGGTTACCGCCCGCAGTTCTACTTCCGCACGACCGACGTGACTGGGATCGCCCATCTGCCGAAAGGCGTCGAGATGGTCATGCCCGGCGACAACATCGCCGTGGAGATCGACCTCATCGTCCCGATCGCAATGGAGAAGACCCAGAAGTTCGCGATCCGTGAAGGCGGCCGCACCATCGGTGCCGGACGTGTCACGGAGATCATCGAATAAGCGTCCCATAACCTTCAGCACGCTGCTGCCGGGGCTCCTTTTTGGGGCTCCGGCTGTGTCGTCTAAAAGAAATAACCACAGGGGTGTAGCTCAATTGGTAGAGTAGCGGTCTCCAAAACCGTTGGTTGGGGGTTCGATTCCCTCCGCCCCTGCCACCTCCTCCGCCCAGTCCCACCACCATGGCCAATCCGTTCCGCAGCGCCCGTATTTTCTTCAGCGAACTCGTCGGCGAGTTGCAGAAAGCCAGCTGGCCCACCAAGGGCGAGCTGAAGGATTCGACGATTGTCGTGATCGTCGCCTGCCTCCTGCTCGGCGTGTTCACGAGCATCACCGATTTCTCGCTCTACCAGTTCGTCGATCTGTTCACGAAGCTCGTCAGCTGACGCCCTCCCCGATGTCCACCCAGACTTCCACGCCGACCGGCGCCCAGTGGTTCGCTTTGCACACGCTCTCCGGCCAGGAGAACAAGGTGAAAACCTACATCGAGAAATTCAAGAAGGCCGAAGAGCTCGACGACTACATCGCCGAGGTGCTCCTGCCGACGGAAGTCGTTTCCGAGGTGAAGGGCGGCAAGAAGTCGACGAAGGTCCGCAAACTCTACCCGGGCTACGTCTTCATCAACATGCGCCTCTACGACGAGGAGAAGAAGGTCATCATCAAACCGTTCTACTTCGTGAAAGACGCGGGCGGCGTCATCGGCTTCGTCGGCGGCGACCACCCGGCCCCGTTGCGACAGGCCGAGATCGACGAGATCAAGACGCGCCTCGCGGCCGCCACCGGCAAAGAAATCCCGAAGGTGACGTTCGACGTGGGCGAGGAAGTGAAGATCACCGACGGCCCGTTCCTGAACCTCAACGGCCGCATCGACGAGGTCGATCCCGCGCGCGGCAAGCTCAAGATTTCTGTCTCCATTTTCGGCCGGTTCACGCCCGTCGAACTCGAATACTGGCAGGTCCAGCGCGCCTCTGAAAGCTGATCCCCGCCGCCCACACCCAACCAGTCCCAATCCAAACTTCCAGGACCAGGCCGGCATGATCATCCCGGTCGTCATCACGGTCTTCTCCGACAAATCCTTCAGCTTCATCTGCAAGTCGCCCCCGGCGGCGGTGCTGCTGAAGAAAGCGGCCGGCATCGCGACCGGCTCCGCCCGGCCCAACCAGGACAAAGTCGGCAAGGTCACGAAAAAGCAGATCATCGAGATCATCAACCTCAAGAAAGCCGACCTCAACGCCAACAGCGAGGAAGCCGCCATCCGCATGATCGCCGGCACCGCCCGCAACATGGGCATCGAAGTCGTCGACTGATTTTTCCCACCCACCCACCTCACCGCGGGAGTCCCACCCGGGACGTTCGCACCGCAAGGAGACCCAATGCCCGTCAAACACAGCAAGCGATTCGTCAGCGCCGTCAAAGCCGCCGACCTTACCAAGGACTACCCGCTCAAAGAAGCGGTCGAGATCCTCACGAAATTCCCGAAAGCCAAGTTCGACGAGACCGTGGAGCTGTCCCTCCGCCTCGGCGTCGATCCGGCGCAGGGCGACCAGATGGTCCGCGGCACCACGCCGCTGCCCAACGGTTCCGGCAAGAAAGTCCGGGTGCTCGTCTTCACCGACGACACCGCGAAGGCGCTCGCCGCGGGCGCCGACTACGCGGGTCTCGCCGACCTGATGGCGAAGATCAACGAAGGCTGGCTCGACTTCGACGTCGCCATCGCGACCACCGAGGCCATGAAGTCCGTCCGCTCGCTCGCCCGCGTCCTCGGCCCGAAGGGCCTCATGCCGAACCCGAAGTCCGGCACCGTGACCGACGACATCGCCGCGGGCATCAAGGCCGTCAAGGCGGGCCGCGTGGAGTTCAAAGTCGACAAGACCGCCAACATCGGCGTCGGCGTCGGCAAGCGCTCATTCACCACCGACCAGATCCTCGAGAACGTCACGGCGGTGCTCGACGCCATCGGCAAGGCCAAGCCGGCCGCATTCAAGGGCCACTACATCAAGAGCGTGACCCTCTCCTCCTCGATGAGCCCCGGCGTCAAAATCGCCTCCACCGAATTCAACAAATACTAAGAGGCCGCCACCATGAGAGCTGAAAAAAAATACCTGATCGATGAAGTCAGCGGGCACCTCAAAAAGTCCGACTACGTCATCCTCACCAATTTCACCAAGATCAACGTCGCCGAGATCGCCGAGCTGCGCAAGCGCCTCGCGCCCGAAAAGGCCGAGTTTCACGTCGTCAAGAACAGCTCCTTCCGCGTCGCCGCGAAGGCGATGGGCCTGCCCGACCTGGACAGCGCGCTCATCGGCCAGACGGCCGTCGTCGTCGGCGGAAAAAATCCCGCCGGCGTCGCGAAGATCCTGAAGAAATACGTCGAGGACAAACAGAAACTCGAAGTCAAAGTCGGCGTGCTTGACAAGAAGCTGATGAACGCCGCCGACCTCTCGAAGCTCGCCGATCTCCCGTCGTTCGACGCGCTGCGCTCGATGCTCCTCGGCATGCTCACGATGCAGGCCGCGGCCTTCGTCCGCGTGCTCGACGCCAAGGTCAAGAAGGAGCAGCCCGCTGCCTCCGCCGCCTGAGCCTGACACCTTAAAACTCAAACCTTATTCACTTTTTCCGGCGCAAGCCGGGAAGCAAAAAACAAAGAAGCAGGCTAGGGGACACGTCCCTTAAACGCGTTTCACCCATCGAGACCGCTAGTCGCTTCAGGAGTCCAATATGAGCAACATCACCAAAGACCAAGTCATCGAGTGGCTGTCCACCCAGTCCATCCTCGACCTCGCCGCTCTCGTCAAAGAGCTCGAAACCAAGTGGGGCGTCTCCGCCGCTGCTGCCGCCGGCCCCGCCGTTGCGGTCGCCGCTGCCGCCGGCCCCGCCGCCGAAGAGCAGACCGAGTTCACCGTCGTCCTCCTCGAGGCCGGCGCCAACAAGATCGGCGCGATCAAGGAAGTCCGCGCCATCACCGGCCTGGGCCTCAAGGAAGCCAAGGACCTCGTCGAAGGTGCGCCGAAACCCGTCAAGGAAGGCGTCAACAAGGCCGAAGCCGAAGAGATCAAGAAGAAGCTCGAGGCCGCCGGCGCCAAAGTGCAGGTCAAATAACCAGCCATTGTCGCCACCGTTCTTTTTTCTTTCGAAAACACCGAGACAGGCCGTGCGCAACCGCGGCCTGTCTTTCGGCTTTCTTTCATTTGTTCTTTCAGCGCTCCGCGGCCTTGAGCCCAAGCGCACCACTGCCGGTTGTTCCAACCTGAACAGCTGAGTTCCGCACCTTTCTTTCGATTCACCACCCAACGGGAAATTCCATGGCAGACCGCACACATACCGAACGCATTAACTTCGGCAAACTCCGCGAAGTCATTCAGCCGCCGAACCTGATCGAGCTGCAAATCAGCTCCTATCTCGAGTATCTCCAGAAGGACACGCCCGAGAAGCAGCGCAAGCCCTTCGGCCTCGAGGCCGTCTTCCGCGAGGTCTTCCCCATCACGTCCTACGACGAGCGCCTCGTGCTCGAATACGTGTCCTACACGATCGGCGAGCCCAAGAGCTCCGAGATCGAGTGCCTCCGCGAAGGCACCACCTACGCCGTGCCGCTCTACGTGAAGCTGCGCCTGCGCGAGGAAGACTTCATCAAGGACGAGGAAATTTTCATGGGCGACATCCCGATGGTGACCGAGCGCGGCTCGTTCATCATCAACGGCGCCGAGCGCGTCGTCGTCTCCCAGCTCCACCGTTCGCCCGGCATCTGCTTCGAGGTCGCCACGCACCCGAACGGCAAGCTGCTCCACTCGTTCCGCATCATCCCCGACCGCGGCACCTGGCTCGAGGTCCAGTTCGACAACAACGACCTCCTCTACGTCTATCTCGACCGCCGCCGCCGCCGCCGCAAATTTCTCATCACGACGCTGCTCCGCTCCATCGGCTTCAGCAACGACCTCGATATCCTGAACCTGTTCTACACGATCCAGGACCTGAAGGTGAACAAGGCCCTCGACCTGGAGAACGTTTCCACGCTCGTGCTCGTCGAGGATGTGATCGACGCCCAAAAGGGCGTCGTGCTCGCGCGCGCGTTCGAGCCGCTCACCAAGGCCATCGTCCGCACCTTCGAGAAACATGACATCACCTCGATGCGCGTGATCGACACGACCGTCGACGAGGGCGCGATCATCCGCGCGCTCAAGAAAGACCCGACTCGCAACGAGGAAGAAGCCCTCAAGGAAATCTACAAGAAGCTGCGCCCCGGCGAGCCCCCGACCACCGCCAACGCGAAGGCCCTGCTCAAGCGCCTGTTCTTCGATCCGAAACGCTACGACCTCGGTCGCGTCGGCCGCTACAAGATCAACCAGAAGCTCGACCTCAAGATCGACCTCGAGAACCGCATTCTCGCCAGCGACGACGTCGTCGCCGCGACGAAGTATCTCGTCCGCCTCAAGAAGAGCGACGGCATCGTCGACGACATCGATCACCTCGGTTCCCGCCGCGTCCGCACCGTCGGCGAGTTGCTCGCCAACCAGTGCCGCGTCGGCCTCAGCCGCACCGAGCGTCTCGTCCGCGAGCGCATGACCCTCTACGACCAGAGCGTCGACTCGATCACGCCGCAGAAGCTGATCAACCCGAAGGCGCTGACGACCGTCATCCGCGATTTCTTCGCGCGCAGCCAGCTCTCGCAGTTCATGGACCAGATCAATCCTCTGGCCGAGCTCACGCACAAGCGCCGGCTGTCCGCCCTCGGGCCGGGCGGTCTAAACCGCGAGCGCGCCGGCTTCGAGGTCCGCGACGTTCACCCGTCGCACTACGGCCGCATCTGCCCGATCGAGACCCCGGAAGGTCCGAACATCGGCCTCATCAACTCCCTCTCCACCTACGCCCGCGTCAATGAATTCGGTTTCATCGAGTCGCCGTATCGCGTCGTCGAGAAAGAGAAGGGCCGCGTGACCGACAAGGTCGTTTACCTCACCGCCGACCAGGAGGAAGGCAAGACCATCGCCCAGGCCAACGCCGAGGTCGATGAGAAGGGCAACTTCATCGGCAAAGTCACCGCCCGCAACTCCGGCAACTTCCTCGAAGTCGCCGCCGACGAGGTCGACCTGATGGACGTCTCGCCCAAGCAGGTCGTGTCCGTCGCCGCCGGGTTGATCCCGTTCCTCGAGCACGACGACGCCAACCGCGCGCTGATGGGCTCGAACATGCAACGCCAGGGCGTGCCGCTCCTCCAGACCGAGGCGCCGTTCGTCGGCACCGGCCTCGAAGGCCGTCTCGCCCGCGACTCGAAGACCGTCGTGGTCGCCGAAGAGTCCGGCATCGTCGCCTCCGTCGACGCGAAACGCATCATCGTCACCAAGGACGGCGAGCTGCCGCGCAACCTGAAGCACGACCCGAAGAACCACGTCTTTCATTACGAGCTGCGCAAATTCATGCGCTCAAACGCCGGCACCTGCTTCAGCCAGCGCCCCATCGTCAGGAAGGGCCAGAAGATCAAGAAGGACGAAGTCATCGCCGACGGTCCATCGACGGATCGCGGCGAACTCGCCCTCGGCCGCAATGTCCTCGTGGCGTTCATGCCGTGGAACGGCTACAACTTCGAGGACGCCATCCTTATCTCCGAGAAGGCGCTGAAGGACGACATCTTCACCTCGATCCACGTGCAGGAATTCGAGGTCACCGCCCGCGACACGAAGCTCGGGCCGGAAGAAATCACGCGCGACATTCCGAACGTCGGTGAAGAGGCCCTCAAGAACCTCGATCACAACGGCGTCATCCGCATCGGCGCGGAAGTGAAGCCCGGCGACATCCTCGTCGGCAAGATCACCCCGAAATCCGAGACCGAGCTCGCCCCCGAGGAAAAACTCCTTCGCGCCATCTTCGGCGAGAAGGCCGCGGACGTGAAGGACACCTCCCTCATCGTCCCCTCCGGCGTCAACGGCATCATCATGGACGTGAAGGTCTCGACCTCGCGCCTCGATGCCGAGCGCGACCGCATGTCGCCCTCCGACCGTCGCCGCCAGGTGAAGCAGATCCAGGAAGACTACAAGACGCAGATGGACAAGTTGCGCGAGCAACTGACCGAAGCGCTCTCGAACATCCTCCTCGGCGAAAAAATCCCGCTCGACGTCATCAACGGCCAGTCCGGCGAAATCATCATCCCGGCCAACCGCAAGATCACGAAGACGCTCCTCCGCAAACTCGCCGCCGTCGCGAAGCACATCGAGATCGATCCCTCGCCCGTCCGCATCAAGATCATGGAAATCATCGCCTCCTTCCAGTCGAAGTTCGACGAGTTGGAAGGCGACCGCGAACGCAAGATCGCCACGATCGAGACCGGCGAAGAAGGCGGCCCCGGCGTCATCAAGCAGGTCAAGGTTTACATCGCCACCAAGCAGAAGCTCGAGGTCGGTGACAAGATGGCCGGCCGCCACGGCAACAAGGGCGTCGTCGCCAAGATCGTGCCGGAAGAGGACATGCCCTTCCTGCCCGACGGCACGCCGATCCAAATCTGCCTCAACCCGCTGGGCGTGCCTTCGCGCATGAACGTCGGGCAGGTGCTCGAGACGCACCTCGGCTGGGCGTGCTCCAAGCTCGGCATCAAAGTCGCGACGCCCGTGTTCGACGGCATCCCCGAGAGCAAGGTCCGCGGCTACCTCAAGGAGGCCAAGCTGCCTTCGACCGGCAAGTCCGTCCTCCACGACGGTCGCACCGGCGAGCGCCTCGATCAGGAAGTCGTCGTCGGCTACATCTACATGATGAAGCTGAACCACCTCGTGTCGCACAAGATTCACGCGCGCGCGGTCGGTCCTTACTCGCTCGTCACGCAGCAGCCGCTCGGCGGCAAGGCCCAATACGGCGGCCAGCGCTTCGGCGAAATGGAAGTGTGGGCGCTCGAAGCCTACGGCGCGGCGCACACCCTCCAGGAACTCCTCACCGTCAAGTCCGACGACGTCAACGGCCGCACCAAGATCTATGAGTCGCTCGTCAAGGGCGACAACACCGCACCGCCCTCGGCGAAGCCCTCGGTGGCAACCGCTAACTCTTAACGCAATTCTGGGAGCAAAATCGACAAATGAGCACTGAACACGCCCGCGAAGAAGTCCGGTCCGTCATGGGATCGGACGAAAATCCGTTTGATAACGTCACCATCACCGTCGCCTCGCCCGAGACGATCCGCGCCTGGTCGCGCGGCGAGGTCAAGAACCCCGAGACGATCAACTACCGCACGTTCAAGCCCGAGCCGGGCGGTCTCTTCTGCCAAAAGATTTTCGGCCCGGTGCGCGACTACGAGTGCGCCTGCGGAAAATACAAGCGCATCAAATACAAGGACGTCGTCTGCGACCGCTGCGGCGTCGAGGTGACCATCGCCCGCGTCCGCCGCGAGCGCATGGGCCACATCGAGCTCGCCGTGCCCGTCGCCCACATCTGGTTCCTCAAGAGCATGCCGAGCCGCCTCGGTCTCCTGCTCGACATGACCGCCCGCTCGCTCGAGCGTGTCATCTACTACGAGAACTACATGGTGACGAACCAGGGCAAGACGCCCCTCGAGCTCAAGCAGCTCCTCACCGAGACCGAATACCAGCAGGCCGTCGACGAATACGGCGCCGATGCCTTCACCGCCAAGATGGGCGCGGAGGCCGTCCGCGACGTGCTCCTCCAGATGGACATGCCGGCCACGGTCCTCGAACTGCACGAGACGATGCGCGCCACCCGGTCGAAGCAGATCAAGAAGAAGCTCTCGAAGCGGCTCAAAGTCATCGGTGGTTTCATCAACTCCAAGTCCCGCCCCGAGTGGATGGTGCTCGAAGTGCTGCCCGTCATCCCGCCCGATCTGCGTCCGCTCGTGCCGCTCGAGGGCGGCCGCTTCGCGACGTCCGATCTCAACGATCTCTATCGCCGCGTCATCAACCGCAACAACCGCCTGCGGAATTTGATGCAGTTGAAGACGCCCGACGTCATCATCCACAACGAAAAACACATGCTGCAGGACGCCGTCGACGCATTGTTCGACAACGGCCGCCACGGCCGCCCCGTCACGGGCGCCGGCAACCGCGCCTTGAAGTCGCTCTCCGACATGCTCAAGGGCAAGCAGGGCCGCTTCCGCCAGAACTTGCTCGGCAAGCGCGTCGATTACTCGGGCCGTTCGGTCATCGTCATCGGACCGGAGCTCAAGCTCCACCAGTGCGGTCTCCCGAAGAAAATGGCGCTCGTGCTCTTCGAGCCGTTCATCATCCGCCGTCTGAAAGAACTCGGCTTCGTCCACACCGTCCGCGGTGCGCGCAAGATGATCGAGAAGAAGTCGCCCGAAGTGTGGGACATCCTCGAGGAAGTCACCAAGGGCCACCCGGTGCTGCTCAACCGCGCGCCGACGCTCCACCGCCTGTCGATCCAGGCGTTCGAGCCCGTGCTGATCGAGGGCTCCTCCATCCGCATCCACCCGCTCGTCTGCACCGCCTACAACGCGGACTTTGACGGCGACCAGATGGCCGTCCACGTGCCGCTCTCCCTCGAGGCCATCATGGAGTGCAAGCTCCTCATGATGTCGACGAGCAACATCTTCTCGCCCTCCTCCGGCAAGCCGATCCTCACGCCGTCGCAGGACATCGTGCTCGGCGCGTATTACCTCACCATCGAGCCGCGCTCCAAGCCGGCCAAGGGCGTGCGCGTGCCGCTGCTCTCCGGGCTCCAGGAAGTCCTCTACGTCAAGGCCGATGGCGCGCTGAAGATGCACGACTGGATCGAAGTGCCGAATCCGGACTTCGGCAAAGACTCCGTCTACGGCAACCGGGAACGCAAACACCTCCGCACGACGGTCGGCCGCGTGATCTTCAACCAGATCTGGCCCGCCGCGCTCGGCTTCATCAACTTCCCGGTGCCGAAGAGCAAACTCGGCGACCTCATCCTCAATACCTACAAGCAGTCCGGCAACCAGGTCACCGTCGAGACGCTCGACAAACTGAAGGAACTCGGCTTCCAGACCGCCATGCAGGCCGGCATCTCGATCGGCATCGACGACATGATCATCCCGGAAAACAAAAAGGAGATCGTGGGCGACGCGCGCAAGAAGGTCGACGAGGTCGAGTCCCAATACAAAAAGGGCATCATCACCTCCGGCGAGCGCTACAACAAGATCATC
>JACQFT010000141.1 GCA_016199925.1 Opitutia bacterium | reverse complement strand
CGTAAACGCCCTGTCCACCCAGAAAGTATCAATCGCTCACGTTCCCGCCGCACCCCTGCTCACGCTCCCGCGCAAGCAGTTGCCTCACCGTGCCCGCACGCTATGGGACGGGACTGATTTGGATTCGCATTTCAAGCTGACCGCAGCCGGGGCTGTTCCCGGGGAGCGCACGCGTCCCGCGTGCTGGAGCTGGCGTCTCGCCGGCTCCTCCGAAAATCCCCGGCGGGACGCCGAGGACAGCCCGCGGGACGCGGGCGCTCCCCGAGAAAAGGAAGGCGTCAGCCTATTGCGCGAGCCGCAAAAATCGCGTGCGATGGGGAGCATGACCTTCGCAATCAAGGCCGAGGTGCGCGATCTGCGGGCGAAGGCGTTCACGTTCCGCGCGCAGAAGACCATGTATGGCGGAAAAGGCGTCGCCCAGGGCGACACGATCTTCGTCTTCGCGAGCGAGAACGAGGGCGGGCCGGGGCTCATCGCGTCCGGCGTCGTGACCTCAGTCACTCCGACTCCGCGGAAGCCCGGCATCGCCCGGCAGACTCCGCGCGTGAGCCTCACCGTCAAACGCACCGCGCTCACGCAGCGGCGGCTCGGGCGAGCCGAGCTCAAACCATTTTCCAACTGGAACGACGGCTGGCCCGAGACCGAGCTGAACTTCAAACACTACCGCCAGGCCACGAACAAAATCGTCGGCTTCTCGGATGAAGCGGCGGCGTTTCTGCGGAGATACTTCTAGCGCGACCAATTCTCTGCCGATTGAGCTTCGCCTGGCAGGCGCTTGGGAGTAGCGCGGTGCTTCAGCCCGCGTTCGAGTCGAAATCCGCGGGCTGAAGCACCGCGCTACCACGGACCTCGGCCGGGTCCGTCCATTGCGCGAGGCTCGGTAGCGGCACGGCCACGAGGGCCGGCCCAACGTCGGAGCGGAAAACCCCACAGGCACGGAGGCCTGTGGCTACGCCGCTCGACTCGTGTCCCGCGACGCGCCGCTTGAATCCCGGCGGCTTCGCTGCTAGCCATCGGTCGTGCGCCAATTCTTTCGGGTGATTTTCTGGGGCCTCCTCGTCGCCGGGGCGGGCTTCGCTCTCGTGCGGCTGTCGCGCCCGCCGGAAATCGCCGTCACCGAGGAACTCTACCGGTTCAACCGCGCGCGCGCCGAGGCCGTCAAGGCGCACAACCAGGTCGCCTACAGCCGCCACACCGTGGACAACGCCGGCCGCCTCCTCGCCGGCGCCCGGCGCGACGGATGGAGAATCATCGAGGAGACCGCGCCCGCCGTCGCCGGCGGACCGGCCCTGCAGGTCGTGTTCGTGCACGACCAGGACGTCACGCTCGCCGAGTCGATCAACCGTGGCAACTACCTCAGCCAACTCGTCCGCCAGTGGACGAGGCGCCAGAAGCCCGGCCTGCCGGTGGAGTTCCACACCTTCAGTTGGCGCGCAGACTTCGGCCCCGAGGAATTCGCCAGCGCCCGCCTCGCCGCGCACGTGCAGTCGGCTAGCCTCGCGAGCTATCTTCAGGCGATCGGCCGCCCCAATGCGCCGCTCGTCATCCTCGCCCACGGCCTCGGCGCCCAGCTCGTGCTCGACGCCCTGCACGCGCGGCGCCTCAACCGCGTCATGCCGCGGGTGCGCGCCGTGCTGCTCGTGCAGCCGGCGGTGCCGCGCATCGACCTCGCGCGCGGCACCTACGAAGTCACCGCCGGCGACGAGGTGAAAGCCGTCCGCTACGAGGGCCCGCACTTTCTCGACCTCGGCGCCGCGCACTCCGTGCTCGCGACGTGCTCGCGCACCGACGGCGTGCTCAGCCAGGAATTTCCCGGCGAAACGGGCGAAGCTCCGCGCGCGCCCAAGCGCGGCGCCGCGCTCGGCCTCCCCTATGCCTCCCCGACCGAGGCCGAACTTTTCCCGGAGAATTTCCGCCTCGTCGATCTCTCGCCCGGCAAGCACCTCGACATGGCGCTGCCCGGCCACGACAGCCTCTACGACGCCAGCGGCCGGCGCGCGCTGTGGGCGATGTGGCAGAGCGTGCTGCGGCAGCTTTGAGGCTGGGACTGCATAAATTGTCGGAGGGGCTTTACGCCCCGATGGATCACGCAGAGTCGGGGCGTAAAGCCCCTCCTACAGCTCAGCACTCCGCAACCGCCCGTCCCGCCAACGCGCCGCCGCCCAAATCGGACTGGCCAAGGCGCCGCCGATTTGGAAGCTCGCGCGATGACTGCGCCCCCGCCCCGCGCTCCGGCCATCTCCTTTATTTTTGTGTCTCTGACCCTCGCCATCGTCGGCATGGGTCTGCTCATTCCGGTGCTGCCGCAATTGATCGTGCAGATGCGCGGCGGCGGCATGACCGAGGGTTCGCACGCCTACGGCGCGATCGTGAGTGTGTATGCGCTCATGCAGTTCATCGGCTCGCCCATTCTCGGCTCGCTGTCGGACCGTTTCGGCCGGCGCCGCATTATCCTTATCGCCACGGCGGGCTCGGCCATCGACTACGTGATCATGGCCATCGCGCCGAGCCTCAGTTGGCTCGTCGTCGCGCGCATCATCGCCGGTTTCACGGCGGGCATCATGGCGACGTCGAACGCCTACATCGTCGACGTGACTCCGCCCGAGAAACGCGCCGGCGCGTTCGGTCTGCTCGGCGCGGCGTTCGCCATCGGGTTCATCATCGGCCCGGCGCTCGGCGGCTACCTCGGCAGCATCGACCTGCGCCTGCCGTTCTGGGTGGCGGCGGGATGCTCGGCGGCCAACTGGCTGTTCGGCTTCTTCGTGCTGCCGGAATCGCTCAAGCCGGAGAACCGCCGCGAGTTTTCTTGGAAGCGCGCGAATCCCGTCGGAGCGCTGCTGGCCCTGAAACGTTTTCCCGCCGTGCTCAGCCTCGCCGAAAGTTTCTTCATTCTCGTTTTCGCGCAGATGATGCTGTTCTCGACGTGGGCGCTCTACACGGCGCACCGCTACAACTGGGACACGAAGCAGGTCGGTTTCTCGCTCATGTTCTCCGGGCTCGTGTCGGGCGCCGTGCAGGCACTGCTCGTCAAGAAACTCGTGCCAAAGCTCGGCGAAACGCGCGCCGTCGTGTTCGGCATGTGCGTCAGTTGTCTCGCCCAGATCTGCTACGGCTTCGCGAACGAAGGCTGGATGATCTACGTGATCATTCTGGTCGGTTCGGTGGCGGGAATCTCCGGCCCGTCACTGCAATCTTACATCACGCACCACGTCCCCGCCAACGAGCAGGGCGCGGTGCAAGGCGTGTTCTCCGGCCTGCAAAGTCTGGCCGGCATCCCCGCACCGTTCATCGCCACGTGGAGTTTCGGCTGGGCGATCAGTCCGGAGCGCTCGTTCAAATTGCCCGGCATCGCGTTTTTCGAGGCGGCGGCGCTGGTCATCGTCGCGCTGTTTCTCGCCACGCGGACGTTCCGGCGTTTCGGCCACGGCGGCGCGGCGAAACCGGCGTGAGGTTTGTTTAATGTAGGGCCGGCCCTCGTGGCCGTGCCGCAACGCGAACGGTCAACGGCGCGGCGTCCCGCCGTCGCCAAGGCTATGGCGGGCAGGCAAGCGCCGCCCCTACCCTGCGTGCCACCCCGCTCTTGCCAACGCCGCGCCCGCGCTGCGAGAGTGCGCGCCCACCCTCCACGCTTATGCTGATTCCCGCCCGGCTCTGTCGTCTCGCTGCGTTTTTCATTT
>JACQFT010000149.1 GCA_016199925.1 Opitutia bacterium | reverse complement strand
GAAAGTTTCATGTCGGGCTCCCCGAATTTTTAACCACGGATGTCACGGATTCAGAGGCTTGAAGAAGAGAACCAGAAATTGAACTGAGCGAGTCCAACCGCAGGATCGCGGCACCGTATGATCCGGCAATCCGTGTCATCCGTGTCATCCGTGCAATCCGAGGTTCAACTCTGCTTTCTGGATTCATTGGTGTGAATTCGTGTCTATTCGTGGTTCAAAAAACTCCGGCGGCGTAGGCCCAGAGGAGGGCGGCGCCGAGCAGGAACCAGTAAACGTAAGCGTGCAGGCTGCCGACGTGCAGCGCGCGGGCGCCGATGCCGATCAGGCCGATGAAGCCGGCGGCGCCACGAATGATCAGCCCGGCGAGGAAAACCTGTTCGAGGAAGTTCAGCACCATCGCGAAGCGCTGCTGGATCTTCGCGACGTAGTAATCGTAGACGCTATCGAACGACTCCTTCAGCGCCACGAAGCCGCTGAAGATGACCGAGGATTTTTTCTCGAGCGCGTCGGCGCCGGTGGCCGGATAGAAAAGCAGAGCGGAGACTGTGCCGATGGTCATAACGGCGAGTGAGACGAGCAGGATGGTCGTGTGGGCGGAGCCTTCGGCTTCGGGAACTAGCTCCGCGATGCCGCCGGCCAGCTTGCCGTAGACGCCGGCGTAGCCACCGACGACTGCGAGGACAGCGAGCACCACGAGCGGAATCGTGAGCGAGAGACCGCTTTCGTGCGCGTGCTTGGCTTCTTCCGAGCGAGCCTCGCCGAAGAAAGTGATCTTCCACATGCGGACCATGTAGAACGCCGTGAGCACGGCGGTGAGCGCGAGGACGGCGAACACCGCGGTGTTCTTCTCCATCGCGAGGTAGAGGATGGCGTCCTTCGAGAAGAAACCCGCGAAGCCCGGCAGGCCGATGATGGCGAGGACGCCGATGGTGAACGTGAGGAACGTGAGCGGCATCTTCTTCCACAAACCGCCCATCTTGAAAATGTCCTGCTCGTGGTGGCAGCCCATGATGACGGAGCCGGAACCGAGAAAGAGCAGTGCCTTGAAGAACGCGTGCGTCGTCAGGTGGAACATCGCGGCGCCGACGCCGGCGGCGACTGCAATTTCAAAGCCCATTTTATCACCAAAACTGCATCCAGCGACGTGAATGCGATTCGACCCCAACCCGAACGCCGCGACCATGTAGCCGAGTTGCGAGAGCGTGGAGTAAGCGAGGACCTTCTTGATGTCGCGCTGGGTCACGGCGCAGAGCGCGGCGTAGAGCGCGGTGGCGGTGCCGATCCACATGATGACGGTGAGCGCCTCGGGCACCATGAGCATGTTGACGCGGCAAAGCATGTAGATGCCGGCGGCGACCATCGTGGCGGCGTGGATGAGCGCGGAGACGGGCGTCGGGCCTTCCATCGCGTCGGGCAGCCAGACGTGGAGCGGCATCTGCGCGGACTTGCCCATCGCGCCGCAGAACAGCAGGAGCGGGATGGCGGCGCTGAACACCAGCGCATGCGCGTCGCCGAGCTTCGCCAGCTCGCTGAGATCGACGGTGCCGTTGGCCCAGTAGCACATCACGATGCCGAGGAGAAAACCGAAGTCGCCGACGCGGTTGACGATGAAGGCCTTTTTCGAGGCGTCGGCCGCGGACTGCTTCTCGTGCCAGTGGTTGATGAGCAGCCAGGAGCTGAAACCGACGAGCTCCCAGAAAATGAAAATCATGAACAGATTGTCGGCGAGCGCGATGCCGAGCATCGAAAACATGAAGACCGACAGGCCGCCGAAGAAGCGTGCGCGCGCCGCGTCGTCGTGCATATAGCCGAGCGAGAAGACGTGGATGAGGAAGCCGACGAAGCTCACCACGAAGAGCATGAGCGCGGCGAGATCGTCGAACTTGAAGCCGAGCGACAGCGAGAAGTCACCGAAGCGCAGCCACTCCATCGACGCCGTGAAGCGTTCGCCGCCGAAAATGAGCTGGAGCGAGAGGACCGCGATGGCACCGGCCGTGGCGGTCGAAATCCACGACGCGAGCGCGCCCTGCTTGCGGAAAAACAGCGCGATCACCGCGGCCGAAGCGAGCGGCAGCAGGAGGATGGCGAGAGCAGATTGGACGGGGGACATCAGCGGAAAGTAGCGGGTAGCGAGTAGCGGGCAGTGAGTAGGCAGAAGACCAGCCGCGAGCTGCCGGCGGGCCGAAGAGGATTCGGAACTGGGTTTGGTTTGGTCATGCTCGCTACTCGCTACTCGATGGTCGCTACTGGATTCAGTTCTTCAAGTGGTTCAGTTCCTCGACTTGCACCGTGTGGCGCTGGCGGAAGAGCGCGACGATGATGGCGAGGCCGACGGCGACCTCGGCCGCCGCGATGGTGAGGATGAAGAACACGAAGACGTTGCCGTCCATCGTGCCGTTGAAGCGCGAGAACGCGACCAGCGCGAGGGTCGAGGCGACGAGCATCAGCTCAAGGCACATGTAGATCACGAGGGTGTTCTTGCGCAGGAGCACGCCGAAGAAGCCGAGGGCGAACAGCAGCGCGCTGACGAGGACGTATTGCTCGAGGCCGGCGTGGAGCATCGCAAAGGAGGAGACCGGATGGAAGGATGCAGGAGTCAGGAGATGTGTCATGACGAGTTGGCCGTTTCAGGCGGTCCCTCCTGAATTCTGACTTCTGGATTCCGGCTCCTGAAATCTTTTGCTCAGCACGATGACGCCGAGCATGGCGACGAGGAGCAGGAAGCCGACGACCTGCACAGGCAGCAGGTAGGTGGTGAAGAGCTGCTCAGCGTAGGCCTTGAGGCTGGCGCCGACGGGCGCGAGCGCCGGATCGGCCCCGACGGGCGCGGGCGTGAAGCGCAGCACGAGGCTGAGCACGCCGGTAAAAAGCAGCAGACCGCCGAGCAGCGAGGCGGCGACGGTCATTTTCTTGAACGGCTTCTGCGCCTCGGGCCGCGTGTCGAGCAGCATGATGATGAAAAGAAACAGCGAAACGACCGCGCCCGCGTAGACGAGGATGAGCACGAAGGCCAGGAGGTAGGCGTCGAGCAGCACGAAGAGGCCGGCCGTGCCGACGAGGCTGAGAAGAAAGAACATCGCGGCGTTGACGGCGTTCCGGTTCACGACGACAAGGACAGCGCTGACGAGCGTGACGGCGGAGAGGACGAGGAAGAGCAGGTCGGTCATCTCAGGAAGTAGCGAGTGGTGGGTAGCGAGTAGTGAGTAGACCAGACAGACCGAGCGCCACGTTTCCGTGATGCTCGCTGCTCACTGCTCGATGCTCGCCACTTCTTGTTTTCATCAGTGCTGGTTGCCGTGCTCCTCGGCGGCTTTCTTCTTGTCCCACTTGAAATGCTGGTCGGGCAGCGTGCCGCCGAGCTCGTAAAGGCGGTCCTTGTGATTGACCATCTCGTCGCGGCTGTAGCCGGACAGCGAGTAGTCGTTCTGGAGGAAGATCGCCTCCTCGGGGCAGACCTCCTGACAAAGGCCGCAGTAGATGCAGCGCAGCATGTCGATGTCGAAGGCCGCGGGGGCTTTCTCGACGTGGGCACGGTCGGGCTGATCGGCGGGCACGGCGCCGGGCGTGATGCGGATGGCCTTGGGCGGGCAGACGAATTCGCAGAGCTGGCAGGAAACGCATTTCTCGCGACCGTGCGGGTCCATCACGAGCGTCGGCACGCCGCGATAGCCCGGCGGGATGGCGGGGCGCTGCTCCGGATACGACAGCGTGACGTTCGGCGCGAAGAGATGCTTCAGCGTGATCCGCATGCCCGCGAGGATCTGCGGCAGGTAGGCGCGCTCCGAGAGCGTGAGGGGCGGGCGGGAGACGGTGACGGTGGCCATGAGGGAAAGGATTCAGGAGCCAAGCTTCAGAATTCAGGAGTCAGGAGCGAAGGAATAAAGGAGACGCGGAGAAAAACTTCGCCATGCAACAAAGCCAAAGCCGACTTGGCTCCTTCACTCCCGACTCCTGAATTTTGACTCCATGATTTCATTTCTGGATGACCGCGATTGCGAGCGCGTAAACGATGAGGTTGGCGATGGCGAGGGGCAACAGGCGCTGCCAGCCGATCTTCATCACCTGGTCGTAGCGGAAACGCGGGAGCGTCCACCGCACCCACATGAAGACGAAGATTGAAAGAATAACTTTGCCGAGGAAGATCGCGATGGAGAGCAGCCCGAGGAGAACCGGCGAGTCGGCGAGGTGCAGCCAGACGGCGACGTCGGAGAGCGGGACCCACGGCAACGGATTCCAGCCGCCGAGGAAGAGCAGCGTGAACACCGCGGAGCCGACGGTCATGTGCGAATACTCGGCGACGAAGAAGAGCGACCACTTGAACGCGCCGTATTCGGTGTGGAAGCCGCCGACGAGATCGGCCTCGGACTCCGGCATGTCGAACGGCTGGCGGTTGGTCTCGGCGTAGAGCGAGACGAGGAACACGAAGGCCGAGACGGGCATGACGAAAACGAACCACGTGCCGCCCCAGAAACCGGGTTGGCTCTGGAACTCGACGACGCGCGCGAGACTGAGCGAACCGGCGGTGCCCGGCGCGTTGACCCAGAGAAACACCGGCAGCACGGAGAGCGTCATCGACAGCTCGTAGGAGATGAGTTGCGCCGAGGCGCGCACGCCGCCGAGGAAGGGATACTTGGAGTTCGACGCCCAGCCGGCGATGATGAGCGCGTAAACGCCGAGCGAGCCGACCGCGAAGACGGCGAGGATGCCGACGTCGACGTTGGCCAGCATCAGCGGGACGGCGTGGCCGGCGGCGTCGAAGTAAGCGCCGAACGGCACGACGCTCACGGTGGTGAACGCCGGGATCATCGCGAGAATCGGCGCGAGGATGAAGTAGGGCTTGTTAACGTGGCCGGGCAGCGGGTCCTCCTTGAAGAGCATCTTCAGGCCGTCGGACATCAGGTGGAACACGCCGAGTTTCTGGAGCAGCGGGCCGATGACCGGCACCCACGCGAACCAGATCGGGATCGCGCGGTTCGGGCCGGGGCGGCCCTGGAACGCGGCGGAGATCTTGCGCTCCGCGAGCGACGACGCCCCCGCGATCGGGAAAATCACGGCGATCACCGCGAGGCCCTTGAGGAGCATCTGCAAAGCCGGAGGGAGGTTGGACCAGAGTTCGATCATTTGGTCAATGAGGTGATCACGAGCGAAAACGCTGCGACCAACAATAGCGTGCCGTATACCCGAAGTTGGCGAGCGTTCGTGGCATCGGTCGATTTATTTAGCGGATCACTCTCCTTCAAAGAGCGTGACATTCTTTTGGACCAAAATAGGCACACGACGCCAATAACGCCCATAAGTGCTGGAACAGCTGGATGAGTGTAATCCATTCGTTAGAAACTGGCGGCCGCGGGCACGGCGGCAGGTTTGAAGTGGAGCGTCTCGCCTTCGACGAAGGGCAGACCGGACCACGCGGAGGCGTCGAGGACTTGGCCGGTGGCGGGGAGCGTCGCGTAGCTGAGCCCGGCGAGTGCTTTCGCCTCGGCCGAGAGCGTCGTCCACAGTTTGCCGAGATCGGACGAGAGCGTTTGTCCCCCGACGGCCGCGAGGAGTTGGCTGAGCGTGACGAGGTCGTCGGACACGCCGGCGGGTCCGGGGACGGCCTTGGAGAATTTCTGGAGGCGGAACTGCTGGTTCACCATCGTGCCGCTCTTCTCAAAGACGGTGAGCGTGGGGATGACGACGCGCGCGGCGGCGCTCGTGGCGTTCCGGTGCGTGCCGAGATAAATGACCGCGACTTTCGCGAGCTGCGCGGCGGTGAGGCCGGCGGCCACGAGGTCTTCGCCGACGGAGAGAACGGTCTGCACGCGGCCGGCGTCGATGTCGGCGGCGAGCGATTCGAGACCGCCGGTGCGGATCGAAGCTGGAGCCGCGACGCCCTCGTCGCGGTGGACGGAACGGGGCGAGGGCGCCCCGTCTCCATTCGGAGTAGAATGCGGCCGCGGCACCGCATTCCCGGTTTTCTCAACCTTCGGCAGAGTGGAAATCAAGCCGACCACGAGCGCGCCGCGGACGTTCGGGTTGCGGTCGGCGGAAACGAGGATGCCGTCGCCCTCGCCCACCCGGCTGACGAGCGACGCGGAGACTTTGAGAGCATCGGCAAGCTGCTTGGCGAGAAATTGTTCTTCGACGCTGCTGCGGCCGGAGGCGACGATTGCAAGGTAGGGCGAACCCGCCGGGTGAGCCGCTCCGCGAGAGAACGACGGCTCAGCGGGGACGCTTCGCCCTACCAGGAGATCGGCAGCGGCCTTCAGCGCGATTTCGGACGCGGTGGGCGCGCCGTTGATCGTGGGCGACGTGAGCCGGTCGGCGGACTTGACCTGCTGGTAGAGCAGGCGGCCGGAGTCGGACATCCACGTATCGTTCACCTCGTCGTTGCGGCGCGGGGTGATGCGATAGACGACACCCTCGCGGCTCCACACCTCGGTATTGGCGCCGACGGAGGACTCGGTGTCGAGGCTCGGCGTCTGCTTGAGGAACCAGACGCGCATCTTGAACCGGAAATCCGTGCTCGTGAGCGCGCCGACGGGGCAGATGTCGACGGTGTTGAGCGAGTAATTGTTCTCGAGCTTCCGCCCCGGGTAGCACGTGAGCGTGCTGTAGCTGCCGCGGTCGATGAAGCCCAGCACGTCGTCGTGCGCGACTTCCTTGGAGAAACGGAT
>JACQFT010000148.1 GCA_016199925.1 Opitutia bacterium | reverse complement strand
CGTCCCAAACCGGCAGGCCGGGACGCCTGCCGCTACCACAGTCGCGCACGCGTTGCTTCGGCGTAGCCACAGGCCTCCGTGCCTGTGGGGTTTGCTCCGGTCCGTTCTCCTCCGTTCCGTTGCTCGCTTCCTGTCCCAAACCGGCAGGCAGGGACGCCTGTCGCTACCACAGTCGCGCACGCGCTGCTTCGGCGTAGCCACAGGCCTCCGCGCCTGTGGGGTTTGCTCGCGTTCCTTAATCTTTCCACTGGTTCGCCCACCCAATCTCAGCTACCGACTGTTCGCGTGACATCGGCGTTTCAACCTTACGATCCCAATCGGGAGCTTCAGCTTTCCCGTCGAAATTTGCCCCATTGGCAGCAGCGCGGGGCAACCTACTTTGTTACCTTTCGATTGGCCGACTCCCTGCCGGCATCGGTAAGAGAAAGGTTCGAGGAAATGCGTCGATTGGGCGAAGCCGATGCCTTCGCGTGGGTCGACCGGCATCTCGCTGCTGGCAGCGGCGGTTGCCCGCTCCGTCTTCCTGAGCCTGCCATGACCGTTGCTTCCACCCTCCGACATTTTGACGGCAAGCACTACGCCCTCGGAGCCTTTGTCGTGATGCCCAACCATGCGCATGTTCTCGTGCAGCCGCTCGCCCCAGCGACACTCACGTCCGTCGTGCATAGCTGGAAATCCTACTCCGCGCATGAACTGCAACGCCAAGCAGGCATCAGAGGACGTGTTTGGCAGGAAGAGAGTTTTGACCGCATCGTGCGAAGCGAAACGGAGCTGAGAAAATTCCACGACTACATCGTGGCCAACCCTTCTGCCGCAAGCTTGCCTGCCGGCAATTTCTTGCTCGGGCAAGGCTCCGCAAACTGGCTTGACCGTAAATCGTAGCGACAGGCCTCCGTGCCTGTGGGGTTTGCTCCGATCCGTTCTCCTCTCCTCCGTTGCTCGCTTCTCGTCTTAAACCGGCAGGCAGGGACGCCTGCCGATACTCAGACGCTCACGCCGCCTGCACGTCGTAGGCGAGTTGCACGAGACCGCCGGGGAAACTGTGGCAGTTGCGCAGCGTCAGCGGAGTCGAAACGGAACGCCGCAGAAACAGCGGCACGCCGTCGCCGAGCAGCACGGGCGGGATCGACAGAATGATCTCGTCGACGACGCCGGCTTCGAGGCACGGCTGCACGATCTCGCCGCCGCCGACGAGCCAGATGGTTTTGCCGGGCAGCGCGCGGAGTTCGCGGACGAACGCCACGACGTCGCCGCCGACAAACTTCGCGTGCTTGGCGCGCTTCACGCCGGGCACGCGCGACACGACGTAGCAGCGCTGCCCGGGATTCGGCCACGCGCCGAGCGTCACCACCTGCTCGTAGGTCTTGCGGCCCATCACGAGGGTGTCGACGCCGGCGAGGAAGTTCTTGTAGCCGAAATCCTCCTGCGGATCCTGCGGCAGCCAGTCGAGCGAACCGTCGCGGCGCGCGATGAAGCCGTCAAGGCTCGCAGCGATGTAGAGGGAAACTTTGCGCATGGCGGCGGGTCAGGCGTGAGACAGCGCGTGCGGCTCGGCCTCGTAGTCAGCCACGAGATCGACGTGGATGAGCTTGTTTTCCCCTGCCGCGAAATCGATGCAGTCGGCAAAGGCCGAGGCTTCCGGTGCGTCGAGAAAATGCGCCGCGGCCGCCTCGGCGCAGTCGAGGTCGCGCCATTCGAGCACTTCGCGCCAGAGCCCGGTGCCGGCCTCGCGGCCGATGTGCCGCCCGAGAAATCCGGGACAGCGGTTGAGGTAGAGGTTGGACGCAACGATCGCCGAGCGAAGCTGATCTTCGGAGACCCCGGGTTTCGTGCGGAAGGACGTGATTTCGAGTGTGGAGGCGGAGGGGTTCATGGACGCAGTGTCGCACCCCGCACTGACAGCCCTATGTCAGGAGACTTTCGCCGCGCCGAATTCCGGAGTGTAGGGCCGGCCCTCGCGGCCGTGCCGTCGGACGTTTGCGAGCGACGATGACGGCTACGACGGCCGTTTTGTTTGCCCACGGATTCCACGGATCGAAACGGATCAAGCTCGGATTCAGATTCACGGTGACCAAGAGCGAAGATTGCATCCGTCGGAATTCGAGAAATCCGTGGTGAAGTAAACGGACAGTCGCGGCGCGCCAGTCGGAACGTTGCGATGTTCAACCGCGAGACACGCCATGCTTCTCCGCAATCCGCGCCGCCTCGGCCTGCACAAGGTCGCGCAGCTCCGCCGGCGCCAGCACCTCGAAGCCGGTGCCGAAAGACAGCAGCCAGCGCGCGAGCCACGGCAGCGAGTAGGTCATCAGTGCGATCTCCGCGCCGCCGCGCGCTTTCTTCTCCTCGACGAAGCCCGCGAACGATTCCTGCCGCGCGCGGCCGAGCGCTTCGTTCTCAAACCAGATGCGCGCCGCCACGGTGTCGCGCTGCGCGCCGAATTCCGCGAGGTGCTTCGCTAGGGAGAAATCCGGCCGGTGGGGAAACCGCTCGTCGCGCACGGCCAGGCGGCGGATGCGGTCGAGCCGGAACTGCCGGAAATCCTGCCGCAGCCGGCACCACGCGATGAGATGCCAGCCGTTGCCGAAGAACACCACGCCGAGCGGCTCGACGTCGCGCGCGGTGTCCGACTCCTGCCCGCGCCCGCGATAGTCGAGATGCAGCACGCGCCGCTGCCCCGCCGCCTGCTGGATCGGCAGCAACGTGCGCTGGTCGGGCGAGCCCGCCGCGCGCGGCGACGCGAGCACCGCGGTCGTCTCGACGAGCCGGTCGACCCCCGCCTGCCGGTCGGTCGGGAGCACCGAGCGCACCTTGAGCAGCGCCGAGGAAATCGGCGCGCGCAGCGAACCGTCGGTGAATTCCTTCACCATCTCGCCCCCGACGAACAGCGCGGCGGCCTCGTCGGCCGTGAGCATGACCGGCGGCAGATGGTAGCCCTTCATCAGCGTGTAGCCGACGCCGGCTTCGCCGATGATCGGCACGCCGGCTTCGCCGAGCGCATCGAGATCGCGATAGACCGTGCGCACACTGATCTCGAAGTGCCCCGCGAGGTCTTCGGCGCGGACGACGCGCCGTCCTTGCAAGTGCAGCACCATCGCGAGCAGCCGGTCGGTCCGATTCATGGCCCGCAGTTGTAGCCGCGGCGCGGCGCACGACAACACCGATTCGTCACCCACGCGCACGAAGGCCGCATCTCAGAATTCTGCCAACGCCCGCCTCGTCTCGGCCGGCCCCGCTTGTTGCCGTGCCGCGTCAGCACCTGTCTGTTGACCACAGATTTTACGGATCAATACGGATGCGATCCCGGGCCGCCGCACCGCCTCGCTTGATCCGTCGCCCTCCGTAAAACCCGTGGTCAAGTAACACAGTCGCCGGTCCTGTCTCCCGCGCTTGCAAAGGTCGGGCTCGGCGGACCTGCACTTGTCGCGCGCCGGCCAGCGCCGGCGCTTCGCTCATTCCAGAAACCGAGACGCGCCCGGCGAGCGCGGGCGTCTCTTCTTTTTTCGCAACGGGGGCGCACCGCCCTCGCCGCGGGGCCGCCGACGGCGGCGAAGCCCACGCACGCGGGCTAGCTCGCCGGCCCACTTGCTTTTCAATGCCCGTGCGCGTGGGTGTGGGCGTTTTCGTCGAGCAGGGCGCGCACCTCGGCATCGGTCGTCGGCGCGAAGTCCTCGTAGAATCGGCCGACGGCGCCGAAGTCCGCCGGCGTCGCGAGCGCGACGAACTCGTTGGCCCGCCGCCGCAGCTCGAGGTAGCTCGCGCGCGAGGCGACCGGCACCGCGACTACCACGCGCTGGGCATGCATCTGGTCGAGCACGCTGATCGCGGCACGCATGGTCGCGCCCGTGGCGATGCCGTCATCGACGAGGATCACCGTCAGGTGCCGCACCTCGAGGGGCGGCCGGCCGGGCCGGTAGGCTTTCTCGCGGCGCCCCAGCTCGCGGGTCTCCCGTTCGACCGCCTCTTCGACGGCCGCGGCGGAGATCTTTCCCTGCGCAATGACGCGTTGGTTCAGCACGCACACCTCGCCGTCCGCGACGGCGCCCATCGCCAGCTCCGCGTCGAAGGGCGCCCCGAGCTTGCGCACGACCAGCGCGTCGAGCGGCGCCGACAGCGCCCGCGCGACCTCCGCCGCCACCGCCACGCCGCCCCGCGGCAGCGCGAGCACCACCAAATCCGGCTGCCGGTCGTATTTCGCCAGCTTCGGCGCCAGCAACCGGCCGGCTTGAACGCGATCTCTGATGGTCATCATGGCAGGCCCCGGCCGGGGGGGGTGTCCCAGGCGTCGTTAAAAGAGCGGGAGGGATGTCGGTATTGGGATTGGTTTCAGGGATTGGTGGATGAGACAAGAGCAATAGCGCTCGGGGAGGTGGGGAGGGGCTCGGCCCCTCCACTTCCGGAATTGATCGGAGGCAGGACGAGGGCCGCGAGCAGGACGGGCGTAAGCGTCGCGCCGGGTGCCTCGTAGATACGGGAACTGCGGCGTGATAGAGTAGAGGGATGGGAAATACCGTAACGGCGGAGTTGGTGCATCACGAGGAGCGGCGCGACCGGATGGGGCGGCGGCACGTGCCGGCGGTGCGACGGCGGGAGCTGCTAGCCATGTTCTACGACAGTGGACTGACGCGGCAGGCGTTTGCACGGCGCGAGCGGATCCGCTACACGACGTTCTGCACGTGGGTGCAGCGCGAAGGCAAAACGGGCGTTCGCCCGAAGGCACCGAAGCCGGTGCGTCCGCCCCAGCGGATAAATTTTGCCGAGGCTTGCCTGCCTGGGCCGGTGGCGTTGCCGGTGAGCGCGCCGTGCGGTCTGGAGGTGCGGCTGCCGGACGGCACGGTGGTGCGCGGCGGACGCGCCGAGGAGCTGGCCGCGCTGGTGCGGGCGTTGCGGAGTTGAGCCGGCGATGTTCGCGTTCCCGCATTCAGTCCGGATCTTCGTGGCGGTGGAGCCGGTGGACATGAGAGAATCGTTCAACGGTTTGTGGAGCGCGGTGAGCGAGCGCTTGCACGAGGTCCCGAAGTGCGGCGCGGTGTTTTGCTTCATCAACAAGGACCGCACGCGGCTGAAGTTGCTCTATTGGGACGGCACGGGCGTGTGGGTGTCGGCGAAGCGTTTGGAAGAGGGCCGCTTCTCGTGGCCGGAGCCGAGTGCGCCTCAAACCAAACTCGCGCTCACGCCGGAGGCGCTCACGTTGTTGGTTGGCGGCGTGGAACTCAAGCGCGGCTCGCTCAAGCCGTGGTAGGAACGCGACGAAAAATAATCCGTCGCGCGCGGAACTTTTTCCGTGGCGCGGGCTCTGAAGCGCGCAACGTGAGCGCCGCCGTTCTGAGCCCCACCGAAGTGCAATTGCTCCGCGAGGAGAATGCGGTGCTGCGCGCGCAGATCGCGTGGCTGAAGCAAAAACTTTTTGGCGGCGGGCAGAGCGAGAAACTCGACCGCGCGCAACTGCTGCTGAAGCTCGAGGAACTCGCAAAGACGAGCGCGGGAGCGGAGCGCCCGACCGAGACGATCACCTACGAGCGGGCCGCCGGTCCCGCGCCGAAGTGCACGCTGCCAGCGGAGTCGTTTGCGCACCTGCCGGTGAAAGAGACGGTGGAGATCATCCCGGAGCCAGTGCGCGCCGATCCGAGCGTCTACGAACGGATCGGTGCGGAGCGCACCTTCGAGGTGGACCTCGTCCCGCCGCAGCTCTTCAAGCGCGACGGAGCGTAGCGGAGATGGATACGCCGAAGGCGTGTTCCCGGAACGAAGTGCAGGGATGGGCGGAGTCCACAGATTATCCGTCCGAAGTATCGTCGCTGCCTGGACCGCAATCGCGCGCCGCTGCTCGCGCCGGCGCCGCCGCGGGTCATGAGCGGCGGGTTTGCCTCGGCGGGGCTGATCGCCTGGGCGTTGACGGCGAAGTATTGCGACCACCTGCCACTCTATCGTCAGGAAAAAATGCTGGCGCGGTGGGGTGCGCCGATCTCGCGCCAAAATTTGAGCGAGTGGGCCGGCGCAGCTACCGCGCTGCTCGAGCCGCTGGTCAAACGGATGAAACAATTCCTGCTGGCCACCGGCTACGTGCAGGCGGACGAGGCGCCGATCCGCTGCAACGACCCGAACCTGCGCGACGGGAAAACCACGACGGGCTGGCTGTGGGCGCTCTCGCGGCCGGGAGGCGGGAAGTGCGGCAGCGCTCCCGGCGATGTCGTCTTCGAGTGGCGCTTATCGCGCCGGCACGACGAGGCCGAGCGCCTGCTCGGCGACTTTCGCGGCGTGCTCCACTCGGACGGCTACGAAGCCTACGCCGCGTATGTCCGCGCGCACCCACAAGTCGAGTGGGCTGGTTGCTGGGCGCACGCGCGGAGACGGTTCTTCGAGGCAGCTTCCGAACGTCCGCGGACGGCCGAGCGTGTCCTGCGCCTCATCGGGCAACTCTACGCGTTCGAGCGTGCATGGGACGAAGCGGAAGTCGGCGCGCAACGGGCCGCGCTCCGTCAGGAGCACTTTGCTCGCCCCCTCTTCCGGCTCCGCCGCCTCGCCTCGGCGCTGCAAGCGCGCGTCTTGCCCAAGTCCGAACTCGGCCGAGCCTGCGCGTATCTGCTCGGGCACTGGACCCAACTCACGACACACCTGCGGCACAGCCAAACCAAGCTCGACACCAACGCGGTCGAGAACGCCATCCGGCCGAGCAAGCTCGGGGCGAAAAATTGGTTGTTCGTCGGACACCCCGCAGCCGGCGGCCGCGCGGCGGTCATCTACTCGCTGGTCGTCTCCTGCCAACGCCACGGGCACAATCCGCACGACTATCTCCGCGACGTGCTCCTGCGTCTACCGGCGATGACCACCGCCGATGATCTGCGCCCGCTGCTGCCCGCGGCATGGAAACCTCGGACTCCGACAAAATCGTCACTCTCGTAACTACGGGACTTCTGCTCCGCTCGGTGGAGTGACCGCAATCACAGTTCAGTCAAGGGGGCGCCCCGAGCGACGCATACGATCCCTTCGCGCCGTGCAAACGCCTGCCGCGTCAGTCCACTGTCGTAGAACATGGCCAGCAACTCCCGCCGTCGCTCCGCCGGCACATGCCGCCGCCCCATCCGGTCGCGCCGCTCCCCGTGATGCACCAATTCCGCCGCTACGGTATTTCCCATCCCTCTACTCTATCACTTGAGAGTGCCGAGTTCTGGAGTTGCCGTCAGGAGTGATCTGGCGCGGAGGCGCGGAGCAATTCGGTTTGGCGGTCGGCGATCTTGACGGAGAGGTCGACGCAGAGATCGACCAAGGCCCGGAAGCGTTTGAAGGTGGCG
>JACQFT010000134.1 GCA_016199925.1 Opitutia bacterium | reverse complement strand
TTCGCCGGCAAGACCTCCGCGCCGCCGAACTCGCCCGCGCCGCGAAGAAATAAGTTTGCCGGCTCCGGCCGGGAAGGGGGCAACTCCTCCGGCCCGACGCGCACCGGCGTTTCTCGGCGGATTGCTGGTTAACCATGCGATCCGCCTCCGCGCGCGCCGCCGCACCGCGACTCCGCGGTCCGACTCGCCCCCCGGCCCCTTCCGATTCGGTCGCGAACTTCATGGGGCATTGGTCAGAGGTCCCGGGCGCTGAGCGCTCAGCGAGTCAGGCGTTCCCGAATGCTCTCCGCGACGTTCACGTGGTTGCACGGCCGACCGGCCCCGGGGACTAAGTGCGAGCCGGCGCGCTGGCGCGCACGGTTTGGCGCGCGCAAGCGCGCTGAACCACGGTGGAACCGTTTGCGCGAGCGAACCGGATCGCCCTGGGATTCCCGCTCACCCCATCCACGCGGCGATGGCGTCGACGATTTTTCTTTGCTCGGGCGGGAGACGATTTCGAGTTCGGGGCGAAGGGCCCGGCGAGACCGAGCGCGGCGACTCTGTCAAATCGACAGGCCAACGTCGCCTTCGAGAACTGAGACCTTCAGATGCGGATGCTCGCCGCTCTTCCAGAGGGCAGCGGTGTGCAAGACCCGATACCGGAGGGGCCCACCGTCTGGGCTTTCGCTGCGCGTAATGGGGCGCGGGATGCAGACAAATTCGGTGCGCATCTCTCCGGCCGACAATTGGACCTTCGCATAACCGTGTCCGCCCAGATCGACAAACTCGAGGTGCGGCGCCAGCTCCGGGTTGGAGAGCGCGTGGGCGCGTTGCAGGTCGCGGCTCTTGGCGTATTCGAGGCACGAGCGGACTCCGTGCCGCAGGAGCATGTTGTAGGTCCAGTCCGGCTTCGCCCCCTCCCGGTCGAGGAGAAACAGGTCGTGAAGCGGAACGGTTTTCCGGAGACCGTGCTCAAGAGCCTCCATGGTGTTGGGACTGATGAGCGACCCGCCCACGAAGCTCAGGCCGACGGGCTCGAATTTGCCGGGCGGAAGCTCAGCAGTCGCGTAACCCGACCAGAAGCTGTGGCGGTCGCCCGAGACGATGGCGAAGCCGGTGATCTTCGCGTCGCGAACGAGATGGTAGATTTCCGCGCGCTCGGCGTAGGCGGTGCCGTAGTCACCTCCATAGATGGACGCGTAGCCACCGTCTTTCGGCCAGGCCTCCTTGGTGAGAGCCGGGGGCAGGTTCTGCGGGTCAACGCGCCGGTCCAATGCGCCCAGCGAGTTCCCCCAGATCTTCCAGGTGGCCGTCGAGCTCTTGAGCCTGTCCTTGAACCAGGCTTTCTGCTCCGCCCCGATGAGCGTTTGCGGCGGGGCGGTGCGTCGCGGGTTGGGCACGCGCACCTCGCCGTAGCTGATTTCCGCCGGAGGATTGCCGCCGTTGAAATCGCGTCCGCCGTCGAGCGCCCGAAACCCCGCCTCGGGGGACATCCCCTGAAATTCGCCGTTGCCGAGCTTGTTGAGTGACGGATCGGTGAAGGGATCCGCGCTCCGATAGCTGTGTTGGTCGGTGATGATCACGTCGAGGTGTCGGCCGTAGCGAAACGCGCGGTAGCCCTTGAGGCTGTTGATCGCCGTCAGGTTGTTCGGCTCGAGCCCGAGCCCGTCGCTGTCCCATTCCTTGATCGGGACGTTTTCCACCGCGGGTGGATCGAAACGCTCGAGGGTCCCGCTCGGCGGGGCGACTCGGGCGGGGAGATATTCGAACCAAGCTTGGTTCGCCGCGACCTTGATGGTCTGGCCCGGCACCTCGAACCCCGGCGTCTTGACGATGCTCTGCCAACCTTGCCACGAGAACTCATGGTTGTCCCAAATCGCGACGAACGGCCAGCGCGCGCGAGCATCCTGGAGATCGGGATCAGCGAGGTAGCCTTTGTAGATGGTGCGATAGCCTTCGATCGTGAGCGGGATGTGGAAGTTGCCGACCTTTTTGCCATCCGGGATGCGCGCGACCTCGTAGATCGTGCGATCATAGCGGGTCTTCACCTCGTCGGGATACTGCACGACCTCGTAGATGAAATCGCCCAAGTGCAGCACGAAACCGAGCTGCTCCGCGGCGGGCGTGCGTTCGTCTTCGTAGATCATCCGGCGAAAAGCGTTGAGCTTGCCCTCATTGACATCCTGACAGCTCACGAAGGCGAAGTTCACGGTGCGCGGATCGTCGGGCAACGCCGCCGTGATCGTGCGGCCGACCCGGCTGCCGTTTCCGTCGGTGTCGGTAAACCGAAACCAATAAGTGCGCGCCGGCTTGAGACCGCCGATCAGGACGCGCGCGGTCCAGTCCGTGGCGCTTGAGACCGGTGTCTTCTCGTGCGCAATGACGCGGTGGAACGCCTCGTCCTCGGCGACCTCGACGGTCAGGAGCTGGCGGGTGCCGCTGTCAAACGGACGCCGCGTCCACAGGATGACGCTGTTCGAATCCGGATCGCCCGAGGCAACCCCGTGGGGATAAAGATCACGCCGCTCGCGCCAAGAGACATCCGAACCTCGGGCCGTTCCGGCCCAGGCGAGCGAAGCACCGATGGTTGCGGCAGCTTTGAGAAAAGATCGGCGGCTGATTCTCATCGGTTCACTCCGTTCGGCAGCGGTTGGCATGAACGCGAAATTCAGCGGCGAAGGCCAGCTTACTCAAGACGACAGCGTCGAACGCCTGTCCATGCTCGACCAAATAGATTAATTGCTCGGCAGCATGCCGAAGACCGATCTGCTGCGCGCGCCGTCGGAGAAGTCGCCGGCGTCCGAATGACACGAAAGCGATCGAAAGCTGCAGTCGGCCTCGGGAGCTCTGGTCGCCTCACCCCATCCACGCGGCGATTGCGTGCCATGGAGTTCCCCCGGGATTCTGCGCTTCGCTCAAAATGACAAGAGCGAAGCTGGGACAAAATTTGTCGGGATGGCGTCGACGACCCTAACTTGGCCCGACGTGATTCGGCCTCGGCCTAGATAGTTTCGTTTTACGAACACTCATCTGACTGGCTGCGAGGCTCGGTCAATGGAAGCTTGCCCGGAAAACATCGGTCGGTCAAATTTCCCGCAATTCCCCGATGCACTTTCGCCCCAGAATCATTTGTGCGCTGGCTGTTGCTTTGACGATTGCGACGTCTCATTCGCTGCTGATGGCTGAGGAACTACCGTTACGGCCACTTGAACCGATTGTTAGCGAGCTAACAAAAAGCGAAAAGCCTGATGTGAGCGAATTGGCGTATGTTTCAGCTCGCGGGGCCGCTCTGTTCACCGCCCTTTCAAGTTACGTTGATAGCAATGCTGCGGGAGAGCGGGACAAGAAACTCGCCAATGACCTTTTGAGGGAAGCCCTGCCGTTTTTCCAAGTGGCGGTATTGATGGGTCTCGAAGCCAAGAAAACCAAAGAAGCCACTGAGTCCCAGATTAAGATCCTGATAGAGGCATATAGTCAGATGATGATCCGCTCCAAGCAGCTGAATAACGAGATTGCGTCACCGGCGGTTACGAAGGACTTGGCTGCACTTAAATTGATTGAACCCGTGGTGCAGACAATCGCTGCAGAAATTGAAAAGCAGACTAGTGGCTCTCCATCGAAATAGCTCGCCGACTAGCCAAGTGAGTTGGCTCATATTTCGGCGAGCATCTCCAGTGCCTTGCTGCAATTGGAAAACTTTTTGAGAGCATCTGGGTTACCGCTGAGGTTGATTGCGACTGATTTGATTTCTTTCACGGGAATTGGCCCACGATGACAAACTTCGATATGTGGTATTGCCCCGCCCAGTCCGAACTGCCTCTTGAGTTCGCAGTATGCGACGATGTTCGCGTGGACCTTTTGCGAGGCAAAAGCCAGATACACCGAAGGTCTGTGTCGGAAGAATTCACCGGACCACTTCGCTTCCAATATGTCATCAGACAGTATTCTTGCTGCCGCGCTGGAATCTCGGAGATCAAAAAGCGATACACCGCCCAATTGGCGACAGTTCGATTGTAGCGAGGTGTCAGACGTCTTTGCTTGCAGTCGGTTGCTTGGTAGCACCTCTCCGGAGATTAGGATGGCTCTGAAAGCCGTGGCAGAAGTTGAATGCCATAGATAGCCCCGCAGTTGATGCAGGAATCCTTCGAGCTCTTTTCTGGAATCCAAATTAGTAAGGACAGCAATCGCTCACCCCATCCACGCGGCGATGGCGTCGACGATTTTGTCTTTGCTTGGGCGGTAGACGATTTCGAGTTCCGGGGCGAAGGGCACGGGGAGGTCGAGGGCGGCGATGCGCAGGGGCGCGGCCTTGAGCGAGCCGAAGAGTTCCTCGGTGAGGCGCGAGACGAGTTCGGCGCCGAAGCCGTGCGTGCGGCGGCCTTCGTGCACGACGACGAGTCGGCCGGTGCGGGCGACGGATTCCTTGATGGCGTCGAGCTTGAGCGGCGAGAGCGCGCGGAGGTCGAAGAGGTCGAAGGTCGTCTCGTATTCCTCGGCGAAGTAGGTCGCCGCGGCGTCGCAGTGCTGCACCATTTCGCCGTAGGTGACGATGGTGGCGAAGTCGCCGCTGCGGACTTTCTTCGGTTGCCAAACCTCGCGGTAGTTCGGGTCGAATTTCACCGGGTGTTTGCCGCGGCGATAGAGGCCCTTGTGTTCGAAAATGATGACGGGGTTGTCGTCTTCGTAGGCGGCGAGGAGCGCATTGAAGGCGTCCTGCGGGGTCGACGGGTAGAGGGCCTTGATGCCGGGGAAGGCGAGGAACGACGCCTCCATTTCCTGCGAGTGGAACGAGCCGAAGGTGAGGCCGCCGCCGCACGGAAAGCGGAAGACGACGGGGACTTTTTGGCCGGCGCGGAAATGGTAGGTCGCGGCGTTGAGCGTGATCTGCGTCATCGCGTCGGTGGCGAAGTCGGCGAACTGGAATTCCTCGATGGGGCGGTGGCCGATGCACGCGAGGCCGATGGCGTAGCCGGTGCTGGCGGATTCGCACAGCGGAGTGCTGAACACGCGCGGGCGGCCGAAATCGCGGAGCAGGTGCTCGGTGACTTTGAACGCGCCGCCGTAGGTGCCGATGTCCTGCCCGAGCACGAGCGACTCGGGACGCTCGGTGAGGATTTTGCGGAGAGCTTTGTTGATGGCTTGGGCCATCGTCAGCTGTTCGGCAACTGACGAGGTGAGAGGGGAGAGGCTAGAGGCTAGAGGGGAGAAGTGCGCCGTTGTCCCGCTGCTGCGGTCCCCGGTGTTTATCCCCGCGCTTTCTGGCTGCTGACTGCTCACGGCTGACTGCTCGCTCCCAATGCTCGGAACCCACGGCATCGGGGGGGCGTCGGGGGCGAAGAGATCTTCGGCCATGCCGTCGGGCGTGACGGGGGGGAGCGCCATCGCGGACTTGATGCACGACTCGACGAACTCGCGCACTTCGGCGTCGATGGCGTCGAGGCGGGCAGCGAGGCCGGAGGCGGCGAGTTTCGCGCGCCATTTGGGCAACGGGTCTTCGGCGAGGATGGCCTCGGCTTCGCCCGGCTTCATGTAGTCGCAGGTGTCGTAGGCGGCGTGGCCGCGCAGGCGGAAGGTGTGCGCTTCAATGAGGAGGGGGCGCGGGTGAGCGCGGACTTTCTCGATGGCGGCGCCGAGCGTGCGGAGGACGTTCTCCGGGTCGGCGCAGTTCATTTCGAGGCCTTCCATGCCGTAGCCTTTGGCGCGCTCCCAGAGGGTGGGCGAGACGAACTGTTCGCGGGTGGGCGTCGAGTAAGCGTAGTGGTTGTTCTCGATGACGAAAATGACGGGCGCGGAGAGGAGCGCGGCGAGGTTGAGCGATTCGTGGATGTCGCCGGTGCTGGAGGAGCCGTCGCCGAAAAACGTGAAGCCGACGGCGGGGCGGCCGGAGCGGCGCTGCGAATCGGTGGCGCCGATGACGTTCGAGAGCATGATGCCGAGGTGCGAAATCATCGGCAGGCTGCGGGCCTTCAGGTCGCCGTGGTGGATGTTGCCCTCGCGCGCCTTGGTGGGGCTGCCGCTGTTGGCGAAGTATTGGCAGAGGTGGTCGCAGAGGTGGTCGCTCCAGACGAGGTGCCCGCCGAAGCCGCGGTGCGAAAACGAAACGACGTCGACGGATTTGTCGGCAAGGAGCGCGAGCGGGACGATGAGGGCCTCGTTGCCCTGGCCGCCCGTCACGGTGCCGCGGATGAGACCCTGGCGGAAGAGGTCGAGGATGCGGTTGTCGCCGGTGCGGGCGAGCTGCATCCAGGCGTAGGTGCGGAGGAGGGCGGCATCGCGATCGGCCGCGAGGTCGGCGAGGCGGAGGTCGCGATTCTGGAAGAGAGCGGGCGTGGCGGGAAAACTCATGGGCGAGGCTCGCGAACGTGGCGGCGCGGCGGCGGCGCTTCGAGGAAAAAATCGGGCGCGGGAAAACTCGCCGGGGTGGGGCCGCGTGCACAAGGCAGGCACGATCGGGAAACGCGGAGGGCGCGATCCGGAAACGCGGTGGGCACGGAGGGCGCGGAGAAGAGGGGTGAAGCGGAGGGGCGGCCCGCGTCCTCCGCGAACTCCGCGCTGTCCGCGTTGGTGGGCGGCGGGCGGGGGGAGGAGCGCTGGAGCGAGTCCCGGGGCAGTCGCGCGGTTCGGCTCCGGTCGGATTTTTTGCGGGAGCGAACTTGGTTGCGAATGTCGATCATGTGGGAGCGACCTTGGTCGCGACTTGCCCGTCGAACGTCGCGTGCAAGCACGCTCCCACAGGGTTCGGCACGCGCCCGCAGGGGTCTGTTGGGTTCCGCTTTCAATCGGGAAACGCGGAGGGCGCGGAGGGCGCGGAGAAGAGG
>JACQFT010000155.1 GCA_016199925.1 Opitutia bacterium | reverse complement strand
GCAGGATGGTGCGTAGCACGCGGCGCCGGTTGGTTTGCCGCTTGGCGATCGAGACCGCCGGTTTGCCGTCGGGCGCAGCCTTGCGGGGCGTTTCGCCGTTGCTATCGCTGTCGTTGTCGAGCTCGTTGTCAATCTCGCTCATGATCGTGCCGTTCTTTCAGGTTTGATGAAACGCGGCTTTTCGTCGCGCAAAATCAGGTCCGGCGTAGAGAAGGGAGCCAGGCGTTCTAGAAAGTCGAGTAATTCCATGACCGGCGAGCTGCGGAAAAAACGGGCCACCGGCAGTTCCATCCAGCTCCGCAGGTCGCGCGGCGGGACGAGCCGTTCCACGTGCTGGCCGTCCTGGGCGAGCACGGCGTCGTAGAAGTTCTGTTTCTCCATCCGCCGGCTGACAATCTGGCTGACGAGGGCTCCGACCATCAGCACGGGCACCAGCGCAAACTCGTGCGTCATCTCGAACACGATCAGGATGCCAGTGACGGGTGCCCGCACCACCGCCCCGAGGCAGGCGCACATGCCGACGACGGCGAGGGCGACCCGGTCGGCTTGGGCGAGCGGAAGCACGAAGTTCGCGAGCGCCGCGACCGCGGCCCCGGCCATGGCGCCGAAAAAAAGTGTCGGAGCAAAAATTCCGCCGCAGCCGCCGAGGCCGTAACACCACGCGGTCGCCGCGATCTTGGCCAGCAGGAGCAGGGCGGCAATGTGCCAGAGCATCTTGCCGTCGAGCGCCGCCGACAGATCTCCGTAGCCGAGGCTGAACACCCCGGAGCGCCCGGTTGAAACGTAGACGGCGGCCCCGATGGCCCAGACGCCGATGCCGCCCAGCATCACCCGGCTCCACGCGGGCAGCCGTTGCGGCCGGCGGTTCGCGGCGCGCAGGCCGAGCGACAGTTTTTGAAACCAGCAACCGGCCAACGCGGCCAGAGCGGCAACCAGCGGCGTCAGGGCGTAGCCGGCCAACTGCGGCGCTCCTTGCCCGTGCAGCACGAACGCCGGCTGCGCCCCGAGCAGACTGTGCGCGACCAACGCACCCAGCACCGCCGCCAAGAGGACGGCCCCGAGCATCCGGCTGTTGAGATCGCCGATAATTTCCTCGAGCACGAAAGTCACCGCGGCAATCGGCGTGTTGAAGGCTGCCGCCAAACCGGCGGCCGCGCCCGCCGCGGCTGCGGCGCGACGCTCCTGCTTGGGCGTGCCGAGATAGCCGGACAACTGGGAGGCCAGGCCGCCCGCCAATTGCACCGACGGACCTTCCCGCCCGAGGCTGCTTCCCCCGCCGACACTCAGCGCGCCGCCGACGAACTTCACCCAGACAACCCGCCACGGCACGTGGCCGAAATCTTTCCAGAACGCCAATTTCAGTTGCGGGATCCCGCTGCCCGCGGCGGAAGGGCAGAACTTGGTCAGAAGCCAACCGGCGATCCCGGACGTTCCGGCGACGATCAGAAAGCTCCCGAGCAGAAAAGTGCTCCGTGAGCGGTGGGTCAGTGCTTCCAACCCGTGCCGGTAGACCACGCCGATGGTCAAATGAAACAGCACCGCGGCGAGACCGGCCGCGAGACCGAGGATCACCGTGACCACCACGGGCCGGACGCGCGCGGGCAGGCGTCGGATCAACTGCGGCAGGAAATCGGCGAGCATGCGGCCAATTTTTCGCGGCTTGGGCCGGAATTTCAACGCCGGAACCGCCGCGATCGCCTTTTTTATCGGAACGCGATACAGGCCGCCGTTCCGGCGCCGACCAACGGGACAACGCTGTCTGGCCGTTGCTGTGACGGGCTGGGTCGGCTCGGCGGCTTCCCGCGCACACGTGGCGCCGGCCCATTGGCGCAGCGAGAGCGCGCACACGAAGTCGCTGGCGCGTTCGGCCCCGTGCTTCGACACGAAGTAGAACCGGCCGAGCACCGTCACGGTCGCGAGAGTTGGCGCGGACTGGAGGACAGAAACGAGCCGGACCTCGACGGCGACACTCGCGCGCGTCGCCCACACCGTGACGCCGCAGTCTGGCGTCTCGGCGCCAGCATCGGCCTTGGCGTTGCCGGGGCAGCCGAAGCCCGGTGCGTTCTCGAAATGGCTGAAGGAGTGCCCGACGATCAGTGAGACGCTGTCCGCGCCGATGTCGCCCGGGAGTCTCCCGCAATTTTTTTGGTTTGGCGCGGGCGATACCGATGCGATAGCGACTACCGCGGGCAGAAATACAGTCGCGAGGAGCAGCGAGCGAGGCAGAGTCATGCCCGCCGCCGAGCGGAGCGCAGGCACGCTCTCCGACGGCGGAGCGGCCGACGGCGGCGGTTGCCGGAAGAGATACTTCGCCGGAGCCGGATCGGGCCGGGTGGACTCTTGGGCCGACAGCGCGCGCGAGCCGTAGGTGCGTTTTTCCCCCGCTGTCGTCCGCGCGAAAGGGAACGGGCGCTTCTCGCCGCCTTTCGCGCCGAACTTGAATTGCCCGGATGATCGAGGCGCGCACTCCGCCCGGCGGCCGACGGTTCTGCTTCCGCGGAGCGCATGCGTCAGGCGTGCTGGGGTCGGGGTCTCGCCGGCTCGTCCGACAAACCTCCGCAGAGCACAGCGGAGCGGCCACCGGAGCTTGCGGGCACGCACTGAAACAGTGACGGTCATGGTTTCTGCCGGCGCCTCTCTGGGCGGGAGTGCCTGCGCCCGGGGCGAACCACGCGGCGAAGACGAGCTTCGTGCGCGCATGGGAGGACGCCAACCGCGCCCGCGAGGTGCATCGGGCGCGCGGAATTCGGCGCAGGAATTTGTATTCGCCGCGAGTTGGTATCCGCCCGGCGGACTGCGGCACCGAGCTGCCTTTCCACGAGCCGCCGCCAGTGGGTGCCGGGATCGCCGTGCCGGCCATCTGATCACTTCCCGGCGATTCTCGAATCTCCGTTGTCGCCGTGCGGGAGGGCGCGGCGACGGTCGCGCGGGGCGGAGCGGGGTCCGAGTTGATGGGGCGCGGGCTCGGTTCCGGAGGGCGGGCTCCGTCTCGGCTCGGTGGAGGGCCGGCGCGGCCTGGTCCGCAGAGCGCTAGAAGACGGACGCCACGGGGGTCGTCCGTCCGCGCCGGCTCGTCGGTCACGCTCTGGCTGCGCGGTGGCGAAGGCCTCGCTCTGCCGGCCGGCCGGGGAGATCGCGCACCCGACCAGAGGCGGCTTGAAAGTGCGGCGCGCCGCGGGCACAAGAGCCGGATGCCGAACCCGCGCCTGACTATCCTCGTGGTCGAAGACGAGGCGGCCATCGCCGAGACGATGGTCTATGCGTTGCAGACGGAGGGATTCGCGCCGCTCTGGAAAACCACCGGCCGCGACGCGCTCGCGGCCCTCGCGGCGCAACCGGTGGCGCTCATCGTGCTCGACGTGGGCCTGCCCGACATGAGCGGCTTCGACGTGTGCCGCGAGATCCGGCGCCGCGGCACGACGCCGGTGATTTTCCTGACCGCCCGCAGCAGCGAGGTGGACAAGATCGTCGGGCTCGAACTCGGCGCAGACGATTATTTGGCGAAACCTTTCAGCCCGCGCGAGCTGACGGCGCGGGTGCGCGCGGTGCTGCGGCGGAGCAACGGTGCGAGCCACGGCGGAAAAGCGCCCGCCGCCGGCTGGCAGCACGACGAGGCGCGTTGCCGAATTAGTTTTTGCGGAAACGCACTCGACCTGACCCGCAACGAATATCGCCTGCTCGGCGCGTTGCTCGCGTCGCCGGGGCGGGTATTCAGCCGCGATCAGTTGATGACGGCAGCGTGGGACGACCCGGGCGCGGCGCTCGATCGCACGGTGGACGCGCACGTCAAAACGCTTCGCGCCAAGTTGCGCGCCGTCGCGCCGGAAGAAGACCCCATCGAAACCCACCGCGGCCTCGGGTATTCGCTGCGCGAGACATGAGAATCCGCACCGCCATCTTCGGCGTTTATGTCACGGCCTGCGCCATCGGCTTTGCGGTGTTGATGTGGTTCATGCTCGCCGAGGTGCGGCCGCGCTACGTTTCTGCAGTGCAGGCGAATTTGCGCGACGCCGCCCACTCCATCGCACTGGCCCTCGCCGGGCATACCGAAGCGCAAGCCCTCGCCGCGTTGGCCGGGCAACCGAGTTATCAAGTGGGTCTGGTAGCCGCCGACGGGCGGGTGTTGTTTGCTTCGGGTGAAGCCGGCCCGGCGGCCGGCGGCCTCGCGAACTCCGGCTATGCCAGTCAGGTCGGCGGCCGTTTGCTGGACGGCAAGCCGCCCGAGGAATTTGAAGTGTCCACGGCGGCCCCGTTTAAGTTAGCCGATGGGAGCACGGTGCGCCTCGTGCTTTCCCGATCGTTCCGCAGTGTGAATTCAGTTGTTTGGGCCGAGCGCAAGAAGCTCGCCGGCATCTCCCTCGTCATCGCCGCCGTAATGGTGGTGGCGGGCTGGTGGATCGCGTCGAAGCTGACGGAATCGCTCGAACGGCTCACGCGACACGCGCAAGCCGTGCGCGACGGCAAACCGTCACGGCCGCCAGTGTCGCAGGCCTTGGAGATTGCCGAACTCGGGAGGGCCTTCGAGGAGATGCGCGATGCGCTCGAAGGGCGGCAGCACGCCGAGCGCTACACGCAGGCGCTCGCGCACGAGGTGAAGGCGCCGCTCGCGGCGATCCGCGGCGCGGCGGAGCTGATGGACGAGACGATGCCGGAGGAGCAGCGGCGGAAATTTCTCGGCAACATCCGCAGCGAGGCGGCGCGGATTGAAACGATTGTCGAGCGGCTGCTGGAGCTGTCGTCGCTCGAGGCGCGCAAGGCGCTCGGGCAGACGGAAACCATCGCCGTCGCCGACTTGCTGGCGGACGCTGCGGGCGTGCTCGCGTCGGCGTATGCGGCGGCGCAAGTGAAGCTGACGGTGCGGGCGGCCGGTGCGACATTGCGCGGCGAGCGCGTGCTGTTGCGCGAGGCGCTGGTGAATCTGTTGCAGAACGCGCTGCGGTTTTCGCCCGCTTCGGGTGAAGTCGTGCTGCAGGCTAAATTGGACGGCGAAAGGGTGCACTTTTCGGTCGAGGATAGTGGGCCCGGCGTGCCTGACTACGCGTTGGCGCGGGTGTTCGAGCGGTTCTATTCGCTGCCGGCACCCGGCACGGAGCGAAAGAGCACGGGGCTCGGCCTGACGCTCGTGCGCGAGATCGCCCACCTGCACGGCGGCGACGCAACGCTGGAGAATCGAGTCGAGGGCGGCGCCCGGGCGACGCTGTGGGTGCCGGTGGAAAGCAACGGGGGTTGACCGCTAGTCTTCGCTCATCCTCGCCAATTCGGATTGGTTGGGTGTAGGAGCGGCTTTACGCCGCGATTGATGGTGCCGAATCGCGGCGTTCCGCCGTCGCCAAGGCTATGGCGGACAAGAAAGCCGCTACAGTTTGCGGTGGCGCGACCGGCCGGGTTTCCCGCGATTCTGGATTGGCGCCAATGAGCGCGGATTGGCGGCTGGCTTTGTTTTCCGGCCGAATTCACCGTCGCTTCATCAGGGCTTCACGCAGGCCGGGCAGAGTGGCGGCATGAATCGCGCATCCCCTCCTGTCATTCCCACGCCGGGCTCGCGGCGGTTTTCAATTTTTCTCAAAATCCTCAGCATCTGCCTCCTCATCCCGTTTCTGCACATCCCGCTCGTGATGACGGACGGGGTGCTCCGCGAGCGGCGGGGCTACCAGAACCAGGCGACCAAGGAGATCGCCGGGCTGTGGGGCCGGGCGCAACAAGTCACGGGTCCCGTGCTGGCGGTGCCCTATGCCTACAAGACGATGCTCGTTCGCCAAAAAATCGTGGGCGAAAAGGTCGTGGCGGTGGAGGAGCCGGGCCTGCAGTGGTCGATGGCGTATTTCCTGCCCGACAAACTGGCGGTGCAGGGGACGGTCGAGCCCGAGGTGCGGCATCGCGGCATCTACGAGGCGGTAGTGTATTCCACCACCCTGAAGTTCGCCGGCGGCTTCCTGCCGGACTTCGCGGCGGCCGGAATCGAAAGCGACCGGATCGACTGGGCTCAGGCACGGGTGTTGTTCGGCGTCACCGACCTGCGCGGCATCCGCACGGTTTCCGTCTTCCGGTCAACCGACGGCAAGGTGGCGGCCTTCGAGGCGGCCGAAGCCGGCGGAGGCGGGTTCCTGCCGCTCGAGGCGAAGCTCGCGGCGCTCACGCCGGGCGCGCGGATCGACTTTGAATTCGAGGCGACCTTGCAGGGTAGCGAGCGACTGCAAATCGTTCCGGCCGGCAAAGCCACCACCGTGAAGCTCGCCGCGCCGTGGGCGGACCCCTCGTTCTGCGGCGCCTATCTGCCGGTCCGACGGGAGGTCGCTCCGGCGGGCTTTGCAGCGGAGTGGGAGGTCGCGCACTTTAGCCGCGGCTTTCCGCAGAGCTGGACGAAGCGCACTGCGAGCCTGGCCGACCTCGCGCAGAAATTGGAGGCCGCGGGCTTCGGGGTGGCGTTCGCCCGGCCGGTGGACGGCTACCGGCTCGCCGAGCGTGCGCAGAAATACGGCGTGCTCTTCTTCGTCCTCGTGTTCGCAGTGTTCTTCCTCTTCGAGGCGACCTCCCCGGCGCTGAAGATCCACCCGCTGCAATACGCGATCGTCGGGGCGGCGCTCGCGTTGTTCTTTCTTGGGTTCCTGGCTCTGTCCGAGTTCTGGACCACCGGGCGCGCCTATGGGGCGGCCGCCGCGCTCTGCACGTTGCTCGTGTCGCTCTACGCCTGGAGTTTCCTCAAGACCGGGGTGCGCACACTCGTGATTGGGGGCGGCTTGGGCGCAACCTACGGCTATCTTTACTTCGTGCTGAAGTCGCAGGACTACGCCCTGGTGGCCGGCACGGCCGCGTTGTTCGCCGCGTTGGCGCTCGTGATGTTCTGCACCCGGCGGATCAATTGGTATTCACTCGAAATGAACACCCCGGTGGCGACAGCCGGACAATCCTAGTGGCATGCAGACAGCCTCCGGGGCCGGTCGTGGCGCTCTCAAAAAGCCGTCGGCCGGTTCCGGGTGCCCTTCAGCTTGCGCGCATCCGGCGGGTCAGCCGCAGGCAGTAGCGCAGCGGGAGTGCGCCGAGCACGGCAAAGGAGCAGTCGATCAGGCGCCAATAAAGCGGGATGCCACGGACTTGGCCGGCGATCAGCGCGAGCGGAAAGATCCCGGCACAGCAGACGAGGCCGCAGCGGAGCACCCAGTCGGATTCGAGCGGCCGCCAAAACGGGCGGATAAAGAAGACGGCGATCGCGAGATGTCCGAACGCGAGCCAGTCGGTGCCGTAGCCGACGAACGGAAACTTTGCGTAGGTTTGCTCAAGGCCGATCAGGACGTAAGCGATCCAGTGCCGGAGTCCGTGGTAGTCGGCGTAGCGTTCGGGCGCGTCGATGCCGAGGAGCGAGGCGAGGAGGCGGAGTTCGGCGAGCAGCGGAAAGGCCGTCAGGCCGCTGCTGACGAGGCCGGCGAGGAAAACGCCGAGCGAGAGTCGGTAGCGGGTGAGCAGAGATGGCATGGGAGAAATTGGAACTCGGTCAAACCGCGCGCAGCGTGAAGACGGTGACTTCCGGGCGGACGTTGAAGCGGACGCGCAGGAGATGGCCGACGCCGCGGGAAATGTAGAGCCGGCGGCCGTCAGAAAGGAGAAACTCACCGGCGGTGTAGCGGCGATTTTTCACCGGCAGCAGCGGTGGCGGCAGAAAGGGCGGTTTGCACTGTCCGCCGTGGGTGTGGCCGGCGAGAATCCAGCCGCGGTGCTTTTCCCAGCCCGGCAGATCGCAGCCGTCGGGATTGTGGCACAGCGCGATGCTCGGCTGGTCGGGTTTCGCGGTTGCGAAGGCGGTCGAGAGCGAGAAACGGCCGGACCACAGATCGTCGAGGCCGACGAAGGTGAGCCCGGCGACAGTCGTGCTCTGGTTGCGCAGGACGGTGCCGAGCCGGCCGCGCGGAAAATTTTCGAGGAGAGGCTTGGCCTGCGCGAACGTCGCGGGGCCGCCGTAGGTGATCAGGTCGCCGGTATGCGCGACGAGGTCGGGTTGGAGGGCGCTGACGCGCCGAAAGACCGCGGTGAGGTAGTCGTCGTCGACCT
>JACQFT010000154.1 GCA_016199925.1 Opitutia bacterium | reverse complement strand
CATCGGCGACAGCGTGCCGGAGACGACCACGCCGACCGTCGTGCCCGCAGCGTCGAGCACCGGCGTCTCGGCGCGGACGATGCGGCGGTCGCCGGTCCTGAAGAAAACGATTTTTTTCGCCGGGCCGCTGGCCTTCGCGGCCTGGAGCACGTCGGAGCCGATGAACGGGCCCTTGTCGAACTTCACCACCCAGCCGAGGCCGGCGGCGATGGGATTGATGTGCTCGGTGATCTCGTGGCCGTAGAGCGGAAAACCCGCTTCGAGCCGCAGGCTGTCGCGCGCGCCGAGCGCAGCGAGCGCGAGGCCGAAAGGTCCGCCGGCGGCCACGACAGCTTCGGCGAGACGCTCGGTGTCGGCGGCGGCGCAGTAAAGTTCGACGCCGTCCTCGCCGGTGTAGCCCGTGCGGCTGATGAGGCACTGCACGCCGGCGACTTCCCCGTCGGTGAAGTGATAGTATTTCACGTCGGCGAGATTGGTCTGGGTCAGCGTCTGCACGAGCGCCGCGGCTTTCGGGCCCTGGATCGCGAGCTGGCCGTAGTCGGCCGAGCGGTTGACGACGGTGCAGTCGAAGCCCTTCGCCTGCTCCTGCATCCACGCGAGGTCCTGGTCGATGTTGCCGGCGTTGATGCAGAGGAAATAGTCGGCCGGGCCGCGCATATAGACGAGCAGGTCGTCGACGACGCCGCCGTGCGGGTAGCACATGACGGTGTAGAGCACGCGGCCGGGAAAGAGCTTGCTGCAATCGTTGGTCACCAGGTGCTGGAGAAACTTCAGCGCCTCGGGGCCCTTCACGTCGGCCTCGCCCATGTGACTCACGTCGAAGAGGCCCGCGGTCGTGCGCACGGCTTTGTGCTCTTCGAGGATGCTCCGGTATTGGACCGGCATGTCCCAGCCGGCAAAGTCCACCATGCGGCCGCCGTGCCGGCGGTGAAACGCGTTCAAGGGCGTCGTTTTGAGGGCGCTCATGCGACCACTAAGCGCCGGGCGCGCACCGCCCGCAAGGAAACAGTGATGACGTCGGGCATCATTACGCCGGCCGCTGCGGCCCAAAAGAAATCGTGCTCGGACCGATCGCGTCGACGGCGCCGACGTGCGGCCGCCGCGCCACCCCGCCCCGGCTCGCGCGCACGGCTTTCCGGTTTGGTTTCGTCAGTGTGGGCCCGCGCGCTGGCGCGCGCGGATTGGCACGCGCAGGCGCACTAACCGCGGGAGAACCGTTGGCGCGCGCACACCGGAAAGCCCTGCCTCGCACCCGCCCCGCGGCGACTCTGCTTGCCACCGGAGTGCGTCCCCTGACATATCCCGCTCAGCCGTTTTTTCTTTCATGCTCGCACCACTGCCGCTCGCCTATTGGGTCCACAACCTCAGCCCGTTCCTCATCCGCTTCGGGGAGAACTTCGGCATCCGTTACTACGGCCTCGCCTACCTGCTCGGCTTCGTCGTGGCCGGCTGGCTGCTGCACCGCTACCACACGGCCGGGCGCAGTCCGCTCGACACCAACGCGGCGACCGACCTCGTGCTCCATCTCGTGATGGGCGTCATCATCGGCGGCCGGCTCGGCTACTTCGCCCTCTATCAGACGGCCACGCTGCTGCGCGATCCGCTCGCGCTCTTCCGCGTCTGGGAAGGCGGCATGGCGAGCCACGGCGGTTTTCTTGGCGTCGTCGTGGCGCTGTGGCTCTATGCGCGCAGCCACAAGATCGGGTTTCTGACCCTCGCCGACCTCGTCGTGACCGTCGCGCCCGCCGGGCTTTTTTTCGGCCGCGTCGCGAACTTCGTCAACGGCGAACTCTGGGGCAAGATCACCGGCGTGCCGTGGGCCGTAATCTTTCCGCTGAGCGCGCCGGCCGGCACCCCGACGGACCTGATCCCGCCGCGACACCCGTCGCAGCTCTACGAAGCCGGCCTCGAGGGGCTCCTGCTGCTTGCCTACGCCCAATGGCGGTTCTGGAAAACCGACGCCGCGCGCGCGCAACCCGGCCGCATCGCCGGCGAATTCCTCATCGCCTACTCCCTCGCGCGCGCCATCAGCGAAGTTTTCCGCGAGCCCGACGCCAGCCTCATCCTCGGCCTCAGCCGCGGGACCTTCTACTCGCTCTTCCTCGTCGCCGCCGGCATGGCCCTGATCGCCTTCGCCCCGCGCTCGAACTCTGAACACCAACGCTGAGACCCGCGAGCCCGACGCAGCTTTCGCCGGCGCTTCAGTATCCTCGCAAGACCTCGCTTTCCAAAACTGGCGTTGCCAACAAACACTTTGCCTGCACAGTCGCTCCCACGGGCCTTCGTAAAATGTGGTTTTATCCTGAGTCTGAATAACACTGATCGGCGGAAGAAAGAACACCATGAATGATACCCCACCGCTTGTAACGAACGTCAGAAAGATCCGGCTACGCCGGATAAAAGCAGGCTCGCTGTTTATGCTGGTCCTGCTTTCGAGCTCGGCGGTTTTTATACCAATGATTGTTTTCTTTGGCGTGCTCGCATTTTACGGAGCGAAGACCGTATCCATCTCCGGGGAGTATGTGACCGGTCTGAAGGGTTTGATTGCGGCGCTTATCATGGCTCCGCTCTTTACTGTTTTATTTTCTCTCTTCGCTTGGGTCGGCGCTTACATCGGCATTCGTGTCTATGGGTATTTCTGGCCCCTCGAGCTGGAGTATGTGCCAGCAGAAGAAAGACCGGAGCCGATCCAGCCACTACAGACGACGTCCGGGAGCTCCGCTCCCGATCGTGTCTGAACTCAATCGATCGGCGGAAGATGAATGCACCCGAGAATCACCAGCGCATCAAGAAGTGGGAGTCGCTGCGCCTGCTGTTCAACGCCGTTTGCGTGATTGGCGCGTGGCGCGCATGAGGGATCGTCGGGGACGTGACCGTTGGCATCGATGAGTTGCCAGCGACCGCCTTCAGCGATTCAAGTGTGGTTCGCGGGTTTGTCTTTGGCTTCGGAGTGCTGAACGCCGCCTATTGTTTGATTTACGCCGTCGAATTCGTGGGAGGCGCAGTATCTTCCCGCCCGCCCGCGTCTCAGCTATTGGCGCATACATCGGCGGCCGCGCGCTCGGTTTCCTCATCGCCGGAAGAGACGGCTCCGGCATTGCCCACTCGGTCGGCACCGAGACGCGCATCGCGGTTCAGCGAGACGCACGGAAAAAGGAGAAGGAGCGCAGATTTCAGGCAGAAACCGAGGCCCCAAAGAAGAAAGAGCCGCTCTCAGTGAGTTCTGCTGCGCCGTAGCGCGCAGCGGGACTCCGGGTGAACAAGCCCGGGTGGAGTGACCAGCGGTGCCGATTCTTCCTTGTGCGTTTTGTGTTGGGCGCGTGGAGGAGGCCGGGGAGCGGAGAAGCGTCACGACGCGCGTTGACCCCGGCGGCGGAACTGACGGGCGGCAAACGTTTCCGGACGTCCGCGGGCCCCGCGCCCGGAGCGCGGCCGTTTTTCGCGCGTGCGAGCAAAGCTCCCGCGGGCGTCGCGCGGGCGTCGCGGGCCAGCGTGCCGCCGCGCACGTGCGTGAACCGCCCGCGGGGTGGACACCGCAAAAGCCAGGGCGGCACTCCGGCTCCGCCGCCGTAACGACCATGAGTTTGGCCAACTTCGCCCCGACAATCCTCCGGCGCGGCGTGGCCGCCGGAGGCCGCCTGCCGAAATACCGCACGCGGTGCTGGCCCGACGGCACCACGTGTTGCAGCTACCGTCGCAAGAACTCCGTGGCCGGCAGCCTGCAGAGCTTCCGTTGCCGTGTCGCCGAGACGGCGTAGCAGGAGCGCACCGTCTCGCTCGTGATGGGTCGCATACCCTGTAGCTTGCTCCGGCTTGGGTGAAATCGGAAAGTTCCCGGGGAGCGCCCGCGTCTCGCGTGCTAGCCTCGGCGTCTCGCCGAGGAGACTCGGAGGTCGCGGCGAGACGCCGGCGCCAGCACGTTCTGCTGGCCGGCAGCATGCGCTCGCCGAGCCTCCGGCGCGCAGTCTCGCGGCAGGGCAAAACTCTCCCCACCCTCGCCGAGTTCCGCGCGCTCTCCCTGACGATCGCCGCGCCACGGTGGCGGCAGTGCACCAGGCCATCCGCAAAGCGCTGCCGAAACTCGCGCCGCTCGTCATGTCCGGCATGGACGGGCCTCTCGTCGCCTACGGCAAATTCCGCTCCAAGTCGGCCTGCAATCGCGAGGGCGACAGGTTCATCATCGGACTCGCCGCGGGCAAAACCGACTACGCGCTCCCCATCTGCGCCGGCGGCGCGGGCGGTTGCCTCGTCGAGCGGAATGGCGCGAAGCTCGGCGAGGTGAAGACCGGCCGCAGTTGCGTCCACTCACAGAAACTCGAGGACCTGAAGCTCGACGTCGCGACGAGCCTCGTGAAACGCGCCGAGAAATCCGGCGGCATCAACGCCGTGGCGTGATGGGACGCGCTTGTCGCGCCGAAGCCTCGTCGCCGGCGGAACGCCAGGCAGACTCTGGCCAGGATTGACAGAACGGAGGACCCACGTCCCTGCGGGCCGAGACAAAACATTCAGAACATCACAGAAGGGAACGAAGGAAACAAAGGGGTCCGCTCTCTTTGCTCACTTTTGTGAAAACACTTCGGTGGCTGGGTCTGGCGCTCCTTCCGGGTGTTCACTCGGGCTAAGCGAAAGACGTCAGCCTCGGCTCTTGACCGGGATCGGCGGCGCACGGTCTTGCGTTCAGCGTGGGCATCGGATGTGTTTCCCCTCCACCCCATGCGGCGACTGAAGACTCTGACTTTTCTGATTCTGGCCTGGCGAGCCGTGGCCAGGGTGACGCCGAGCTGGGAGGAAACCTATGCGGCCCACGGCCGCCTCATCGTCGCGTCGTTTGCGTCCGCGCCTTTCCCGCATCCGGCTCGCGCCGCGGGGCACATTTTTCAGGGCAAGCTCTACCCGGCCGCGGAGCACTACGCCGACCGCACGGTGGCGATCTTCATCCCGCAGGGGTTTCGCGAAACCGACCGGATTGATCTGGTCGTCCACTTTCACGGCTGGTCCAACACCGTCGCCGGCACCCTCGCCACCTTTCACCTGATCGAGCAGTTTGTGGCGAGCGGCAAGAATGCCGTGCTGGTCGTGCCCGAAGGCCCGCGCAACGCCCCCGATTCCTTCGGCGGCAAGCTGGAGGACCCCGACGGCTTCCGCCGCTTCATCGACGAAGTCGCCGCCGCGTTGCGCGCCCGCGCGGGTTTCAAGCGGCCGGATTTTTCGGTCGGCCGCATCATCCTCTCCGGACATAGCGGCGGCTATCACGTCGTCGCGGGCATTCTCGACCGCGGCGGTCTGGCCCGGAACGCCGACGAAGTCTGGCTCTTCGACGCCCTCTACGGCCAGACCGATTCCTTCCTCGCGTGGGCCGACCGCACCCACGGGAGATTGCTGAACATCTACACCGACCACGGAGGCACGAAGGAGGAATCGGAAGACCTAAGAACCCGGCTGACCACCCGCGGCACTCCCGTCCTCGCCACCGAAGAAACCGCTCTCACCGCCGACAGTCTCAAGGAGAAGCAGTTTGTTTTCATTCACACCGACCTCGCCCACAACGACGTGCTGGACAAACGCGGCGAGTTCACCCTTTTCCTGAAGACCAGCGTGCTGGCTGAGCGCTAGAAAAGTGCCGCGCCGCCGGCAGAAATTCTCTTTGAGACTCTGCGTGTCCGTGTCTCGGCGGCGAATCTGATCTCTTCCCTCACGCGGCCACGAAATTCAGCGCGCACTCCGCATGGGTTTTCGCCGCGGTCTGCGTCGGCTCGTGGCCGTCGTCGACCACGCGGCCGGCGGTGTTGATGATCGCCCAGCGCCACACGTCGGCGTGCTCGCACTCCGTCACGGCAAAGCTCGACGAACCGGCGCGGCAAACCACCTCAAGCGTTGCCAGCGAGAAGCGGCAGCTCTCGGAAACCATCGCCGCTTCCGCCGCCGAGGGAATCGTGCCGAAGGGACACCAGATGGAGAGCGAGAAGGATTTCATGGGCGAGGATTGCACGGTGCCGCAGAGTAACCGCCTCGCGCTCGTGCCGCTATGGGGTGTAATCCCAGCCGCAGCAAAGCCTGCGCGACGGGCCCCGGGTTTGCAGCAGCGAACAACGGACAACCGCAGCAGGTTCACCTCCGAGGCACAAAGTCACGGAGACGCCTGCCTTCAGAACTCGGTGTCTCGGTGTCTCCGCGGTGAAACTGTATCGGCTCTCTCAACTTTCAACGCTCAACTCTCAACTCCGCTGGCGGCGCAGCCGCCAGCGGGTAACACCCCATAGCCCGCACCCCGCGCACGGCGTAGGCTCGCCGCACAATGCCTGAAGCTCCCGACCACGCGTCCAAAAAAACTCCCGCCCCCGCCGGCGCCCGTGCGCCGGGCGACACCGGCGACACCAGCAACGGCGGCGAAGACGCTCCGCCTTCGGGTCCGGCCAAAAAATCCCCGTTGCCCGTCGTGCTCGGCATCGTCGCGGCGGTCTTCTTTGTCTCCTCCGTCGTGTTCTGGAGCCGCGTCGGCGCCCGCGACGTCACCATCGAGCAAAACAAGAACCGCGCCGCGCAGTTGCAGGACGGCGCCGTGCTTCTGCAGGCGCAGCTCGACGAGACCAAGGCCAGCCTGCTCCGCACCCAGACGCTGACGGGCGAGGCCAAGGCCGATTCCGTGCGCAACAAGACCGACCTCGAAGCCGCCAAGGCCACGGCGGCCGACACGCAGATTCTCTTGGACAAGGCGCGGCTGATCTCCGCCGATTTCCAGCAACAGATGGAGGTGGCGAAAGTTGCCTCACTCAAACGTCAGGGCGAAGTCGAAGTCGCGCGCGCCGAGACCGCCGTCGCGCAGACACAGCTCGCCAAGGCCAAGACCGATCTCGCGCAGCTCGAGGCGAAGTTCGCCGAGTCCGAAAAAACGGGCGCCGACCTGAAGGCGAAGCTCGCCAAAGCGGAGAAAGATCTCGCCGCGCTGCCGAAGCCGCCGGCGAAAAAATAAGCGGACCGAAGCAGAGAAAAACCGCTCCTGCATCCAATCGGCATGAATGGAGGGCCGCGTCCCCGCCGGCTGAGGCAAAAGATTCAGAAGTTCACAGACGGTAACGAAGGAAACAAACGAATGGGATTTCTCCGACTCTTCGTTCCCTTCGTTTGCTTCGGTGCAAATACTTTGTCGGGTCGGTTCTGCTGGCTGAATCCGTCGCTTCACACCCGTCGCGGTCCGCGCCTCCGCTCGCGGCCTTCGCGGCCGGGGAGGGCCACATCGGGCACGTAGCCGTCGACAATCTCGTCGCCGTCGGCAAAGACCGCGGTCAGGTCGCGCACGCTGAACTGGAACCGCGGACGCTCTGCACGGTGCGCTCCAGGTTTTGGCGCTACGGGTGCGACGGTGGGCCGTTGTCCCAAATCACCTCTCCCTTGCGGTTGTTTTCGCCCCAGCCCAGGTGGCGACTCAGCGTGTCGTCGATGCCGCGCTCAGCGCAGCACGCCGCGAGCGCGCATGGCCCGCGAGTAAACCAGCAGCAGCACGCTGATCACAAAGATGACCGCACTGAAAACGAGCATTCCCGTCCCGCCGTGCATCACCTTCACGTAATCGGACAGACCGTAGCTGTAGAGGTTGGTGAAAACCAGGCCGACGAACGACGCGACAAAAAGGCGGAACGCGAGCCCACGGCGGAGGAGCAAGGCCACCGAGCCAAGAAAGCTGCCCCAGGTGCCAAGGCCCCAGGCGAGCACCGACCAGACAGGGAAACCGGCGATGCAGGCCAGTTGCTCGGGCGTGAGGCCCTTGAGGTAGGCGGCGTTGTGCGTCTGCGACATCGTGAAATCGAGCGCGCCCATCGCGTTCCAGAGGAGTGAAATCACTCCGACCGTCCAAAGGTGCCAAGGCGTCCTGGCGACCGGGGTCGTGGCAGCAGTCATGATCCAAGAGAAAAATTTCTCCGGTGAGAGTCAACCCCCAGGGCCGCGCGCTCGTCGCCGGCAACCCGGTTGAAATCGCTCGCGCTCCGCTTTGTCTCGGCGCTATTCGTGGAGCACCGCCCATGTCCTCGTCCGCCGCTCCCAACGTCCTCTGCATCGGCTCCGCGCTGTGGGACATCATCGGACGTTCGCCCATCCCGCTGCCGCACGGGGCGGACAAGCCGGGCCGCATCACGCGTCTCCCCGGCGGCGTGGCACTGAATATCGCCATGACGCTCCGCCGGCTCGGTCTGGCGCCCGCGCTGCTAACGGCGGTCGGGCGCGACGCCGACGGAGACGAACTGATGGCGCTCTGCTAGCGCCTCGGCATCGGCACCGGCTTCGTGCATCGCTCGCCCGAACTCCCGACGGACCGCTATATGGCGGTCGAAGATGCGAGTGGCTTGGTGGCGGCGATCGCCGACGCGCATTCACTCGAAGCGGCGGGCGACCGGATTCTCGCCCCGCTGGCGGATGGTCGCCTCGGGCGGCCCGGTGAACCGTGGCGCGGCTTGATCGCGCTGGATGGCAACCTCACCGCCGCGCTGCTGGCTGATCTCGCGCGCTCACCGCTTTTTGTGGCGGCCGATCTGCGCGTGGCTCCGGCCAGCCCGGGCAAAGCGGTTCGCCTGCGCCCGCTGCTCGCCCACCCGCGCGCGACGCACTACGTCAACCTGGAGGAAGCCGGCGTGCTCGCCGGAAAACACTTTTCCACCGCGGCTGAGGCCGCGGCGGCATTGCTCGCCGCGGGCGCATCGCGCGTGCTGGTCACCGACGGGAGTCGCGAGTGCTGCGACGGCCAGTCCGGAGCGGAACTCTTGCAGGCGCGTCCGCCCGCCGTGGCACTGCAACGCGTCACCGGAGCCGGGGATACTTTCATGGCGGCGCATATCGCGGCGGAATTCCGCGGGGCGTCGCGCCCGGCCGCCCTGGAGATGGCGTTGGCCGCCGCCCGCGCGCATGTGTCCGGAGAAGCCGGCTGAGGGTCTTGGCGGGTGGCGATCAATGCCTCGCACAGACATCCTCCCTTGGACAATTCACGCCTTCGGGCGATGGCCGCTTTCCTTGCTGGCGGAGGATCGCGCCGAGTGCGCCGGCACTCAGCGCACGTTCCCGAGACTGGCGACGAGATAGTTGTCGAGTTCGCGCAGGCTGTTAAACTGCCGTTTCGCCTGCGTCATCTTCTCAGCGAGCCGCGCGACGGCCGAAAGCAAGTTTCGAAAATACGCTACGTGCCGGGGATTCGTCAGCGGCCCCAGTTCCTTTGCGTCCGCCCAGGCGGCCTTGCTCTTCTTGTAGCGTTCCGGATCTGCGCGGTAGTCGGCCAAGGAAGCCTGGATCAAGTCAGTCGTCTCGCCGCGGTGCAGTCTCTCCCGGCCAATGAGCAGGATGGCCGTGGTCGCTCCGCGCACGCGGTCATCGTTCCATTTGATTTTTAGGGCCATCGTTTTGTTCGCGCCACTCTCCCGGCTGTTTCCCGGACGCCGAATTGACGAAGCACTGCGCCACGAAGGCCAGCGCAAAACGACGGAAGCGCGTCGCGCTCGAAACCTTCGCCCTCCGCCGACCAGTGGTTGTTGCCGGATGATTTTTAGTGGCGATCTGCCGGCGGACATGTCGCGATGCCCTCCGCTCCATGTTCTCCCCCGCCCTCGAAAAACAACGCCAGCAGCTCTACGGCCAAACCGTGCAAGGCATGGAGCGTCGGCTGCGCGCGGTCACGGGCGAACCGGCGACGATGTTCAAGACGTTGCGCTGGGGGCTCGACGAAATCGACCGCGCCCTGGCCGGGACACCCGCGAAAGTCCGTGCGCAGATCGCCTGCCGCGCCGGCTGCGGCGTCTGCTGCAGCGTGCCCGTCGACGTGCAGGCGCATGAAGTTTTCTTTTCCGCCGAGCACATCCAACTGCATTTCCCGCCCGAGGAACTCGCCGGAGTGATCGAGCGCACGGCGTTCCGCCGCAGGAGCGTCACGGGGTTGAGCGAACGTGACCGCGACCGCTTGATGCAACCGTGCGCGTTGCTGCACGCCGGCAGTTGCACGATCTACGAAGGGCGGCCGGAGATTTGCCGCGCGCACCACTCGACGAACAAAGAGATCTGCGCCGCCCACGTGGCGAATCCCGATGTTGACCCGAGTCCCGACTACCTCCCGACGCTGCGCGCGCGGATGTTCGCCGTGATGCTCGGGATGGACGAGGCCATCGAAGCCGCCGGCTACGACGACCGCGCCTACGACTTCGGCTCCGCGCTGCACGAAGCCTTGACGAACAGTCTCTGCCGCGTCCGGTGGCTGCGCAAAGAGCCGGCTTTCCCCGACAACTGCCTGGCAAGATAGTCTCTGCTCCTGCGCGCCCTCGCAGCCATAACGGCTTTGATGAGTTCTCATTGGTAAACATCCCCGGAGCAAACTCCGGGGCATACGACCAATCCCCAGGCAACGCCCAACCATTGCTTCGCCGGGGAGGGACGACCTCCGTGTCGTCCGTCTTTTCGCGATCCGTGGACCGGACGGAGCCGGTCCCTCCACTCAATCCAAGCCGGAGCTCGCCCGTCGCGGCGGGCAAGCTCCGGCATATCGGACCCACCGCGAATGAAACTCGATGACGGCTGGGCGATCGTCAGCACGGCCTACACGGTCGAGCCCGTCCGCCCGACGAAAAACCCGGCGGGGTAACCCTTTTCAACGCCGCAACGCGGCCTCGCGGACGAACCATGCGGGGTGGTAGGCCGCCAGCGGATCGCGCATCTGGTCGAGTTCGGCGGCCGGCCCGTGGATTTCGAGCCGCACAAGATCGGCGATCTTCAGGCCCTCGGCCAACAAGTCGCCGACGTTCGCGAGATGCGCCATCGCGCTCGCAGCTCCGCTCTAGCCTTCACGGCAGAAGACTTCGTCGCCGTTGACCGTGAACTCGTAGAAGAGAACTCCGTCCTCCGCTTTCGTGCGTTCAATGAACTTCGGGAACGCCGCCTTGAACTCGGCGAGACGGCCGGCGTGGACTTTGAAATACGGGTGGAGGGTGACGACGTTGTCGGGGTAGTTCATCGGAGCTGTGATTTGAGGTTGGCGAGAGCGTCACTTCGCGAGTTCGTAGAGGTATTCGGCGTAGGACAACGCGGCGCCGTCGAAGCCCTGGACTTTGGGATTGGCGGACTCGATGACGAAAAATTCGTTGGGCGCGTGCGCCCCCGAGCCGTAGCCGAGACCGAAGTGCCCGGCCGCGAGCTGCAGCGGCGCCTCGGTGAAGACGTAGCCGGGATACGAGCCCGCGAGCCACGGCCAGAGCACCGGGTCGATCCCGATGCGCTTCAGCACGGAAATCTGCGCCTGGATCAGCGGCGCGTCGGCCGAAGTGCGCGTCGGGTCGTAGCCGCCCGTCAGGTTCACGGCGATGTCGCCGTAGCCGCGTCGGGCGAGGTGCGCTTTCAGGAGCGCGAGCGCTTCGGCGGCTTTCTGGCCGGGCACGAGGCGCAGATCGAGTTTCGCCGCGGCCTTGCGCGGGAGCACGGTCTTGCCGCCGGGGCCGGTGTAGCCGCCGGAGATGCCCTCGATGTTGACGGTCGGCATCGCCTCGAGGCGCTCGAGCGCGGCGAGAAACGGCAGATCGTCGATCCACTTCACGGCGCCGGAGGCGACCTTGTATTGCATCTCGGTGAGCCGCTTCGCCGCGGAGGCGATCATCGCTTTGTCCTCGGCGGAGAGCGGCGGGACGTTGGCCATGTAACCGTCGATCGCGGGCGTGTTGCCGTCGGGCGTGACGAGTGTGCTGAGCGCCTGCACGAGACGCCACACGGGGCTGTCGACCATCGCCTTGAACGAAGAGTGCGTGTCGCGCATCGGGCCGCGGCCCCAGGTGAGCGCGTCGGCCGTGAGTTCGACCTCAATGATGCCTTTGGCGCCCAAGTTCACCGTCACGGAGCCGTCGAGCGTCTGCGTCGCGTGCGGGAGGAAGACGCCGAGGCACCTGGCGAGCGCGGCCTGCACCTCGGGCCGGTGCACGATCTGGCCGACGTGGGGCGACGCGATTTCCTCTTCGCCCTCGGCGACGAGCACGAGGTTGACGGGGAGCTTTGTCCCGGAGGTGCGGAACGCATCGAGCGCGGCGAGAAACGCAGACTCGGGACCCTTCTGGTTCACCGCACCGCGGCCCACGACGACCTTGCCCACGCCGGGGCGGTCGACGAGGTCGGCGGCGAGCGGCGGCGACGACCACTCCTTCGGGTCGAACTGCTTGACGTCATACATGAAGTAAACGCCAACCGTCTTCGGCGCGCCGGCGTCGAGCGTGGCGAAGACGCCCGGCTTGCCGTCGGTGTCGATGCGCTCGGCGCGCTGGAAGCCCACCTCCTTCAGGAGTGTGATCAGATAATCCGCGCCGCCGGGAAAGTTGAGATTCTCCGCCGCGATCGACGGGTGGCGGATCCACTCCTGCAGGCGCCGGACCGCGCGGTCGTGATTCTTGGCGATCTCCGCCTTGATCGGGGCGAGGCCGGTCTCCGCCGCCTTCGCCTGGAGCGCTCCTCCCGTTGCGACGAGAACTGCCAGCAGACAGGAGCGTAGTTTCATGCCCGCTGACGATGCGGCGGTCGCGCTCCGCGGCAACGCGAAAGGCGCAGCGGTTCGCGGCACGCCGAGTCGTCTCTTGCTCTTTCGCGCCGGGCCGGCAGCGTGAACGGCCAGTTACCTCTATGAGCCCCAACGTTGCGAACGGCGCGGAGCAAACGCCCGACCCGAAGACCCCCATCCCGAAGCAGATTCCCTTCATCATCGGCAACGAGGGTTGCGAGCGCTTCAGTTTCTACGGCATGCGAAACATCCTGACGGTGTTTCTCGTCTCGACGCTGCTGATGCACTTGCCGGAAGCGGACCGGGCGAGCGGCGCGAAGGAGGTCTTCCACACGTTCGTGATCGGCGTCTATTTCTTCCCGCTGCTCGGCGGCTGGCTGGCCGATCGGTTTTTCGGGAAATACAACGTCATCTTCTGGCTGAGCCTCGTTTACTGCCTTGGCCAACTCTGCCTCGCCCTCTTCGTGGACAACCGCACGGGCTTCTACATCGGCCTCGGGCTGATCGCCCTGGGCTCGGGCGGCATCAAACCGTGTGTGTCGTCGTTCGTCGGCGACCAATTCGACCAAACCAACAAGCACCGGGCGAAAGTGGTGTTCGATGCGTTCTACTGGATCATCAATTTCGGCTCGTTCTTCGCGTCGCTGCTGATGCCGATTTTCCTCAAGCAGCTCGGGCCGGCCGTCGCGTTCGGCATTCCGGGAGCGTTGATGTTCGTTTCGACGGTGATCCTGTGGATCGGGCGCACACGCTACGTGATGGTGCCGCCTTCGCCGCCGAATCCCGATTCGTTTCTCAACGTCTCGCGCACCGCGATTTCCTCGGGACGCCCCGGAATGGTTTTCGGCGCCGTCGGCGTAGCACTGGCGGTCGGTTCTTTCTTTCTCATGCCGACTTTCGGCTTTGTGATTTCCTTCTGTGCGGCGCTGGTTGCGCTCATCACCTTCGGCGGCATCGGCGTGCAACTGCAACTCGAAGGTGCGCGCGGCAAACATCCGGCCGAAGCGGTCGAGGGCGTGCGCGGCGTGCTGCGCGTGCTCGTGCTCTTTGCCCTCGTGACGCCGTTCTGGTCGCTCTTCGACCAGAAGGCCTCGACCTGGGTGTTGCAGGCCGACGCCATGACGAAACCCAGTTGGTTCCAGTCCTCGCAGATGCAGGCGCTCAATCCCGCGCTCGTGATGCTGCTCATCCCGTTCAACAACCTCGTGCTTTTCCCGGCGCTGAGGAAACTCGGCTACGAAATGACCGCGCTGCGGCGGATGACGACGGGCATCGCCTTCTCCGGACTGTCGTGGATCGCGGTCGGCGCGATGCAGCTCGTGCTCGACGGCGGGCACGTGTTCTCCATCGCGTGGCAGGTGCTGCCCTACGCGCTCCTTACGCTCGGCGAGGTGCTCGTGTCGGCGACCGGACTTGAGTTTGCCTACAGCCAGGCGCCGCAATCGATGAAGGGCGCGCTCATGAGTTTCTGGCTGCTCGCCGTGACGGTCGGCAACCTCTGGGTGCTCGTCGTCAACGCCAGCGTGAAGAATGCCACCGTGACAAACTTCATCGCCTCGACGGGCTTCGGCGTGACGGCGTTCCAGATGTTTTTCTTTGCGGGCTTCGCGTTTGCTGCGGCGGCGGTCTTCGGGCTGGTGGCGCGCGGCTATCACGTCGCCGACCACTACCGGAAAGCCCAGTGAGGTTCGCGCTTTAGCCTGACGGCGTTGGTTCTGTTTCCGGGGAACGCATTCTGCCGGCCAGTTGAACGCTTTGGAGCTGGCGTCCTGCCGGCTCCTCTGGGAATCCTCGGCGGGACGCCGAGGATAGCTCGCGAGACGCGGGCGCTCCCCGAGAAAAAGAGGACGGCGGTATGTCGCGCGAGACTCAACAACAAGTAGCCGGCCGCATCAGCCTTCGGGACTCGGCGCGGCGGGCGTCCCGGGGGAGCCCGCGGCGCTCGGCGCAGCGACCGGCGGCCTGCGCACGACGGGAGAAGCCGCGATCTCGACGTAAACTCCGGCCGCGCCCGTGAGCGCGACGGCGTCGATGGCGGCGGCAACTTCTTTCACCGTGCGCGCCTCGGCGGTGGCGGCACTGGCGCCGACCCGGCAGGTGAACTCCCATGAACCGAATCCCTTCGGCAGCGGCTTCCCGGTCTGCTTGCGCACGTGCTTGTTGACCTCGTGGCGGATTTTGTCGCGCACGCGGTCGTCGTGCTTGCCGGGGACGTGGAGAGGAAAGGTTCGCTTCATCAGTCCGGGCATCGTTGCCCTCCGCGCGGACGATACAACGAGAATGTGCGCGGGCGGAAATGCGCTTGAGCCTCCGGTGTGCTCACGGCAGTAGTTGACCACGCAACTCGCCGGATTGCGCCACCCCGCGCCCTCCGCTCCGGCCCCAACCCCCGAAGTCACCATGCCGACCACGTTTCAACTCAACGGCGTCGCCGCCACCGCACACGCCGAAGCCGACACGCCCCTGCTCTGGGTCATCCGCGATGAACTCGGCCTCACCGGCACGAAGTTCGGCTGTGGCATCGGCCAGTGCGGTGCCTGCACGGTGCATCTCGACGGCGAGGCCGTCCGCTCGTGCCAGACGCCGGTCGGCACCGTCGCCGGCCGCAGCGTCGCGACCATCGAGTCGCTCTCGAAAGACAACTCGCACCCGCTCCAACAGGCGTGGATCGCGCACGACGTGCCGCAGTGCGGTTACTGCCAGTCCGGCCAGCTCATGAGCGCCGCCGCGCTGCTCGCGACCCACCCGCACCCGACCGACGCCGACATCGACACGGCCATGGTCGGCAACATCTGCCGTTGCGGCACCTACGACCGCATCCGGGCTTCCATCAAAACCGCGGCGGCCCACCTGCCGAAAAAATCCTAACGGAGGCCACCATGAATCTTTCCCGTCGCGACTTTCTCAAAACCTCCGCTCTCGCCGGCGGCGGCCTGCTCTTCGCTTTTCACGTGCCCAAGGCGTTCGGCGCCGCGCCCGCGGCCGGCGCCGTCCACGCGCCCAATGCCTGGGTGCACATCGGCGAGGACAACACCGTCACGCTGCTCTGCGCCCGCTCGGAGATGGGCCAGGGCGTCTTCACGTCGCTCCCGATGCTGCTCGCGGAGGAACTGAACGTCGAACTCGGTGCGATCCGCGTCGAGATGGCGCCTGCGGCGCCGGTTTACGCCAACGATTTCCTCGGCGCCCAGATCACGGGCGGCTCGACCTCCGTCCGCGAGGGCTGGGAAAAACTCCGCGTCGCCGGCGCGCAAGTGCGCCTGATGCTTGTGGCCGCGGCCGCCGCGCGCTGGGGCGTCGAGGCGAACCAATGCCGCGCCGAGCACGGCGGCGTGCACGGTCCCGCCGGTCAGCACGCGACCTACGGCGAACTCGCCGAAGCCGCCGCCAGGCTCCCGGTGCCGCAGGAAGTCGCGCTGAAGGACCCGAAGGATTTCACCATCGTCGGCAAACCGACGAAGCGGCTCGACACTCCCGCGAAAGTCAACGGCACCGCCCAATTCGGCCTCGACGTGAAGCTGCCCGGGATGGTTTACGCGTCGCTCGAGCAATGTCCCGTCATCGGCGGCAAGGTCGTGAGCTTCGACGCCACCAAGGCGCGCACGATGCCCGGCGTGCTCGACGTCGTGCAAATCCCCGACGGAGTCGCCGTCGTGGCCGACAGTTATTGGCGCGCCCGCCAAGCGCGCGAGGCCCTCTCGGTGCAATGGGACGAAGGTCCCGGCGCGAGCCTGAGCACGGAGTCGATGCTCGCGGGCGTGCGCGCCGCCGCCGCCACGGCAAAGATCATCAGCATCAAGAAAACCGGCGATGCCGCGGCTGCGCTGGCGAGCGCGGCGAAAACGGTCCGCGCGGAATACGTCTCGCCCTACCTCGCCCACGCTCCGCTCGAACCGATGAACTTCACCGCCGACGCTCGCGGCGGCAAATGCCGGCTGATCGGCTCCACCCAGTTTCAGACCGGCGCGCAGGGCGCCGTCGCCGCAGCGCTCGGGCTCAAGCCGGAAGATGTCACGGTGGAAACGACGTTTCTCGGCGGCGGCTTCGGGCGCCGGCTCGACGTGGATTTCATCATCCAGGCCGCGCAGATTTCCCACGCGGTCGGCAAACCGGTCAAGCTGGTGTGGACGCGCGAGGACGACATGACGCACGACTTCTATCGTCCGATGGCGCTGCACCGGCTCGCCGCCGGGCTGGATGCGAGCGGCAAACCCGTTGCGCTGTCGTTTCAGCTTACCTCTCAATCCATCACCCAGCGCGCGTTCGGGCTGCCGAAGGACACGCTCGACGCGTTCATGGTCGAGGCGGCCGTGGCGCCCTACGCGGTTCCGAACGCCACGCACGACCTCGTGATCCACGACACCGGCCTGCGCGTCGGCTACTGGCGCTCGGTCAGCCATGCACTGAACGCGTTCGCCAACGAAAGTTTCATGGACGAACTCGCCGCCGCCGCCGGACAGGATCCGATGGCCTATCGGTTGGCTTTGCTTAATGAGCAGCCGCGGCTCGCGGCGGTGCTGAAGCTCGCGGCGGAAAACGCCGGTTGGGGCCAGCCGCCCGCGGCCGGGCGCACGCGCGGCCTCGCGCTCATGGAAGGTTACGACACCGCGATGGCGCAGGTGGCGGAGATCTCTGTCGCGAAGGGCGTCATCACGGTGCATCGCGTCGTGGTTGCCGCCGATCTCGGCCGCATGATCAACCCCGACACCGTCGAGGCGCAGGTCCGCTCCAGCATCGTATTCGGTTTGAGTGCCGTGCTCTTCGGCGAGATCACGCTCGCGAACGGCCGCGTGCAGCAGAGTAATTTTCACGACTACCCGGTCGTGCGCATCAACGAGGCGCCGCTGATCGACATCACGCTCGTGCCGAGCACGGAGAAACCCGGCGGCATCGGCGAGCCAGCCACCGCGCTCATCGGGCCGGCCGTGGCCAACGCGCTGTTTGCCGCCACCGGCAAACGCCTGCGCCGCCTCCCGCTCACGCCCGAAGCCATCGCGAAAGCCTGACGCGCGGCCGTCGCATCACCCGGGAAGAATTTTTGCCGGCCGACAGAACGTCGCTCGTCTTTCGCGGCGCGCGGACCGGACGGAGCCGGTCCCTCCACTCGAGCCGAGCCGGGCTGCCGGTGCGGCGCCCTGCAATGCTTGACCGCGTCGGCCTTGTCCGTCCCCATGCGTCACCCATGCTCATGCCTCATCCTGCCTGCACGCTCGAAGATGTCCTCAGCCACGCCGACCATTGGGAATGCGCGACCTGCGGCCACGAGTGGCCCAAGGAAGAAGCGCCCGAGGCCGCGCGGGTCGTGAAGGACGCCAACGGCAACGTGCTCGCCGACGGCGACACGGTTGCTCTGATCAAGGACCTGAAGCTCGGCAGCGGCGCGCAAGTGCTCAAAGCCGGCACGAAGGCGAAGGGCATCCGCTTGCAGGCAGGCGACCACGAAGTCGCGTGCAAAGTCGAAGGCATGCCCCTCGCGCTGAAGGCGTGCTTCGTGAAGAAGGTCTGACGCGCCCGTCGCGCCCGTCAATCCGGGCGCGCGGGCCGGACTCAGCCGGGGGGCCGGCACGACCCGTGCGCACCGGACCGGTGCGAGAGCGACGCGACGCCCGCCGGACCGGCCCGAGGGCCGGCGTTCAGCGCAGGTTCTTCTTCGCGCGCTTGTCGGCTTTCTTCTGCGCGGGAGTTTTCAGCGCCTGCTTCTTCGTCTGTTTCTGGGAATTTTGGGTCTTGGCCATGGGAGTGAGTTGGTTGGAGGTGGAGCGTTCAGCGCTTCTTGCCGGCGGCGGCTTTCGCCTTCGTCGCCTGCTGCGACCTGACGAGAGCGTTCTTTTGCTGGTTGATGCCGTCGTTCTTCGACTGCTTCTGCGATGCCTGTTTCTGTGCGGATTTCGGTGACCTGTCGCCCATGTTGGGTGGTTCCTTGGTTGAGTGAGCTCGCCGGCGGAATGTTCGTTTCTCCGCCGGCGTTTTGTTCTTATCGCAGCCCGCGCCGGCGATAGCGAGGTATTCTCCGCTCAATCGCGCGGGCGAAACGTCCACGCCACGATGCGGCTTTGCTTTTGGCCCGGCGCCATCGGGAGCACGCGCACGCCGGTCGCGCGCAGCCGCGCGAGTGTGTGCTCGATCCCGGGCAGGTGCTCGCTCTTCGACACCAGCGTCGTGAACCAGCGGCAGGCGCGCGGCCGCAGAACGCTCTCGCTGATCATGCGGCGGACAAAGCCCGCCTCGCCGCCGCGGCACCAGAGCTCCGCCGGCTGCCCGCCGAAATTGCGCACCGGCTCCCTCCCGCGCGCGTGACCGAGGTTGCGCAGCTTGCGCTGCGTGCCCGCGGCGGCCTCCGCCGCCGAAGCGTGAAACGGCGGATTGCAGATGCAGGCGGTGAACTGCTCGCCCGGCGCCAGCACGCCGCGGAAAACGTTCGTCGGAGAGGCTTGCGCGCGCAGCTCGACCAGACCGGCGAGCGCCGGGTTGCGCGCGACGATCTGCCGGGCGTGGCGGAGCGCGATGGGATCGGACTCGGTGCCGACGAAACGCCAGCCGTATTCGGGCACGCCGAGGAGCGGGTAAATGCAGTTGGCACCGACGCCGAGGTCGAGAATCGCGACCGCCGGTCCGCGCGGAATCGCGGCACCGGAGTCCTCGGCCAGCAGGTCGGCCAGGTGGTGCAGGTAGTCGGCGCGGCCGGGAATCGGCGGACAGAGATAGCCGGGCGGCAGATCCCAGTGCGCGACGCCGTAGTCGGACTTGAGCAGGGCCCGGTTGAGCGCGAGCACGGCGGCGGGATGGGCGAAGTCGATGGACGTGGTGCCGTAGGCGTTGGGCCCGACGAACGGCGCCAGCGCCGGCGAAGCCCGCACGAGCGCGGCAAAGTCGTAGCCCGCGCGGTGGCGGTTGCGCGGGTGCAGGCCGGCTTTGCGGGGAGATGTTTGCTTCGGAGCTATGCCTGAGAGGTGACGGGTTTTCGCGGAGAGTGAACCCGATTCTTCCGCAGTGCCGTGGCGGGGGTGTGAATAAATCTGTGCCTGACGACCGCACGGCAAGTGACCATGCACCGCGAACAACCGGGCGGTTGCCACGGGTAGATGCGAAGCCTCCCGCTGAGCCGTGCGGCCGCTTCACGCGGCTCACCCGGAGGGTTCGCCCTACCCCGTCACACCGATGCGCGAGCCTCACCGGAAGATGGCACAGATTTAATCACACCCCCGCGGGCGGACCCGTGTTCCTTTGTTTGGGAGAACCCGGAGCCGCGCCGCCTCGGCCCGGGAGCACCGTCGCCCCTCTGGTCGGCGCGCCGAAAATTTCTCCCTGCCTTCCCGAAAGCTTGGCAACGAGCGCGCGCCCGCGTATCCACCGGCGATGTCGTCCGAGATGGTCACTCTTTTCGCCTATGCCAAATGCAGCACCTGCCGTGAGGCGGTTAAGTGGCTGCGCACGCACAGCGTCGATTTTTTCGAGCGGCCCGTCTACGACTCTCCGCCGTCGGTCGCGGAATTGCGTCGGATGCTCGCCTTTCAGGACGGAAATTTCCGCCGCCTGTTCAACACCTCGGGCCGCGAATACCGCGCACTCGGCCTGGCGGCGAAACTGCCCGGGATGAGCGAGACCGACGCGCTCGCGCTCCTCGCCGGCAACGGCCGGCTGGTGAAGCGACCGTTCCTGCTGGGCCGCACCGTCGGACTGCTCGGCTTTGATGCCGACGGCTGGCGCCAAGCCTTCGGTCGGTAGCCGGAGGCGTCCGCCCGCGAGCAGGCCATCACCCCATGTCGAACGCGCGGCCGGCGGCGTATGCTGGGCCATGCTCAAGAATCTCTTCCGCCCCGCCGACTACACCGGACTCGTGGTCGGTGCGGCACTCCTGACGGCGTTGACCGGTTGCCTCGTCGGCGAGACGGACCACCATCCGCGCTCGCACCCGCCGGCCCAAGTCAGTTACGGCTACGCGGACGACTACGACTACTATCCGGGCTACGAGGTTTACTACAGCCGCTCGCGGCGAGAATACGTCTGTCGCGACGGCAGTGCCTGGGTGCGCCAACCCGAGGCGCGCGGAGTCAGTCTGCAGGTGCTGCTCGCCTCACCGTCCGTGCGGATGGATTTTCGCGATTCGCCGGAGCCGCATCACCACACGGTCATCCGCCGCTATCCGAAGAACTGGCAGCGGCCGTCCGGCCAAGCGTCCGCCCCGGACGATCACCGCAAGGCCGGCGACAAAAACACGACGGCCACGACGACAAAGACGACCGGAAAAAGGACCGCGCCGACCGCGACCGCCGCTGAAGCCGGTCGCGCCGCGAGCAGGCAAAGGCCCCGGGGCAACCCGGGGCTTGGTCGGGTCGCCGAGCGAGAGCGAAGGAAAACGCGCGCCGCTATTTCTTGTTCACGCGGACGCCGAAGCGCTCCAGCAGGAACAAGACGCCGGCCACGAGCGCGAGCACGCCGGTGACCCAGCCCGGAATCGAAAGACCGAAGAGGAGATTCGAGCCGAGCACGATGAGGAAGAAAGCGAGGACGAGGTGGGCCATGAGGAAGCGGAGTTGAGTTAGTGGCGGGGCGGGCGGAAAATAGCGCTCGATCAGGCGGCGAAAAGGCGGAAGCCGGACAGGAAGGTCCAGTCGCGGCGCGCGCCGATGTGTTGCAGCGCGATCAAGCCGCCGGCGGCGAGCGCGAGCAGCGAGGTTTGCCAGCCGGGGATCGGAAATCCGAGCAGGAGGTTCAGCCCGAGGACGACGAGCGCCAGCGCGAAGAGCAGATGAGTCATGCGACTACCCTACCCGCCCGGGGCCCGGCGCGCTATGGGGTGATGGCCTGCTGGCGCGGCGCCGGCGCACGGCGTCAGGCGGGCAACGCCCCATCGCCGGCCGCGAACGGTTCACCTACGCTCGGCTCTGAAAACCGGCCCAGCCGACTCCGGCCGAGCGGAGCGGCGGAGCGAAATTCTTCCGCCCGGAAACCCATCGCGTAAACATCCCCGGAGCAAGTTCCGGGGCATTCGACCAAACTGCTTTCAACTCACGATCTCAATTTGCTCGGGGAGCGCACGCGTCCCGCGTGCCGGCGCCGGCGTCTCGCCGGCACCTCCGAACCTCCTCGGCGAGACGCCGAGGATAGCCCGCGGGGACGCGGGCGCTCGTCGGGAACTTTCCGAGCCCAACCAAGCCGGAGCAAGCTCCGGCGGAGGAGCCAGCAGGAGGACAAAGTCGAGCAGGCATGGCGGCGCACGCAGCCGGCCTGCGCGAACGTGAAGGCCCGCACAGCGGGCCGAGGCCCGCGTCACCGCCGCAGCGAAGCGCAGAAGCGCGCGAGCCGGGCCAGGCCGCGCGCGATGGTGTCGTCCGAGGCGGCGTAGCTCAGCCGCAGGTAACCCTCGGCGCCGAACGCGAGGCCGGGCACCGTGGCGACCTTCTCGGTCTCGAGCAGCCGCGCGGCGAACTCCACCGACGGCAGGCCGAAGCGGGCAATGTTCGGGAACAAATAGAACGCACCGCCCGCGAGCACACACGTCATGCCCGGGATGGCGGTGAGGCCGGCGTGCATCAGTTTGCGGCGGCGGTCGAAGGCGACCTTCATCGCCCGGAGCGATTCGCCCGCCTGTTCCCGCTCGGTCAGCGCGGCGATGGCGCCGTATTGGCCGAAGGTCGTGGCGTTCGACGCCATCTGCGCCTGCAGTTCGCCCGCGGCTTTGGCGAGATCGGGCCGGGCGACGAGCGTGCCGAGCCGCCAGCCGGTCATCGCGTAGCTTTTGGAAAAGCCGGACGCCGTGATCGTGTGCGCCGCCGCGTCGGCGCTCAGCGCCGCGACGCACGTCGGCGTGCCGCCGTCGTAGATCAGGTGCTCATACATCTCGTCGGAGAGGATGTAGAGGTTGTGCTTCAGAAAGACGGCGACGAGCGCCTCGACCTCCGCGCGGGCATAGACAGCGCCGGTCGGATTCGAGGGGTTGTTGAAGATGACGGCCTTCGTCTTTGGCGTGATCGCCTGCTCGACCATCGCGGGAGTCAGCTTGAACGCGGTGCGATCGTCCGCGGCGACGAAAACGGGCCGGCCGCCGCAGAGCTTCACCATCTCGGGATAGCTCACCCAATACGGCGCGGGCACGAGCACCTCGTCGCCGGGATTGCAGACGGCCTGGAGCCCGAGGAAGCAGGAAAATTTTCCGCCCGGACTGACCACGACCTGGCTGGGCTTCACCGCGTAGCCGTATTCGGCGCCGTAGCGGGCGGCGATGGCGACGCGCAACGCCTCGACGCCCGGCGTCGGCGCATACTTGGTCTTGCCCGCGTGCAGCGCGGCGATGGCGGCGGCCTTGATGAACTCCGGCGTGTCGAAATCCGGCTCGCCCGCGGCGAAGCTGCACACGTCTTCGCCCGCGGCCAGCATGGCCTTGGCCTTGGCGTCGATCTCCAGCGTCGGCGACGGCGAAACGTTCTGCGCCCAGACGGAAAGCGGTGGCGGTGTGCTCATGGGTGGGCGCAGCTAAAGGGCCGCGAATCCGCTTGGCAAGTCCTTCGCTGGCCCGCGCCGGAGCCGGGCGCGGCCGGGCGTGTCATAGCCGCGGCCGGCGGGCGCGGGCGGCGCTCAGCACCGGGCGGGACTGCCGCCGGCCTCGGCGAGGAGGTCCGCCACCGTTCGCGTGAGCGTGATGAAATCGAACGGTTTTTGCAGCGTCCGCCGGGCGCCGAGCTGCCTGGCCAGCGTCAGGTAAAGGCCGGAGTTTTGCGCGGCGCCGGAGATCGCGAGGATCGGCAAGTGCGGATTCGCCTGGCGCAATTCGGCGATGGTTTCGATCCCCTCCTTCCGCGGCATGATGAGGTCGGTGATGACGAGATCGAAGTGCCCGGCGCGAAAACACGCGAGGCCCTCGACCCCGTCCTCGGCCTGGCGGACCGTGTGGCCTTCCCCGGCCAGCGCAGTCGCGATGACCTGCCGGAGGAGTCCGTCGTCTTCGATCAGGAGGATTCGTGCCATGAGATCAGCGGCGGTTCTTGCGGGCCGGAGATTTCTTGCCCGGCTTCCGCCGCCGCTGATTCTTCGGCACGCTCCGCGGTTTGGCCAAGGATTTTCTGGCCCGTGTTTTCGCCGGCGGTGCCGGCGGCACGGGGACGACCGCCGGCACGACGGCCGGCGGCGGTGGCGCGAGGACGACCGCGGGCGGAACCGCCGGCCCGACGGCCGGCGGCGGCGCGGCGGGCGGGCCGGCGTCCGCCTCGAGCTGCGGCAGATACGCCTCGACGGCGGCCCGCACCAACTGCCCGACGCTGGTGCGCTTGGCCCGCGCGAGTTTCTTGAGGTTTTGGCGGACTGCCGCGGGCAGTCGCACGGAAATCATCACCTGCGCCGGCTTGAGAAACATCACGTCGGTGAAGTCATAGCGCTCGAGCGCCGTGCGGATGATCTCGCTGACGGATTTGGCCCGGCCGGCGCGCACGGGGTCGCCCAGCCGGTCGATGAACTCAACGTCCATCGTGACCGCGAACGGACCGACGGAGGTGGGCGTCGCGCTCGGCATGGCGGATCAGAGGTGCTCGACGGCCGCCGCGGGAATGGCGGGCGTGTCGCGCGGCAAGCCGGCGGCCTCGAACACGTCGGCCGGCAGCGACAAGTTCAGCGCCGCGGCTTTGACGATGAAGCGGGTCTTGTCGCGCGTGACGGTGTTGCGCAGGTCGATCTCGCGGACGAGCCACTGCTCGCCGACTTTTTTCATGTCGATGACCGTGATGGTCTTGGCCGCCTGGCCGTTCGCGCCGAGCAACTCCGCCTGCACGAGCGCGCCGAACTGCGTGTCGAGGGCCACGCGCACCCCGGTGAGCTGCGGTCGCTGCGCCGCGAAGTCCGCGGGCGGATAGAGCACGAAGCTGTGCGCGGGGCGCCCGCGAATCTTCGCCAGGCCCTCGTAGACAAAATCCGGCCAATAGAGAAACGGCATCTGCAGGTCGAAGAGCGTCAGGTCGGTGTCGCCGACGGCCTGGAAGGTATCGGCGCCGGTCAGCGCGCGAGGCGCGGCGGCGCCGCTCTGCCAGCTCCACGCCGCGGGTGCGGCGCCGCTCCGGATGAGCCAGCGCTGCTCGGCGGCGGCCCCGGCCCGGCCCGGAAAAGTCAACCGCGTCACCGGTCCGGCCGCGCTGCGCGTGCCGAGCAGTTGGCCGGCGACGGTGCGCTCGTCGCCCCGGCGCGGCATGACGCGGAGCTCGAACGCGAGCCAGTAGGTGCCGGCGATGCCTTGCCCGCGAAAGGCGTCGAGCACGGCGCGGCCCTCGGCTTGGTCGGCCTTGCCAGCGCCCACGAAGCGGGGCGGCGGGCGGAAGGGCGGCGGCTGCGCCAGGGCGCCGGCGGGCACGGCGGCCAGCAGCGCCAGCGCCAAAAACAAAGCCCGGTGGGGTGCCGGGCTGAAGGTGAAGTTAGGGCTTCGGCTTGTCACCCGGCGGAAGGGTTACCGGCGGAGCCGCCGGCGTGGCGGTGGCGGCCGGGGCGACGATGGTGGGCAGCTTGCCGTCGGCGGCCTCGTGGTGCTTGGACTGGTAGATGTGCGCCAGATAGAGCGCGAAGCTGATGACGAAGAACGCGACGGCGGCGTTGATCGTCGATTTGCTGAGCACGTTGCCGGTCTCCGCGCCGAAGGTCGACTCGGCCACACCGCCGCCCATGGCGGCACCGACACCGCCGTCCGACTTCGCGCGCTGCATCAGCACGACCAAGATCAGGAACAGCGACACGAGGATCAGAACGAAGGTTAAAATTCCGATGAGCAGGCTCATAAAGGGTGCGAAGCAACGTCCTCCGCTCCGCTTTGTCAACCAAAGTTCTGGCGGAGAATTTCGGCGCGAAAACCGGCCTGGCAAGGCGAGGCGGCGCCCTCGCCGCGTCCGTTCGCGCGCCGGAACGAGGCCGCTGCGCGCCGCCTCCGACCCCGCCGTCAGGCCTTTTGCGGACGGTCGTAGAAGATGCGGATCTCCGCCTGTTTGGTCTGGAGCAGCTCGGTCGCGCGCTCGAGCGCGCGCTTGGTGCTGACGGTCGGATTGGTCTCGGCCGGGAAGACATTGCCGGCGCCGATCTGCGCCATGAGGCCGCTGCGTTCGAGCACCGCGCGCACTTCCTCGCTGATCCCGCTGATCAGCAGGAAGCGGTCGGTCCCCTTCAGGTAGTCGTGGAGATTTTCCAGCGCCATGACGGTGGACGCGTCGAGATGGCGGGCGTTTTTCATCCGCAGGATGAAGACGCGGATGTTCTGGTCCTCCGCCTGCCGCCGCACCTGTTCCTGAAACAGATCGGCGGCTCCGAAGAACAGTTCTCCTTCGACGTGGATGATCGAGATGAACGGATTGGGGCGCTTGGCGGTGTCTGTCAGCTCGGTCAGGTTGCCGCTGTCGTTGAAGGTGTATTCGACGAGGAGCGGCATGCTGGTTTTCTGAAGGAACAGCGCGAGCGCCACGCCGATGCCGACATAGATCGCCGTATCGAGCTTCAGCAGCAGCGCGGCGGTGAGCGTGAGGGCGAAGACGGCCGCGTCGGACCGGGTCGAGAGGCAGCACACCCGGATCTGGCGCCAGTTGATCATCTTCACGCCGACGCGGATCAGGTGGGCGGCGAGGGCCGCGACCGGAATGTAATTGAACACCGGCGTGATGAACAGCAGCACCGCGAGCACGATGCCGCTGCTGAGCATCGACGAGAGCTGCGTCGCCGCGCCGCTCTGATAGTTCACCGCCGAGCGCGCGAACGACGACGAGCCGGGCACCGCGCCGAAGAGCGCGCACGCGATGTTGGCGGCGCCCATGCCGACGAGTTCCTGGTTCGGCTCGATGTGCTGGCCGCTCTTGGCCGCGAGCGACTTAGTGATCGCCGCGGCCTCGAGCATCCCGAGGATCGAGATCGCGACCGCCGTCGTGAAGAGCGCGGGCAGCGCGTCGAACTCGAGCCCGTTCCAGTGCAAGCCCTCGAAGACCGGCAGCACCCGGCCCAGTGCCCCCTCGTCGCGGACGAGCCGCAGCGGCAGATCGGGGTGGAAGATCGACACCAACTTCGCCGCGCCCGCCATGAGGGCCAGACCGATCAGGGCCTCGGGCCAGTGCGGGCGGAGACGCCGGAGCAGATAGAACAACACCAGCGTCAACCCGCCGACGACGAGGCCCCAGACGGACACCGCGCCGTGCAGCCCGGCCACGGCCGCCTTGAAAACATTCGTGACGAAGGACTGGGCCGGGCCCGAGTCGAAGCCGAGGACGTTGTGGAGCTGGCTCGCGATCAGGAGCAGCCCGATGCCGGTGCTGTAGGCGACGACCACGGACCGCGAAATGAACTTGGTGATCTCGCCGAAATTCAACAGTCCGGCGAGGAGCTGGATCGCGCCGATCAGGAACGCCATCATCACCGCCAGCCGCAGCGGCGGGATGTGCAGCGGCGCGCTCTGGGCCAGAATCGTCGCCGCCATGATCAGGCTGATCGAACTCGTCGGGCCGAAGACGTGATGGCGCGAGGAGAAAAACAGCGCGCCGACGAACCCGCCGATGATGACGGAGACGACGACCGGCTGCGGCGGCAGATCGAGGATGAGCGCGAAGCCGATCGCCTGCGGAATCGAGACGAGCGTCAGCGTGGCGCCCGCAATCAGGTCGGACTTGAGCTTCGCCGGCGAATAGTTGCGCAGCTCGGCGACGAACGGCATCCGCACCCGCAGCATCTTGGCCCCCATGGCCTGGGCATCGGCGATGGTTTCGCGAACCGTGTCCGACGTGCTCGTGCTCGCCATAACCAGCGTCAGAGCGTGACCCCGATCCGCCCGAGGACGCGCTGCAGGTCGTCGTTGCCCCGATACTCGACGATGATGCGGCCGCGGCGCGGCGAGTGCCGGAGCGTCACCCGGGCGCCGAGGTGGGAGGTCAGTTTCTTCTCGAGATCGGTGAGGGCGGTGGCTTCGGCGGCCGGCATCCGGCGGCGTTTTCCCGGGCCGCCGGGGTGGCGCTTGAGCAACTCCTCGAGGGCGCGGACGCTCAGCCCCTCCTCGAGCGTGCGGCGTGCGAGCAACTGGCGCTCGGCGGAATTTTCGACGCCGAGCAGCACCTTCGCGTGGCCGACGCTCAGCAGGCCCTTGCTGAGGTAGCCCTGGATCTCCGTCTCGAGCGCGAGCAGGCGCAGCGTGTTGGCGACGGAGGCGCGGACCTTGCCGACGCGCTGGGCGGCGGCGTACTGGGTGAGGTCGAAATCGCGGATGAGGCTGGCGTAGCCGTGCGCCTCGTCGATCGGGTTGAGTCCCTCGCGCTGCAAGTTCTCGATCAGCGCGAGCGCGGCCGAGGAGGCGTCGCTCGACGTCATGACGCGGGCGGCGATGCTCTTGATCTTCAGTTGCTGGAACGCGCGCCAGCGGCGTTCGCCGGCGATGAGCTGGAATTTGTCGCCGACGGGGCGGACCACGATGGGTTGCAAGAGACCCTCGGCGCGGATGCTCTCCACCAGATCGTTGAGCTGGGCGGCGTCGAACTCCCGGCGCGGCTGGTAGGGATTCGGCTCGATCTGGCCGACGGCGATTTCGCGGTAACCGCTGAGGCTGCCCGGCGCGGCGGCCGGCTCGTCGGTTTTCGGCGCAGCGGCGAGGGCGGCGGCGGTGGCGGTCTTGAGCGGCGCGGCGCCGCTGGTGATGAGTGCGCCGAGTCCGCGCCCGAGTCGTGATTTGCTGGTGGCAATGGTTATTTTCCCTGCGGGATGAAAAGCGTCTGGCCGACCCGGATCTTCGTCGGGTCGGTGATTTTGTTGGCGTTGATGATGTCCTGCATCTTCGCACTGGTTTTCCGGGCGATGACGGAGAGCGTGTCGCCGGCCTGCACCGTGTAGTTGATGCCCTCCTTCGGGAAATCCTCCGTGAACGCCGTCGGCAACGCCGGCCGGCTGGCCTGGTTCTTCGCGAGTGCGTCGAGGGCGGCCTGAGTCTGCTTCGCGAGCCGCTCCATCTGGCCGGCGACCTGCGCGAGCACCTCGCGCTTCTGGTCGGCCAGCCCGCCCTGCACCACGCGGTTGAGGTCGGCGATGGCGCGGTTCAGTTGCTCGACGGTGACGTAATTTTGGTTCGCCCGGTTTTGCAGTTCGCGGTTGTCCCGCGCCAGTTGCTCGACCGACAGCGTCAGCTCGCCGACCCGCTGGGACAGCACGCGGACATCTTCGCGGAGATTGACGAAATCCATCCGGGTCTGGTCGATCTGGGCGGACGCGGAAACCGCGAGGAGGAGGAGCGAGGCGAGAAAAAATCCGGCGGGCAAAAGTCGGCGGCGCATGTCCGCTTAGATTGGGAAGAATGCGGGCAAAAACAAGCGAAAGCCCAAATCAACCCTTCGCCCGGGGGAACGGCTCCGGCCCGGCGAGCGGCGGCATGGGGTGCGAAGCCAGCACCGTGCCCGCCGCGACCGGGAAGCCGCGGAGAAAATCGGCCGCCGGCAGCATTTTGCCGCCCGGCCGTTGGAGCCGGCGCAGGCGGAGCAGCCCGCGCCCCGTGGCGACGAGCAACCCGTCCGCGTCCGTGCCCACCACCGTGCCGGGCGGCGCGGAAGTGTCATATAATACGTGACACTTTCCGTCGGGCTCGACGCCGTCGGCAGCGGCGGGTTTGCAGTCTAATAGACTACATGCGCCGGCGGGCTCGGCGGCGGCCTCGACCGCGTCGGCGAGGCCGAGCTTGACGGGCTGGCCGTTCAGTTCGGTCTGGCAACCGGGCCAGGGAAAGAGGCCGTTGATGCGCACGGCGAGCGCGGCGGCGGGCGCGGCGAAGTCGAGACCGCCGTCGGCTTTCGCGAGGCGGCGGCAGAAGGTCACCTGCGCCTCATCTTGCGGCGTGAACTTCAGCGAACCGGCGGCGAGTCTCGGCAGCGCGCGGGCGAGCAGCGGCGGGCAGGCGCGCGCGAGTTTGTCTTCCACGTCGGCCGCCGTGTCGAGCGGCGCGACGGAGACGCGTTCGAGATCGCCGACCGGGCCGGCATCGAGCGCGAGCACCATGCGCATGAGCGTGACGCCCGTCTCGCGTTCGCCGCAGGAGACGGCGGTTTGGATCGGCGAGGCGCCGCGGTATTTCGGCAGCAGCGAGGTGTGGAGATTCAGCGTGCCGAGGCGCGGGGTGTCGATGAACGCCTGGCGCAACAAACGTCCGTAGGCCATGACGAGCGTCACGTCGGGCCTGAGCGCGGCAAGCTGCGCGAGCGCGTCGGCGTCCATTCTCTCCGGCTGGTGAACCGGGAGGCGGCGCGCCTGCGCCCAGCGTTTGATGGCGTTGGGCTGCACTTGCTGGCCGCGGCCGGAGGCCCGGTCGGGCTGGGTGAAAACGCCGACGACCTGGGCGACCCCGCTCCCCTCGCCCGCGAGCCAGTCGAGCGCGGGTCGCGCAATCGCATCCGAGCCCATGAACACGAGGCGCAGCATGGCGGCGGATCACTCCTCGTCTTCGAACACGGTGTCGGAATCGCGGCGCGTGCCGGTGCCGCGCGACTTGCGCGGCGGCTTGCCCTTGAGCTCGAAATGGATCGGGCAGCCGTCGAGACCGAACTCGCGCACGAGGCCCGCCTCGAGATAGCGGCGGTAAGACTCGTCGAGGTTCTTGTCGTTGTTGCAAAAAATCTTGATGCGAAACGGCCGCGTGCTGACCTGCGTCGCGTAGTAGGCGCGGAAGCGCACGCCGCCGACCGCCGCGGGAGGGGTGCGGTCGGTGAGCGCGATGAGCGTCTTGTTCAGTTTCGCCGTGGGGATCTTGGTGTCGAGGCGCGCGTCGAGCGCGCGGGCGGCCTTGAGCATGCGCTCGATCTCGTGGCCGGTGAGCGCGGAGACGAACATCACGGGCGCCCCGGGCGTGAAGAACAGGCGCCGGTGCAGCTCGGCCTCGAACTTCTCACGGAAGTCGCGCTCGCTCTTGTAGGCCTGCAGCTCGCCCTTGCGGAACGCGGCGTGGACCTTGTCCCACTTGTTGACGACGATGACGATGGGCTTGGCCGCCTTGACAACCTCGCCCGCGATGGCCTTGTCCTGCGACACGACGCCGTCCATCGCGTCGAGCACCATGTAGATCACGTCGGAATTCTGGATGGCCTCGATCGAGCGGAGGCGGGAAAAATATTCGACCGACGACGAGAGCTTGGTCGCGGCGCGGATGCCGGCGGTGTCGATCAGGCGGAACGGCCACTCTTTGCCCTCCTTCGAGGTGTAGATGAAGTTCAACTCCACGGCGTCGCGCGTCGTGCCGGGGACATCGCTGACGATGAGGCGGTCGCTCTTGAGGAGGCGGTTGCTCAGCGAGGATTTGCCGACGTTGGGGCGGCCGACGAAGCAGATGTGCAAGCGGTCCTTGTCGTGCTGGGTCTCCTCGGGGAGCGGGCCGAGTTTGGCGAGCACCGCGTCGCGAACCTCGGCCTCGCCGTTGCCGTGCTCGGCCGAAATGTAGAGCGGCTCGCCGAAACCGAGCCGATAGAATTCCTCGATGGCCGCGATTTTCTCGACGCCGCTGTCGGCCTTGTTGGCGACGAGCACAACCTTGTCCTTGGTCTTGCGCAGGAGTCTCGCGATCCGCTCGTCGAGCGCCGTGACGCCGGCCCGCGCGTCGACCGTGAACAGGATCGCCGTGGCCGCCTCGATGGCGAACTGCACTTGCTCCTCCGAGGCCTTCGTGATCGCGGCCGGCGTGTCGCTACCCGTCAGCCCGATGCCGCCCGTGTCGAGCAGCGTATAGGCGCCGTCGGCGACCTCCGCCGTGACGACATCGCGGGTGACCCCGGGCATGTCGTGGACGATGGAAATGCGCTTGCGCGCCAGCCGGTTGAACAGGCGGCTTTTGCCCACATTGGGGCGGCCGACAATGGCGACGGTGCGCGGTGCGGTGTGCATACGGCCACACCTTGTGCAGGAAGCGGGGGCGCAATCAAGTGTTCCCTGCGCGAGGTGCGACTTGCCAAGTCGCGGCGCGCCGCCCAAGTTGCCGCCTCCCATGTTCGAGAACCTCACCGAAAAACTCTCCCAAGCCCTGCGCAACCTGCGCGGCGTCGGCCAACTGACCGAGGAAAACATGGCGGACACCCTCAAAGAGGTCCGCGCCGCCCTGCTCGCCGCCGACGTGCATTTCAAGGTCGCGCGCGAGTTCGTCGACCGCGTCCAGCTCCAATGCGTCGGCCAGCAGGTCCTCAAAACTGTCACGCCCGGCCAACAGATCGTCAAAATCATCAATGACGAACTGGTGAAACTCCTCGGCGAGGGCACGACCGAGCTCTCCGCGAAACGCCCGTTGAAAGTTCTGCTTGTCGGCCTGCACGGCTCGGGCAAAACGACCTCGACGGCCAAACTCGGCAAGCTCCTCAAGAAGCGCGGCGCGCGGCCGTTCCTCGTCGCCTGCGACGTTTATCGCCCCGCCGCCATCGAGCAGCTCGAAATTCTCGCGAAGCAGGAGGAACTCGGCATCTACGCCGACCACGTTTCGAAGGACGTGCCTGCCATCGCGCTCGCGGGCCTCGCCGCCGCCACCGCCGCGAACGCCGACGTGATCCTCTTCGACACCGCCGGCCGCCTCCAGATCGACGCCGATCTGATCGAGGAAGTGAAACGCCTCCACGCGCGCGTGCAGCCCGACGAAGTTCTGCTCGTCGTTGACGGCGCGCTCGGCCAGGAAGCCGTCAACGTCGCCAAGGCCTTCCACGACGCGCTCGCGCTCACCGGCCTCATCCTCACCAAGCTCGACGGCGATGCCCGCGGCGGCGCGGCGCTGTCGATCAAGTCGGTCACCGGCGTGCCGATCAAGTTCGTCGGCACCGGGGAGAAGACGGCGGACTTCGAGATTTTTTATCCCGACCGTCTCGCGTCGCGCATCCTCGGCATGGGCGACGTCGTGTCGCTCGTCGAGAAAGCGCAGGAGCACCTCGACCAGGGCGAGGCCGAGCGCATGGCCGAGAAGATGCGCAAGGCGGACTTCAACCTTGAAGACTTCCTCGCGCAGATGCAGCAGGTGAAGAAAATGGGCTCGATGCAGTCGATCATGGGAATGATGCCCGGCATGAGCGGCATGCAGATTCCCGACGGCGCGGAGAGCCAGATGAAACGCACCGAAGCGATCATCCAGTCGATGACGATTCAGGAGCGCCGCAAGCCCGCCGTGCTGAACGGCAACCGCCGCATGCGCATTGCGAAAGGCGCCGGTGTGAAAGTGCTCGAGGTCAACCAGCTCATCAAACAATTCGAGCAGATGCAAAAAGTCATGCGCATGATGAAAGGCGGCAACAACAAGAAGCTCATGCGCCAGATGGAGCAGATGAAGGGCAAGGGCGGGATGCCGGGGTTCTGATCCTTTCCGAGCAGTGGGAGCGAGCTTGCTCGCGACTTTGCCGAGAGCTGACTTGCCCCGACCGGAATCCGGTCTATCAACCCATCGTGCCCAGCACACTTGCCTCCACACCCAAGCGCACGCGCGCTCACCGGAGCGGTTCCGTCACCCGTCTCGCGAATGCGGAAATCAATTCCCGGCTTGAGCAGATCGAACTGGCCACCGTCAGTTCGCTGCGGGCTTTGCAAATGGACATCGAGGGAGACGAGGGCGTCCCATCGTCTGAGGTTTTGAAGAAGGCCCGGCTGGCGTTGCGGTGGGGGTCACGTTCCATCGCTTGGCAGAGGCGGAGTTGATCGCCGCCGCCCGGGATTTGGAGAGGAAGGCAAAACCTGGCCACGACTTGCTTGGCGAATACGAAAACTGGGAAGCGCCTATCCGCCGCTTTCCGCGCGCATGCCCTGAAATCGCCCGGGTATACGTTGCGGTTATCTAAAGCGGTTCAAGTTTCACATCACCTGCCGCGTGCTCCCCGACGCCGTCCGCGTCCTCTACGTCCGCTCCGCCCGACAGGTTCCGCTCAAGCATTTCGGGCGGGCCTGAGTATCCGCAATCGCCTCGGTCGGGTTACGCAGATGAAAAGAAAATGCGGGCTGCCTGCGCAGTGAGCCGTCGCCGAGGTGCCCTTCAGTGCTCGCACGTGGAGCGATACAGGCCCGAGCCTGCCAGCGCCTCGTAAACGGCCAACACCGCGAAAGCCCCAAGCACATGCCACACGGCGTGCCCTTGGACGAACGCGTCGGGCGCCAGCCAGAAGCCGCCAAAGCGATCACCCAGTCCGCCGGCAAACGAGCCGGCGCTGAAAAAGGCCGCTCCGACCACGGCCCGACGATATTTCTTCGGCGAAGCTTGCCGGCGGGCCACTCCAAGCACCAGAAGCCAGCTCAGCGCAACGGCCGCGACGACAACGTAGGTGGAATCAAACACCTTGAATCCGGCGATCCGGACATCGTTTCGAAAAATCCCGGTCGTGACCGCGAGAACCCACGCGCCGACATCGAGTGCCCAACCGAGAGCTCCGGCGGCGAGGCGTGGCCAGTTGGCTTTCGCCGCCATCACCACCAGACAGTAAAGGACAGCATAGACCCCCAGAATATCGATCAACCGCCACTCCGGCACGAGTGAGGCGTGGTAGAGGCCGCTGCCGACCGCCAGAAACGCGGACGCCGCACCGAGGCTGTAGGTTTCGCGCCGCCGGCCGGCCAAGCAGAGCGCCAGGCCCACGGTCGCGTAGGCGAGATTCGAGACGGTATTCTGCGGTTCGCGGATGAGACGGTTGAGTTTCTCGGCCGCGTATAAGTCGACGGTGGGCCTTTGGACGGTGGCGAGCTTCGTGGCGTCAAACGCTTCGCCCTGCGCCTTGGGCGGCTCGACCGTGCCCCAAAAATTGCCCTGTGGGTTAGTCCACGCCCAACCCAACAGGAGCGCCAGCACAGGCAGCGACCAGAGCGCAGCGCGAGTCACCGGCGATTTCATCTCACCGCTTCGGCCAACGCCCGGAGTTTCGCATGATCCTTCACGCCCGGCGCGGACTCCACGCCGCTGTTCACGTCGATCACTGTCGCGCCGGTCGCGGCGAGGGCGGCGGTGAGGTTCTCCGGACTCAGCCCGCCGGAGAGGACCCAGGTCTTGCGCGGATAGGCGGCTTGCAGGCTCTTGAATTTCGGCCAGTCGCCGGTCTGACCCGTGCCGCCGAATTTGTCGGCACGAAAGGTATCCACAAGAAACGTATCCGCGAACGGCAGGAAGGCGTGGTCGAGCTCCTTGCCGGGCGGCACCCGCGGCGCCAGCCAGAGACGCGCCGGCGGCACGACGTCACTCCACGTCGCCGCTTCGAAGAACGAGGTCTCGTTGGGGAAATGCAGTTGGATGAAATCAAACCCGAGCGCGACGGCCCGCGCGAGTTCCTCGGGCGTCGGCGCGACCACGACGCCGACTTTCTTCGCCGCCGGCAACAGCGGTGCCATCGCCGCGTAGGCCGCGGGCGTGACGTGCCGCGGCGACGCCGGGTGCAGAATAAAGCCGAGGTAGTCGGCTCCGATCTCGACCGCGGCCACGGCGTCCTCCACGCGGGTGATGCCGCAAATTTTGAGTTGAATTTCTCCGATCATTTTTTTGGCCACGGATTTCGCGGATGGGAACGGGGTTATCCGGTCACTCCGCCAGGATCGGTGGAATCCGTGGTTAAAAAGAATTCACGCTGGCGATCACGTGCGCGACCTGCTCGTCGGTCAGCTCGGGGAACATCGGCAGGCTCACGCAGCGCGCGCTCGCCGCCTCCGCGACGGGGATGCTGCCGGCCGCGTAGCCGAGCGCGGCGTAGCACTCCTGCCGGTGCATCGGGCCGGGATAGATGATCTCGGTGCCGACGCCGCACCGGTCGAGGTGCCCGCGCAGGGCGTCGCGTTGCGGATGGAGCATCGTGAACTGGTGCCACACCGACTCGCCGTAGCTCGGCACGACCGGCAGCTGCACCCCGGCGAGCTTGAGGCCAGTGCGGTATTTTGCGGCGATGGCGCGGCGGCGCGCCGTCCACTCGGCGAGGTGCTTGAGCTTGACGCGGAGGATCGCGCCCTGAAAACCGTCCATGCGGAAATTGAAACCCACCTCTGCGTGCGCGTAGCGGCGCGGCGACCCGTGCACGCGGAGCAGTTGCGCGCGGTCCATCACCGCCGGGTGCTTCGAGACGAACGCCCCGCCTTCGCCGCAGGCGCCGAGATTTTTCGTCGGATAAAAGCTGAACGTGCCGCAGTCGCCGATGGCGCCGACCGCCGTGCCCTTGTAGGTCGCGCCGACCGCCTGCGCGCAATCTTCGACGACGAAGAGCTTGTGCGCCTTCGCGATGGCCATGATCTCGTCCATCCGCGCGGGCTGGCCGAAAATGTGCACCACGACGATGCCCTTGGTCTTCGGCGTGATCGCCTTGGCGATGGCCTCGGGGCTGATGCACCAGGTGTCGGGGTCGATGTCCACGAACACCGGCGTCGCGCCGACATAGCTGATGCCCCAGCAGCTCGACGCGAACGTGAACGGGGTCGTGATGACCTCGTCGCCCGGGCCGAAGCCGCCGCAGATCGACGCGACATGCAGCGGCGAGGTGCCGCTGTTCATGCCGAGCGTGCGCGCGTAGCCGAACGCGGCGCTGAACGCCCGCTCGAAATCGTCCACGTCCTGGCCGAGACAGAAGCGCGTGTGGTCGTAGGTGTCGCCGAGCGCCGCCATGACTTCGGCGCGGAGCGGCTGGTGCTGGAGCCTGAGGTCGAGAAAGGGGACTTTCATGAGGTTACCCGCGAATTCACGCAAATTGACGCCAATCAAACCAGATGATTCGGGTGCATTCGCGTGATTAGCGGGCCACTGCCTTGATCAGTGCCAGCACGAGCGCCTCCAGGTTTGTGTCGGGCGCCTCGAAATCCACCGGCAGGCCGAGCTGCCGCATCGCGGCAGTCGTGCTCGGGCCGATGCTCCCGGCGATGGGCCGTTTCGCTTTCGGCGCGAGTTTGAGCGCGGCGGCTTGGTCGAAGAACGACTGCACGGCGGACGGGCTGGCGAACAGGATCGCGTCGGCCCCGTGCAAGCGGAAATCGCCGGCGACCGGGTCGGTCGCGAGATCGGTCTCCTCAGTCTTGTAAACCGGCAGGCAGTCCACGATGGCGCGCGCCGCCTCGAGTTTCGTCACGAGTTCCTCGCGGTTCCGGTTGCCGGTGACGACGAGCACCTTCGCGCTGTCCATCGACTCGCGCTCGATCAGCAGCTGGGCGAGCTCGGCTGCGCTGGCTTTCTTCGGCTGCAGCTCGACGCGCAGGTGTTTCTCGCGGACGGCCGCAGCGGTCGCCTCGCCCACGACGGCGATGCGCATCAGGCCGAACGCGCGGATGTCGTCGAACACTCGGGTGAACTCCTCGAAGAAGAACCGCACCCCGTTCACGCTCGTGAAGATGATCCACTCGTAGCCGCCGAGTTCCTGGAAGACCTCGGCGAGGGTCTGCAAGTTCACGTCTTTGCTGACCTGGATGAGCGGCAGCTCGATGACCGTCGCGCCGAGCGACTCGAACTTGAGCCGCCATTCGAGCGATTGCTCGCGCGGACGGGTGATGACGACGCGGCGGCCGGAAAGCGGTTTCGGGTCAGACATGAAAATGGAAGGCGGCGAGCGCGCGGGTGGCGGCTTGGGTCGGGTGGTCGAAGTCGGCGGGTGTGAGCGGCAAAGTGCGGATGCCGGTTTGCTCGTGGAAAAAATGCAGTGTGTCGCCGACGACGTGCGCGGCGAAAGCGATCTGGCAACCGCCGCCCACCTGCGCCTGGATCGCGCGCTCGATGTTCACGTTGCGGGCGGTCGCGGGGTCGAGCGCCACGGCGAATTTCGCGGCGTCCTCCGCGCGGCACTGGATGGCGATGGCCCCCTGTCCCACCGCCGGCACGCTCGCGGTAAAACTCAGCGGCCGGAAAACGAGGCCGGGCCAACTGTGGAAACCAAGGCGCGTCAGGCCGGCGGCGGCGAGAATCGTCGCATCGGCGAGACCGCTCGCGATTTTCTTCAGGCGCGTGTCCACGTTGCCGCGGATCTCGGTGAAAGTCGCGTTCGGAAAAAGCAGTTTGACCTGCAACTGCCTGCGCGGGCTGCTCGTCGCGATGGTCCTGGGCTCGGTGACGCCTTCGCGGAGGATG
>JACQFT010000139.1 GCA_016199925.1 Opitutia bacterium | reverse complement strand
CGATCAACGACAAGCACATCGAGGTCATCATCCGCCAGATGCTCCGCAAGGTCCGCATCACCGATCCGGGTGACACCGAGTGGTTCTGGGGCGAGCAGATCGACCGCACCGCGTTCCTGCGCGAGAACAAGCGCATGGATGTCGCCGGCGGCAAGCCGGCCGAAGCCGAGCCGATCCTCCTCGGCATCACCAAGGCGTCGCTCGAGACCGAGTCGTTCATCTCCGCCGCCTCCTTCCAGGAGACGACCCGCGTCCTCACCGACGCATCGACCCTCGGCAAGGTCGACCACCTGAAGGGCTTCAAGGAAAACGTCATCATGGGCCACTTGATTCCGGCGGGCACGGGCCTGCCGCTCTACAAGAAGCTCAAGGTCACGCTGCCGCTCGGCGGCGAGATCCCGATGGACGAAGCCCCGAAAGCCACCGCCGAAGCGAGCTGAGCACGCCGGCCAGCCCGGCAAGATTTCCAAGCCGCGGACGGAAGTCCGCGGCTTTTTCTTGCCCCGCGTCCTCGGCGCCGAGCAAAAAATTACCTTGTTTTTCCGTCCAAAAAGAGAAACCTGATGGGCCTCCCGCCAAAAAGATGCTGGTAGAGCTTTGCTCCCAGCGCTTTTCGCCCGGCCCAAAAGGCCGGGCGTTTTCTTTGGTTCCATCGAGGCGACGCGACGACGGCGGAGGAGGGGAGTGCCGTCCGCCAGAAGTTCGCACAGCGATGGAATTCGCCTGCCCCTTCGGCCAGCCTGGCTCCCGGAGAACGCAGCGGCCGCCGAGCCGATCTCAGTTTGCTCGAGCACTCGCGGCGCGGTTCGTGGAACTTGGCCCGCCGGAAGTCGGTCAGCAATCGCCGACCTCTCGCACCGCGCCCGGATGTGAACAACTTTTCCGCACTTTTTTTGATTTAGCACTTGAACTGCTATGTCGCGACCTGCTTTTCTAACCGTCCTTTTCGTCAAATCACAGCGTCGGCAGCCAAACTGCCGGTGCACCTGACGCCACGATTTCGGGCGATTTTCCTCTCGAACTTCGTGTTTCCACATAAAGCGCGAAAAAGTGCTTGCCGGTAGATTCGTCTCCGGTAGGTTCCGCGCCTTTTCCACTTTCCCAACACCTTCATCCAACCACATGCCAACCATCAACCAGCTCGTGAGAAAGGGCCGCCGCAAGATCCGTGCGAAGTCCAAGGCTCCCGCCCTCGAGGGTAACCCCTTCCGCCGCGGCGTCTGTGTGCAGGTCATGACCCGAACGCCCAAAAAGCCCAATTCGGCCATCCGCAAGGTCGCCAAAGTTCGTCTCACTAACGGCATGGAGGTCATCTCCTACATCCCCGACGAGGGGCACAACCTTCAGGAACACTCCATCGTGCTCGTGCGCGGAGGCCGTGTGAAGGATCTGCCCGGCGTCCGTTATCACATCGTGCGCGGCACCCTCGACGCCACCGGCGTGGAGAAGCGCCGCCGCTCCCGTTCCAAATACGGCGTCAAACGCCCGAAAGCCGCCAAGGCCTCGTAACCGCAGTTCTTTTTCCCCGCCGCCATGTCACGCCGCCGCAGAGCCACTCACCGCCCCACCGTCCCGGACGTCCGCTATAACAGCCCGCTGGTGACCCACCTCATCAACGTCATCATGAAGAGCGGCAAGCGCACGCTCGCCGAGCGCATCGTTTACGGCGCGTTCGAGAAAGTCTCCGAGAAGCTCCAGAAGGGCGACCCGGTCGACCTGCTGATGGGCGCGATGGAAAACGCCCGCCCGAAACTCGAGGTGAAGAGCCGCCGCGTCGGTGGCGCCACCTACCAGGTGCCGGTTGAAATTTCTTTTGAGCGCCAGGAATCACTCGCGCTCCGCTGGATCGTCAACGCCGCGGGCGGCCGCAAGGGCACCCCGATGCGCGAAGCCATCGCCGCCGAGATCATCGACGCCTACAACAACACGGGCTCGGTGGTGAAGAAGAAGGAAGAAATGCACAAGATGGCCCAGGCCAACCGCGCCTTCGCCCATCTCCGCTGGTAAGGACTCTCCCGAGCATGTCTTCCGCGACCACTCCCAAAATTACCGTCGTCACCGACAAGGCGAAGATCTCGCCCGTCAACGCCAAGGACCGCCCGTTCCCGCTCGAGTGGACGCGCAACATCGGCATCGCCGCGCACATCGATGCGGGCAAAACCACGACGACCGAGCGCATCCTTTTCTACTCCGGCGCCGTCCACAAGATGGGCGAAGTCCACGAAGGCACCACGGTGACCGACTGGATGGAGCAGGAGCGCGAGCGCGGCATCACCATCACCGCCGCCGCCATCGCCTGCGCCTGGAATGCCTCGTGGGGCCCCTGGAAGGGAATCAAGCAGCGCATCAATATCATCGACACCCCCGGCCACGTGGACTTCACCGCCGAAGTCGAGCGCTCCCTCCGCGTGCTCGACGGCGCCGTCGCCGTGTTCGACGCCGTCGCCGGCGTGCAGCCGCAGTCCGAGACCGTCTGGCGCCAGGCGAACAAATACAAGGTGCCGCGCATCGCTTTCATCAACAAAATGGACCGGGTCGGCGCGAATTTCTTCCGCTGCATCGACGACATCCGGATGAAGCTGAAGGCGAACGCCCACGCCATCTACCTGCCGATCGGGGCCGAGGAGAATTTCACCGGCCTCGTCGATCTCGTGCAGAACGTCGCCTACTCCTTCGAGGAAAACCCGGCCGATCCGCTCGGCATGAAGCCGGTGACGATCCCGATCCCGGAAGCGATGAAAGCGCAGGCGGAGGAATACCGCACCAAGCTGATCGAGGCCGTGTCCGATTTCGACGACGTGATCGCCGAGAAATATCTCGGCGGCGAAGAAATCACCGTCGACGAGCTCACCCTCGGCGTCCGCAAGGCGACCATCTCGCTCCAGTTTACCGGAGTGTTCCCGGGCTCGGCGTTCAAGAAAAAAGGCGTGCAGCGGCTGCTCGATTGCGTCGTCAACTATCTCCCGAACCCGATCGACGTGCCGCCGATGCTGGGGCAGGACGGCGACGCCAAGCCGGTCGAGGCCGTCGTCGATGATCGCGCGAAGCTGGCCGGACTCGCGTTCAAACTGTGGAACGACCCGTTCGTCGGCCGCATCGTTTTCTTCCGCGTCTACACCGGCTGCGTCAAACGCGGCATGTCGATGTATAATCCCCGCACCCGCCGCTCCGAGCGCGTCTCCCGTCTCGTGCTCATGCGCGCGATGGACCGCGAGGAAATCGACATCGCCTACGCGGGCGACATCTGCGCCCTCGTCGGCGTCAAGGACGTCATCACCGGCGACACCCTGTGCGACGAAGACTTCGACATCCGGCTCGAACCGCCGTCGTTCCCCGAGCCCGTAATCTCGATGTCGATCGAGCCGAACTCCAAGGCCGACCAGGAAAAAATGGGCACCGCGCTCCAGCGCCTCGTGGCCGAGGATCCGACGCTCCGCGTCAAGACCGACACCGACACCGGCCAGACGATTCTCGCCGGCATGGGCGAACTGCACCTCGACATCATCCGCGACCGGATGAAGCGCGAGTTCAAGGTCGAGGCGACCGCCGGCAAGCCCCAGATCGCCTACCGCGAGACCATCAACAAGGCCGCCGAAGGCGAGGGGAAGTTCATCCGCCAGTCGGGCGGCAAGGGCCAATACGGCCACGTCTGCATCAAGCTCGAGCCGAACGTCAAGGGGAAGGGCATCGAGGTCATCAACGAAACGGTCGGCGGCTCCATCCCGAAAGAATTCATCAAGCCCTCGACCGAGGGCATCATGGAAGGCTGCAACAACGGCGTCGTCGCCGGCTACCCGGTGGTCGATGTCATCGTCCGCATCACCGACGGCTCCTTCCACGAAGTCGATTCGTCCGAGATGGCCTTCAAAATGGCCGGCATCTTCGCGTTCAAGGACGCGATGAAGAAGGCCAACCCGATTCTCCTCGAGCCCATCATGGGCGTCGAAGTCACCACGCCCGAGGAATACCAGGGCGACCTCATCGGCGACATCAACCGTCGCCGCGGCCAGATCGCAGGCATGGAGAACAAGTCCGGCGCCTGCATCATCACCGCGACGGTGCCGCTGGAGATGCTCTTCGGCTACATCACCGACATTCGCTCGCTCTCGAAGGGCCGCGCCAGCGCCGCCATCTCGCCGTCGCACTTCGAGCAGGTCCCGAATTCGCTTCTCGCCAAAATCGTCGAGACCTCGACGAAGGCTCCCGCCCGCACTTAACCCTCGTTCTTTATCCCGCCATGAAAGGCCAACGCATTCGCATCAAACTCCAGGGCTACGACTATCGCGTCATCGACCAGTCCGCCGTCGAAATCGTCGAAACCGCCAAGCGCTCCGGCGCCCGCGTCTCGGGACCGATCCCGCTGCCCACCCGCATCGAGAAACTCTCGGTCAACCGCTCCCCGCACGGCGACAAGAAATCCATGGAGCAGTTCGAGTCCCGCACCCACAAGCGGCTCATCGACATCCTCGAGCCGACCGCCCAGACGGTCGACGAGCTCAAGAAACTCAATCTCCCCTCCGGCGTCGACATCACCATCAACGTCTAACCCTCACCCATAACCAGCTTAGCCAGCCGCGGCTCACGCCCGGCCTTGCTAAAGTAGGTCTAAACAAACGGAGCCCGGCTCCACCTACCACTTAGCCCATGATCGCAACACTCCTCGGAAAAAAAATCGGCATGACGCAGGTTTACGACGCCAAAAACGTCCTGATCCCCGTCACCGTCGTGGAAGCCGGCCCCTGCCCGGTCGTCCAGATCAAATCAGTCGAGACGGACGGCTACCACGCCGTGCAGCTCGGCTTCGGCGCCCAGAAGCCGAAAAACGCCTCGAAGCCCGAAACGAACCACGCCAAAAAGGCGGGCCTCGAGACCACGCCCCGCGTGCTCAGCGAAGTCCGCCTCACCGGCGCCGCCGACGTCAAAGTCGGCGACGTCCTCACCGTCGCCGCCTTCACCGAAGGCCAGACGGTCGACGTCCTCGGCGTCACCAAAGGCAAGGGCTTCCAGGGCGTCGTGAAACGCTTCCGCGTCGCCGGCGGTCCCGCCGCGCACGGCTCGATGTTCCACCGCCGCATCGGCTCGGTCGGCATGCGCCAGACTCCCGGCCGCGTCTGGAAAAACCAGCGCATGCCCGGCCACATGGGCTCCGACTGGCGCACGGTCCAAAACCTCCGCGTCGTCAAGATCATCGCCGACAAGAATCTCATCCTCGTGAAGGGCGCGATCCCCGGCGCCAACGGCGACGACGTCATCATCCGCTCCGCCAAGAAGGCGAAGAAAGCCTGAGGAGACTGCACCACATGAAACTCACCGTTTTCAGTTCCGACGCCACGACGAGCCACGAGGCCGACTTCAACGTCCCCACTTTCGAAGGCACCCGCGGGCTCCAGGCTGTCAAAGAAGTCGTCGTGGCCCACAACGCCAACGCCCGCCTCGGCACGCACTCCACCAAGACCCGCGGCGAAGTCCGCGGCGGCGGCAAGAAGCCGTGGAACCAAAAGGGCACCGGCCGCGCCCGCGCCGGCTCCATCCGTTCCCCCATCTGGGTCGGCGGAGGCGTCGTGTTCGGCCCGAAGCCCCGCGACTACTCGAAGAAAATCAACGGCAAGGTGAAGGACCTCGCGTTCAGCCGCGCCCTCTTTGACCGCGCCGTCGCCGGCGACATCACCGTCATCGAGGCGTTCTCGCCCGCCGCGACAAAGACCAAGGTCATGAACCAGGTCATCTCGCGCGTCGCCCCGATCGGCCGCGTCCTCGTGGTCGACGATCCGTTCACCACCGAGGCCACCCGCGCCTCGCGCAACCTGGAGCGCGTCACGCTGCAGGAAGCCGCCAAGCTCAACACGCTCGATCTCTGCACCTACACGAAGATCGTCGTTTCCAGCAAGGCCCTCGAGAAAATCATTAGCCGCGCCAACGGAGGTCAGTCATGATCAAAGCCGACACCATCATCAAGAACGTCCGCCTGACGGAGAAGTCGAACAAGCTCTCCGCCAACTACGGCCAATACACCTTCGAGGTTTACCCGGCCGCGACCAAGCACACCGTGCGCGCCGCCGTCGAGCAGACCTTCAAAGTCACCGTCACCCGCGTGAATATCCTGAACATTAAGGGCAAGCCGAAGCGTTCGCGCAAAGGCCTCCCGACGTTCAACTCCGACTCCAAGCGCGCCATCGTCACCCTCAAGCAGGGCGACAAGATCGAGCTCGTCTAAGCCGACCCCGGAGAAATCCCACCATGGCTCTCAAATCCTTCCGCCCCCTCACGCCCTCGCTCCGGTTCACCACCCTGAACCGCCCCGAGGAGATCACCGACAAGCGCCCCGAGCGCGCTCTCGTCAAGAAGCAGAACCGCAGCGGCGGCCGCAATTGCTACGGCCGCACCACCTCGCGCCGACGCGGCGGCGGGCACAAAAAGCTTTATCGCATCATCGACTTCCGCCGCACGAAGCTCGACCTCTCCGCCAAAGTCCAGGCGATCGAATACGATCCCAACCGCAGCGCCCTCCTCGCGCTCGTCGCCTACACCGACGGCGAGAAAGCCTACATCCTCGCGCCCCGCGGCGTGAAAGTCGGCGACTCCGTTGTCAGCGCGATGAAGACCGACACGAACGACTACCGCCCCGGCAATTCGTTTCCGCTGAGCGTCATCCCCCCCTCGACCAAGGTCCACTGCGTCGAACTCGTCCCCGGCCGCGGCGCCCAGATGGCCCGCTCCGCCGGCACCTCGATCGAACTCGTCAACGTCGAGAACGGATTCGCGACCCTCAAACTGCCGTCCGGCGAACTCCGCCTCGTGAACCCCGCCTGCCGCGCCACCATCGGCGAGGTCTCCAACGCCGACCACAACAAGCGCAAGCTCGGCAAGGCCGGCCGCAACCGCTGGCTCGGCAAGCGCCCGCGCGTCCGCGGCGTCGCCATGAACCCGGTCGATCACCCGAACGGCGGCGGCCAGGGCAAATCGAAGGGCGGCGGCGGCCGCCAGCAGCTCGTCTCCCCGTGGGGCCAGCTCGCCAAGAGCTTCCCGACCCGCCGGCGCTCGAAGCCCTCCAGCTCCATGATCCTCGTCCGGCACAACGGCCGCAAGCCGCGCGGCAAGAAGTAACCAACTCCCCCCTTCCCTCCCATGGCCCGTTCCATCAAAAAAGGTTTCTTCGTCGATTACCACCTCCTGGAAAAAGTCCAGGCGGCGGCCAAGATCGCCGGCACCCGCAAGCCGATCCAAACTTGGAGCCGGCGCTCGACCATCACGCCCGACTTCGTCGGCCAGACCTTCAACGTTCACAACGGCAAGGCCTTCATCTCCGTCTATGTCACGGAGAACATGGTCGGCCACAAGCTCGGCGAGTTCGCCCCCACGCGCATCTTCAAGTCGCACGGCGGTCTCACCCGCAAGGAAATCTGAGGCTCGCGCCCACCAGGAATACCAACATGGAAATCCAAGCTCTCACCCGCTACGCGCGCATGTCGCCCAAAAAGGTCCGCGAAGTCGCGCGCCTCCTCCAGGGTCGCAGCGTGCCCGACGCCCTCGCCTTCGTCGCGCTCATCCCGCGCAAGTCCGCGCGCCTCCTCGCGAAGACCCTCAAGAGCGCCGTCGCCAACGCCGAGAACAACAACAACCTCTCGGCCGACAAACTCTTCGTGCACCGCGCGCTGATCGAGAACGGTCCCGTCCTCAAGCGCTTCAAGGCCGGCGCCAAGGGCTCCGCCAAGCCGCGCGTCAAGCGCATGTCCCACCTCCGCATCGTCCTCTCGGACACCCAATCCTAACCCCCCTTTCGTTATGGGACAAAAGACCAACCCTACCGGCTTCCGCCTCGCCGTCCGCCGCAACTGGCAGTCGCGCTGGTTCGCCCGCAAGAAAGATTTCGCCAAGCTCCTCCACGAGGACCAGGTCATCCGCGCCACCCTCATGGAAAAACTCAAGCAGGCCTCGGTGCCGCGCATCTTTATTGAGCGCGCCGGCAACCGCGTCCGCGTGAAGATTTTCACCGCCCGCCCCGGCATCGTCATCGGCAAGAAGGGCCAGGAGGTTGAGAACATGAAGCTCCAGCTCGCCAAGCTCACCGGCAAGGAAGTCCTCCTCGACATCCAGGAAGTCAAGAAACCCGAGGTCGAGGCCCAGCTCGTCGCCGAGAACGTCGCCCTCCAGCTCGAGCGCCGCGTCGCGTTCCGCCGCGCGATCAAGAAGTCCGTGCAGATGGCCATGTCCCTCGGCGTCGACGGCATCAAGATCCAGTGCTCCGGCCGCCTCGGCGGCGCCGACATCGCCCGCCGCGAATGGCAGCGCCAGGGCCGCATCCCCCTCCACACCCTCCGCGAAAACATCGACTACGGCTTCGCCGAGGCGCTGACCGTCTGGGGCAAGATCGGCGTCAAATGCTGGATCTGCAAAAAAGACGAAGCCAACTAAGCCCGCTCTCCCGGAGCAACGCCACCGCTCACTCCCATGTCCATCCAATCACCCGCCCGCACCAAATACCGCAAGTCGATGAAAGGCTCCCGCGCTGGCAATGCCAAGCGCGGCAACACCCTCGCCTTCGGCGAATTTGGCCTGCAGTCCCTTTCCCGCGGTCCCATGACCGGCCAGCAGATCGAGGCCGCCCGCGTCACCATCGCCCGCCACCTCAAGCGCAAGGGCAAGCTCTGGATCCGCATTTTCCCGCACAAACCCGTCACCAAAAAGCCCGCCGAAGTCCGCATGGGCCAGGGCAAAGGTCCGGTCGAGTTCTACGTCGCCGTCATCAAGCCCGGCGCCGTCCTCTTCGAGCTCGCCGGCGTCCCCGCCACCATCGCCAAAGAGGCCTTCCGCCTCGCCGACGCCAAACTGCCGTTCCGCTGCCGCTTCATCGCGCGCGAGACCGCCAGCACCTAATCAGGAGCAACCCCGCCATGACCGCCAAAGAAATCCGCGACCTCGGTCCCACCGAGATCACCACCAAACTCCGCGAGACCCGCGAAGCCCTGCTCCAACTGCGCCTGCGCAAACACACCGGCCAGGTCGAGAAGACCCACACCATCCGCGCCCTCCGCAAAGACGTCGCGCGCCTCGAGACCATTCTCACCGAGCTCAAAAGCAAAAAGCCCGCCGCCTGATTAAGGATTCGATTCTCGATTCTTGACTCTCCGCCACCCGCGACCCGCCACGGCCCCGCGCTCGAAAGTCACCGCCTCGAAAATCCGCGATCTTCAATCCTAAATCCCAAATTCCGATGTCCACTCCCGCTCGCCAGAATCGCCGCAAGACCGTCACCGGATTCGTCACCTCCCGCATGGGCGACAAGTCCGTCAAGGTCACGATCCCTTACAAGACCCCGCACCCGCGCTACCACAAGGTCATCAACCGCAAGACCGTCCTCCACGTCCACGACGAAAAGAACGAGACCAAAGTCGGCGACAAGGTCGAGGTCACCGAGACCCGCCCCCTCAGCCGCCTCAAGCGCTGGCGCGTCATCCGCGTCGTCGAAGCCGCCGTCGGCACCGATGTCGTCGCCATTTCCGAGAAGGATGTCGCCGAGCTCGTGCCCACCAAGATCACCCAGTCCTAACCTTTTCGCCGGAGCTACCACCATGATCCAGATGCGTTCCATTCTAGAAATTGCCGACAACACCGGCGCGCGGCGCGCGTCGATGATCGGCCGTCTCGGCCAGAACACCCGCACTGCGGGTGTCGGCGACATCATCACCGTCAACATCAAGGAGTCGTCGACCGACGCCACGGTGAAAAAGGGCGAGGTCCACAAGGCCGTCGTCGTCCGCACCAAGGCCGCCCTCCGCCGCGCCGACGGCAGCTACCTGCGCTTCGACAGCAACGCCATCGTCATCATCGGCGAAGACGGCAATCCCAAGGGCACCCGCATCTTCGGCCCGATCGCCCGCGAGCTCCGCGCCAAAAACTACATGAAGATCATCTCGCTCGCCCCGGAGGTTCTCTAACATGGCCCAGAAATTTCACGTCAAACGCAACGACCTCGTCGTCGTCATCGCCGGCTCCCACAAGGGCAAACGCGGCAAGGTCATCTCGATCCTCCCCGCCAAGAACCGCGCCATCGTCGAGGGCGTCGCGATGATCAAACGCCACCTCAAGAAATCCACCGAGCACCCGCAGGGCGCCATCGTCGAGCGCGAAGGCTCGGTCCATGTCTCCAACCTCATGCTCGTCTCCCGCTACGAGGCGTCCAAACGCGCCAAACCGACGGCCGCCCCCGCGGCCCAGGCCTGAACCGGACCGGGGACTTCACTCCATTAACCACCAAGCATCCGGCTCGGAAACCCGGTCGCATCCATGAGCAAATCACTCGCCCCCCTGCAAAAATACTACGTCGAGAGCGTCGTGCCCGCCTTGATGGCCTCCCGCGGCTACAAGAACAAGCACCAGTGCCCCCGCCTGACGAAGATCGTCATCAACACCGGCATCAGCTCCGAGGCGGACAAGAACGCCATCGCCGACGCCGCGCGCGACATCGGCCTCATCGCCGGCCAGAAGCCCGTGCTCAACCGCTCGAAGAAGGCCATCGCCAACTTCAAGCTCAAGCCCAACCAGATCACCGGCTGCCACGTCACCCTCCGCAGCCAGAGCATGTGGCACTTCCTCATGCGCCTCCTCGCCGTCGCGCTGCCCACCATCCGCGATTTCCGCGGCGTGCCCAACAAACTCGACGGACAGGGCAACTACACCATCGGCATCACCGATTTCACCATCTTCCCCGAGATCGTCGTCGAAAACAACAAGCGCCAGATGGGCCTCGACATCACGCTCGTCACCACCGCCGAGACCGATGAGGAAGGCCGCGAGCTCCTGAAGCTCCTCGGCATGCCATTCCGCCGTATCGAACAAGCCGCCGCCCCCACCAAGACCAGCGCTGCCTAACTCTTCCGACCATGCCCAAGACCTCCGCCATCGAACGCAACAAGAAGCGCCAGCGCCTCACCGCCAAGTTCGCGCCCAAGCGCGCCGAGCTCAAGGCCATCCTCGCCAACCCCGCCACCACCGACGACGAGTTCTTCGCCGCGCAGAAAAAGCTCGCGAAGCTCCCGCGCAATTCCTCGAAGATCCGCATCCGCAACCGTTGCTCGCTCAGCGGCCGCCCGCGCGGCTTCAACCGCCGCTTCGGCGTCTCCCGCATCACCCTCCGCGAACTCGCCCTCTCCGGCAAGATCCCCGGCGTCACCAAGTCCTCCTGGTAACACACTCTTGCCCGCCGGAAGTTTTAAGCGCCGCAGGCGCTCGGATATGATCCGCCGGGCCCTCCAACCAACATCCACCCATGACCGATCCCGTAAGTGATTTCCTGACCCGCCTCCGCAACGCGTCGAAGGCCGGCAAAGACGAGTGCGTCTCCCCGCACTCCACCCTCAAGGAGAGCCTCGCCGCCATCCTCAAAACCGAGGGCTTCGTGCGCGACTTCGCCAACCGCACCGACGAGCGCGGCCACAAGACCCTCGTCGTGAAAATGAAATACGCCGACACCACCCCCGTCATCACCGGCATCAAACGCGCCTCCACCCCGGGCCGCCGCCTCTACACTGGCTACGCCGAGATTCCCCGCGTCCTCAACGGCCTCGGCATCGCCATCATCTCCACCTCCAAGGGTCTCATGAAGGACCAGGACGCCCGGCGCAACAAACTCGGCGGCGAACTCGTCTGCACCGTCTGGTAAGGAACCCAACCACCATGAGCAGAATCGGCAAACAACCCGTTCAGATCCCCGACAAGGTCAAAGTCGACATCCAGGGCACCACCGTGTCCGTCGAGGGCCCCAAGGGCAAAACCTCCCGGACCTTCGCCCCCGTCGTCAAGATCGAGCGCAAGGACAACACCATCGTCGTCTCGCAAATCGAAGAGAGCCGCTTCGGCAACGCCATGTTCGGCACGGCCCGCTCCGTGATCGCCGGCATGGTCAAGGGCGCCTCCGTCGGCTTCCTCAAGGAACTCGAAATCCAAGGCGTCGGTTTCAAAGCCGTCCTCAAAGGCAAGCAGCTCGACCTCTCCCTCGGCTACTCGCACGCGATCCTCCACGACATCCCCGACGGCATCAAGGTCACCGTCACCGACGGCACCAAGCTCAAGATCGAGGGCGCCGACAAACAGATGGTCGGCCAGGTGACCGCCGAGATCCGCGCCTACTACCCGCCGGAGCCCTACAAAGGCAAAGGCGTCCGGATCGTTGGCGAGCACGCCGAACGCGTCCGCCGCAAGGAAGGCAAAACCGTCGCCTAACCGCGCCCCTCCATCCAACCCATTTCCCAGGGACCCTCCCCATGAGCACTCAATACAAAGCCATGCTTCTCCAGAAGCGCAAATGGCGCATCCGCAAAAAAGTCACCGGCACCGCCGAGCGCCCCCGGCTCAGCCTCAAATTCTCCGGCAAGCACATCTATGCCCAACTGGTGAACGACGACACCGGCACCACTTCCGTGTTCCTCTGCACCCTCGACCCCGAGATTCGCAAAGCCAAGGTGAAGGGCAACGTCGCCGGCGCCCAGGAACTCGGCACCGCCTTCGCCGCGAAAGCCAAGGCCGCCGGCCACGCCTCGGTCGTCTTCGACCGCAACGGCCGCCCCTATCACGGCCGCGTCAAAACTTTCGCCGACGCTGCCCGTGCAGGCGGTCTCCAATTCTAACCTCCGCCCATGGCAAACAACAACAGATCGTATTCCTCCGGCCCCGCGAACGACTCCGGCGAGCCCGGCATGTTCGAGAAAGTCGTCTTCATCAACCGCTGCGCCAAAGTCGTCAAGGGCGGCCGCCGCTTCAGCTTCTCCGCCCTCTCCGTCGTCGGCGACCGCAAGGGCAACGTCGGCATCGGCTACGGCAAGGCCAACGAAGTCCCCGACGCCATCAAGAAATCCACCGAGTCCGCCAAGAAGCGCATGGTCTCCGTCAAGCTCAAGGGCGGCACCATCCCGCACGAAGTCCTCGGCGCCTACGACGGCGGCAAAGTCTTCCTCCGCCCCGCCTCCACCGGCACCGGCCTGATCGCCGGCGGCGGCGTCCGCGCCGTCCTCGAAGCGGCCGGCGTCCATAACGTTCTCACCAAGTCGATGGGCTCCAAAAACCACATCGCCGTCGTCCACGCCACGCTCAACGGACTCCTCCAGCTCCGCCTCGAGCAGGACATCAAAGCCGCCCGCGCCTGAACGGCCGAGCCCACCTCCGAGTCGGCCTCCATCCGCCCCGGCTTCGAAGGCGGCCAGATGCCTCTCTACCGCAAGCTCCCGCGCCGCGGCTTCAACAACTACGAGTTCCGCACCGGCTACGCCGTCGTCAACGTCGGCGACCTCGCCCGGCTCGAGGCCGCCGTCACCGACGTCAACGTCGCGGCCCTCGTCCACTGCGGCCTGATCCGCAAAGACGGCGCGCTCCTCAAGGTCCTCGGCGACGGCGAAGTCACCCGCGCCCTCAAAGTCACCGCCGCCAAATTCTCCGGCGCCGCCAAGGCGAAGATCGAGGCCGCCGGCGGCCAGGCGATCATCGGCTGACGCTCTTGCATTTTCGTTTCACAATTTTCGGTTTTCGATGCGACGGCGCTTGCGGCCCCCCGTTCGGAACCGAAGCCTGAAACCGAAAATCCAGCCTCCAAAATCGAAAATCCCTCCCCGTGTTCTCCGCCTTCACCAACTCCATGAAGATCCCCGAGCTCCGCTCGCGGATCCTCTACACGCTCGGCCTCCTCTTCGTGGCCCGCGTCGGCGCGCACATCCCGCTCCCCGGCATCAATCCGTTGCCGCTCCAGCAATTCTTCGCCGACCAGACCTCCAACGGCGCCGGCGCCCTCGTCGGTCTCTACAACATGTTCACCGGCGGCGCCCTCGTGAAGGGCGCCGTGTGCGCCCTGGGCATCATGCCCTACATCAGCGCGTCGATCATCTTCCAGTTGATGACTGCTGTCGTGCCCGCGCTCTCCCGCCTCCAGCAGGAAGGCGACACCGGCCGCCAGAAACTCACCCAATACACCCGTTACCTCACGCTCATCATCTGCGTCGTGCAGGGCGCCCTCCTCATCCTCGCGCTCGAGAATCCCGGGAAATTGTTCCAGGGTTTCGACGTCAACCACTACGGCCAAATCGTCATCGTCGGCAAAGCCTGGTTCCTCGTCCAGTCCACGATCTTCATGACCGCCGGCACGCTCCTCCTCATGTGGCTCGGCGAGCAGATCACCCAGCGCGGCATCGGCAACGGCGTCTCGCTCCTCATCACCGTCGGCATCCTCGCCGACATCCCCGGCGCGACCGTCGCCACCTACCAGCTCTTCTTCGCCCCCGTCGGCGTCGCCAAGCTCGGCCTGCCCCAGGGCGTGATGATGCTCGCCCTCTTCGTCATCGTCATCATGGGCATCATCCTCGTCACGCAGGGCCAGCGGAAAATCCCCGTGCAATACGCCAAGCGCGTCGTCGGCCAGAAAATCTACGGCGGCCAGAGCTCGTTCCTCCCGCTCAAGGTCAACTACTCCGGCGTCATGCCCGTCATCTTCGCCAGCGCGATCCTGCTCTTCCCCCAGCAGATCATGTCGCAGGCCGGCGCCGCGTTTAACATCAAGTTCCTCGTCGAGATCGCCAACGACCTCCTCCGCGGCCACCCGATCTACTACCTCGGCATGGCGACGCTCATCCTGTTCTTCAGCTATTTCTGGGTCTCCGTCATGTTCAAGCCGATCCAGATCGCCGACGACCTCAAGAAATACGGCGGCTACGTCCCCGGCGTGCGCCCCGGCGAGCCCACCGCGCAGTTCCTCGATTTCATCATGACGCGCCTCACGCTCGCGGGCGCGCTCTTCCTCACGATCATCGCCGTCATCCCCGACGTGCTCCTCTTCGAGCTCCAGGTCCCGGCCCGCGTCGCCTATTTCTTCGGCGGCACCGGCATGCTGATCACCGTCGGCGTCATCCTCGACACCATGCGCCAGATCGAGACCTTCCTCCTCCAGCGCCACTACGACGGCTTCCTCAAGAAAGGCCGCATCCGCGGCCGCAGCACCTCCACCGCCGTGACGATGGGCGAGGCCGTCGACGCCAAGACCGTCGGCATCCTCTGGCTGGCCCTCGGCTCGATTTTCCTCGTGGGCATCGTCGCCTGGTTCGTCCGTCACTTCGCTCTTTAACCCTTTACTTCGGTGAAAGGGCCTGAACACTCCAGCCCCCTTTCCCCCTTCGGCTCGCCGAAGGCGAAGGTCCTTCTCCTTGGTCCGTCCGGCCCGCATTTTGCGGCCCTGATTTCCTCGGCCCGTTCTTTGAACATTGAGCACGTCTCTCCTGGCTCCCTTGTGCAACAGGAGATTTCGCGTCGCACGTCGCTCGGCCAAAAAGCCGGGCCGGCGCTCGCGCACGGTTCCGCCGTGCCCGACCAGTTCCGCCT
>JACQFT010000042.1 GCA_016199925.1 Opitutia bacterium | reverse complement strand
GGCGGCGGCGCGACCGGAGATTTTGCGATCGGGGGCGGCGGCGGCGCGGGCTTGGCGGCCGGTGCGGGGACCGGCGCCGCGACCGGGGGGGCCATCGGCGCGGGCTTCGGCGCGGCGGGGGCGGGCGACGGAGCCGGCGCGCGCGGAGGCGGCGGCGGCTGCGCGGGAGACTTTGCCATCGGCGGCGGGGGCGGCGGCGCTTTGAAAGCAGGCGTGGCGGGCGCGGGCCTCGCCGGAGCGGAGGGAGTCGCGGGGGCGGCCGGCGTGGGATTGGCGGCGGCGCGGGCCGCCGCGGCGGCTTTGGCGGCCTCTTCTTTTTCGCGCACGACGTCCTGGGCGGACTTCACGAACACGCCCGGCGGCAACCTGACGGCGGGCGCCTCGGGCACGACCGGTGCGGCGGCCGGCGCAGGCGCGGCAGGAGCCGCGGCGGCGGCCTTCGCCGCAAATTCCTTGTCGATCTCCTCGACGTAGATGTTGGCGATGGTGCTCGACACCGACTTGGTGTCCGCGGACACGTAGCCACGCTCCCGGAGCAGGGAAAGCATGTCTTTGCCCTCCATGTTATGGCGCTTGGCGAGTTCGTGGATGCGGATGCTCATTACGGAGGGTTGCGGTGGGTGCGGGAAATTTGCGGCTCAGGTCTTCGCGTTGTTGACCTTTGCGATGACGCCCTCGGCCTCCTCGGCGGTGAAGCCGGAGTCGACCAGGTCGCTCGCCTCGACGCCCTCAAAGGCCGCGGGGGAGTTGATGCCCTGCGCGACGAGGCGCTCGGCGACGGTCTTGTCGAAGCCGAACGTGGCGACGAGCGAGCCGACGGCCTGGGCGCGCGGGTCGGACGCGACGGCCTTGAACTCCTCGATGTCGAGGCGCCAGCCGACGAGGCGCGAGGTCAGGCGCGCGTTCTGGCCCTTGCGGCCGATGGCGATGGCGAGGTCTTCGTTCGCGACGCGGACGACCATGCGCTTGCTCTTCTCGTCGAGGAGAATTTCGCGCGGCACGGCGGGTTTGAGCGCCTCGATCAGCATCTCTTTCGCGTCGGCGTGGTAGGGGATGATGTCGATCTTCTCGCCGCCGAGTTCGCGCACGATGCTTTTCACCCGGGCGCCGCGGGCGCCGACGCACGCGCCGACGGGATCGACCTTCGGGTCGGAGCTGGTGACGGCGATCTTGGTGCGGTAGCCGGGCTCGCGGGCAAAGGCCTCGATCTTCACGGTGCCGTCGGCGATCTCGGTGACCTCGAGCTCGAACAGCCGGCGGACAAATTTGCTGTTGGCGCGGCTGAGGATGATCTCGGGCCCGCGGCTGGAGTTCTCGATTTCCATCAGCAGGCAGCGGATGCGTTCGCCGGGCGCGTATTCCTCGCCGGGGACCTGCTCCTTGCCGGGCATGACGGCCTCGGCTTTGCCGAGATCGATGAAGAGATCGTTGCGCTCGCGGCGGCGGACGGTGCCGCTCACGATGTCGCCCACGGAATCCTTGAAGTCGTCGTAGATGCGCTCCTTCTCGAACTGGCGGAGCTTTTGCATGATCGCCTGCCGGGCGGTTTGCGCCGCGATGCGGCCGAGGAAGGACGGATCGATCTCCTTCTCGATGGTGTCGCCGACGACCGCGCCGGCCTTGAAAACCTGCGCCTTTTCCACGTGAATCTGCGTCTTCGGGTCGGAGACGGAATCGACCACCTTGAGCACGGACCAGGCGTGCAGTTGGCCGTTCTTCGGGCTGATGTCGATCTTGAGCTCCTGGCCGGAGTTAACGCCCTTCAGGGCCGCGGTTTTGATCGCGGTCACGATGGCGGAGATCATGTCGGCACGGGGGATGCCTTTCTCCTTCTCCATGTATTCGAGGACGGACAGGATTTCGCTGCTCATGGTGTGTGTATTGATGTGTGGAAAAAAAAAGCGGACCCGAGGGCCCACTTCTAGGAAAGTGAACTATTTGTAGGGTGTGAAAGGTATTAAACGGCGCGAACGCTTGTCAAGCGTCAGGCCGGTTTTCTCCCTCTCAGCGACTTGCGTCCGCCTCGTGCGCGAAAATCCAGCCGAGCAGACCCTGCCCGTAACCGTGGCACCGCGGCTGCGCGCGCCCGCCCGTCACGCCCAGTTTCGGGAGCGCCGCGCGCACTTGCTCCGGCAGATCGCCGGCGAACCAGTGGAACCACAGCCCGAAGAGGTCGCGGCCGGTGTGCGCCGCCAGCAGGGGCAGGAAGCCGTCGCACACCAGATTGTCGAGCCGCGTGCCGCCAACCGCGCCGCCCGTCAGCTCGGCGGCGAAGCGTTCGCGCAACCGCGCGAGACCGGCCGCGGCGCGGACTTCGCCCGTCGGCGTCCCCGCCGAAAAGCCGGCCGGCGCCGCGAGACCGAGCACCAGCAGCCGCTCCGCCCAGCCCGGCGCCGCCGCGGTCCAGGCGTGATACTGCTGCAAGCGCAACCGCGGATGGTTCGCCGGCCGCACCCCCTGCAACTGCCAGAGCGCGCGGAAGGCCGCGTAGATCTCGGCCGGCGCGACGCCGCGCGCCCAGTCGGCCGCCGGATACTGCGTCGCGATGCCGAGCATCACCGCCCGGTTGAACCGATACCCCAGAATCTCCATCGCCGTCTGGTGCGCAGCCTCGGGCCAGCCGATCCGCTCCAGCCGCGCGTGCGCCGCGCGCACCCTCTGGAGCCAGCGCCGGCCCGCGTGCCGCTGCAACACCGCGAGCCGCTCGTTGAGCGCCAGGTCGCCCAG
>JACQFT010000138.1 GCA_016199925.1 Opitutia bacterium | reverse complement strand
GGTGTGGCCGGCGTTGGCGCCGCCGTTGACTTTGATAACCGTCGACACGGGATGCGCGGAGCTGCGGAGCTCGGCGATGACTTCGGGGATGAGGCGGCCTTTGCCTTCGTCTCCGAGGCTGATGCCGACATCGGCGATGAGTTGGCTGCTAAACGGCGTGAGCGACATGCGGTTTGGGAGCAGCCAAGGAAAAGTCCCCGGTTGCCGGAAAGCAAAAACCCGACCGCGTGCGCAAGTGCAACGCGAAAACGTGTCAGCGAAAATCCGCCGCGCCGCGCGGGCCCTGCTCAGCCGTGGCGCGTGGCGACCTCGATCACGTCGTGCGGGGCGGCTTCTTTCTGGCCGGCGGCGGTGACGTGGACGTAGCGCGCCTTCGCCTTCAGGTCGGGCAGCGTCTTTGCGCCGAGGTAACCCATGCCGGACTGGACGCCGCCGATGAGGTTGCCGAGCACGTCGTCGACAGAGCCGGAAACTTCCTTGAGGGCCTCGATGCCCTCGGCGGCGGCTTTGCGCACGGTGTCGTTCTTGTCGTGGCCGTAACGGGCGGCCGATCCGGCCTTCATGGCGGCGTGGCTGCCCATGCCGCGGTATTGTTTGTAGAGCTTGCCGGAGATTTCCATGATCTCGCCCGGCGCCTCGCGGCAACCGGCGAGCAGGCCGCCGAGGATGACGGCGTCGGCGAGCGTGAGCGCTTTGACGATGTCGCCGGACTTGGTGATGCCGCCGTCGGCGATGAGGCGGACGCCCTTTTTCTTCGCTCCGAGGCTGCCGACGTAGAGGGCGGTGAGTTGCGGGATGCCGACGCCCGCCACGACGCGTGTCGTGCAGATGGAGCCGGGACCTTGGCCGATCTTGATCGTGCTGGCGCCGCAGTCGGCGAGGAACTCGACGCCGGCGCCGCTGGTGACGTTGCAGGCAATGATCGGGAGGTCGCGAAACGCGTCGCGGATGAGTTTCACCATGTCGCCGACACCGGCAGTGTGACCGTGCGCCGTGGAAACGGCGACGCAGTCGACGGACTCGCCGACGAGATCGCCGACGTGGGCGATGATCGCTTCGCGGTCAAGGGCGCCGTCGGGCTTGCGCACGGGTGAGACGGCGGCGCCGACGACGAGGCGGAACTGCGAGTCGCGCGCCGGTTTGCGGCGGGACTTAGCCTCGGAGGTGATACGTTCGACGTCGGAGCTGGTGATGAGGCCGCGCAGACGGTCCTTGTCGTCGACGACGAGAATTTTGTGGATGCCGATGTTAGCGGTGAAAAACTTATCGGCCTCCTTGATCGGATCGGCCTTCATGCGCTTCTCGGGCACGGTGACGAGTTGCTGGCGGGGTGTCATCACGTCGGTGACTTTGCGGGACTTGTAGCGGTCCTTGACGAGATTGCCGGAGAGCAGGCCGACGAGCTTGCCCTGGGCGTCGACGACGGGAAAGGTGCGGAACTCGAAACGCTTTTGCTCGATCAGGGCGAGCACGTCGCCGACGACCAAGTCGGGCGCGACGGTCATCGGGTCCTGGATGAGGCCGTGGATGTGGTGCTTCACGCGGGCGACTTCCTTGAGCTGGTCTTTCGTCGGCAAGTTGTAGTGGATGAGGCCGAGGCCGCCGTTGAGCGCCATGGCGATCGCCATGCGCGACTCGGTGACGGTGTCCATGTCCGACGAGATGATGGGAATCTGGAGGCTCAGCGCGTCGGACAGCGTCGTCGTGAGATCGGCGTCCTTGGGCAGGATGTCCGAATAGAGCGTGGCGAGGGAGACGTCGTCGTAAGTCAGGGCCGTCGGGGCGTGGGCGGCGAAGAAACGCTCGGCGGGCAGGTAGAAATCTGAATCGGCGGCAACGGGCTTGGTCATGTTGCCAAGAACCGAGTAGTCCCGAACGGAAAAAGCTCAACGATAATTTGCCAAGTTCGCCGCGGCCAGTAGTGGTCGTGCGATGACCTATCGGTTCGGCTACAGGTCCTACCGGCTGCCGTTGCGCCACCCGTTGCGCACGGCGCACGGCCTGTGGGCGGAACGCGAGGGGCTGCTCCTGCGGCTGGAGGACGAGCTCGGCCGGGTGGGCTACGGCGAGGTCGCGCCGATCTCGTGGTTCGGCAGCGAGACGCTCGCGGAGGCGGCGGAAGTCTGCCGCGCCCTCGGCGACAAATTTCCCGCGGAACTGATCGGCGCCGTCGCGTCGCGGTTCGGCTGCGTGCGGTTTGCGCTCGCGCTGGCGCAGGAAACGGGCGCGGCGGCCGGGGTCGCCGCCTCGGCGCGCCTGCCGGTGGCGGCGTTGCTGCCGGCGGGGCGGGCGGCGTTGGCGGCGCTGCCCGGCAAGATCGAGGCGGGTTTCCTCGCTTTCAAATGGAAGGTGGGCGTGGGCGGCGTGGACGAAGAGCTGGGGCTGTTCGATGATCTGCTCGCGCTGCTGCCGGCGTATGCGCGCCTGCGACTCGATGCCAACGGCGCGTGGGACCGGCGGCAGGCACAACGCTGGCTCGCGCGCTGCACGGAGCGGCCGGTGGAGTTTGTGGAGCAACCGGTCGCGGCGGAGGACGAGGACACGCTGCTCGGGTTGGCGGGCGAGTTTCCGGTGACGCTCGCGCTCGACGAGTCGGTCGTGCGGCTCGAAGACGCGCGGCGCTGGCAGGCGCTGGGTTGGCCGGGCGTGTTCGTCATCAAGCCGTCGCTGTGCGGACCCCTTGAGGAAACCAAGGCGTGGATTGAGGCGACGAAGGCGGACGTCGTGTTTTCGAGCGCGATCGAGACGGCGCTCGGCCGCGCGGCGATCCTGCGGTTCGCGTTAGGCGGCGGGTTCACCAAACGCGCGCTCGGTTTCGGGGTCGGGGAAATATTTGGCGACCGAAAATGGGACGGACCGATTTTGGGACCACTGGTTGACGCCTCGTGCGTCGCCGGCCACAACGCGGAGGAGCTATGGAACGCGCTGAGCTGAGTCGCCTGTTGGGCGGGGCCGCGGGCGGAGGCGCGCCGTCGCTGCGGTGCCTTGCCGAGGCCGACGCGGGGAAGTTCACGAAGGCGCTGGCCAACGCCGTGGCCGGGAGCGGCGATGTCTTCCTGGGCAATCCCGAGTGGGGGAAAGCCGAGCGGGCGCAGGTCGACGCGGTGCTGCGAACGCCGCGCCCGGCCCGGCCCGACGGACGCGGCTGGCTGATGATCCCCACGGGCGGCACGTCGGGTTCGGTCCGGTTCGCGCGGCACGACGAGGCGACGATCGCGGCGGCGGTCGGCGGCTTCGCGCGGCATTTCGGGGTGGGCGCGGTCAACGCGGTCGGGCTGCTGCCGTTGCATCACGTCAGCGGTTTGCTGGCTTGGCTGAGGTGCCGGCTGACTCGGGGCAACTACGTGCAGGCCGACTGGAGGATGCTGGAGCGCGGCACCCTGCCGGTATTGCCGGCGGCGGCGGACGGCTGGTTCCTCTCGCTCGTGCCGACGCAACTGGAGCGGCTCCTGCGCCGGCCCCTGGCGGTCGAGTGGCTGAAGCAATTTCGCGCCGTGCTCGTCGGCGGCGCGCCGGCGTGGCCGGACTTGCTCGACCGGGCCGCGACGGCCCGGCTGCCGCTGGCGCCCAGCTACGGCATGACGGAGACGGCGGCGATGGTGACAGCGTTGCGGCCGGAGGAATTTCTCGCCGGGGCGCGCAGCAGCGGGTCCGCGCTGCCGCACGCAGCTGTCAAGGTCAACGCCGAGGGCGCGGTCAGCGTGACGGGCGAGTCAGTTTTCCGCGGCTATTATCCGGAGTGGCGCGAAGAACGGACCTTCGAGACGGCGGATGCCGGTTGGCTGGACGACGGCGGCCGGCTGACCGTGACCGGGCGCCGCGATGCGGTCGTGATCACCGGCGGGGAAAAAGTCCAACCCGCCGAAGTGGAGGCGTTGCTGCGCGACACAGGTGAATTTGCGGAGGTGGTCGTGCTCGGCGTGCCCGACGCCGAGTGGGGGCAGTTGCTCGTCGCGGCGTATCCGGCAGCGGCGACGCCGCGGTTGAAAAAGGTCGCCGACGCGATGGCGCGCCAGCTCGCGCCGCACAAGCGCCCGAAGTTTTTCGTGCCGCTGGCGGTCTGGCCCGCGAACGCGCAGGGCAAGATCAACCGGGCGGAGGTGGCGCGGTTGGTTGGCGCCGCTTTTTGAGCAATTGCTGAAGGAATGAGCGGTCCTCCGCGTCTTTGCTTCGCCAGCCTTGTTTCATCTTCAACATCAATTCGGCGCCGGCGAAGGGTATGCTGACTCCGTCCATTTCGACCGACTCAACCCCGCTGCGGGCTTCGTCGTAGGTGACGCCGCAGGCGGACGTCATCAAGTCCACCGTGATGTCGTCGTTGACGCGCACAACGACCCACTGGCTCAGGTCGTCGTTTGCAAGCTCCCGGGCGGCCTTGTCAGGGAGAATCTCCGACCAAAGCCTGATTGGCCAAGTCGCGGGCGATCAGCAGATCAATATCATCGGTGGCTCGCACAAATCCAAGCCGATTGATAGCAAACCCACCGACGACCACAGCCACCTTTAGTCTGTTCAACTCGCGAGCGAGCTTGACGAGATCGCTCTCGTTAGGGATCCGCGTCAGCCCGTCCTCTGCTTCTCGGTCC
>JACQFT010000137.1 GCA_016199925.1 Opitutia bacterium | reverse complement strand
AACGATCTTTCCATCGGCTTGCGCGTGACCATCGCCCAAGCCGAGATGCTCAAGCTCCGTCACGGTCGCGGCACGGTGCAGACGCGCGACAAGTCCGACAAGGTCTGGCTGAACGGCGACATGTCCTTCGGCGACCGCCAACTCGTGAAGATGGGCATCGAAACCATCACGGCCGCGCGCAACATCGAGTTATTCGAGGTGCTGAAGGCGCGCCTCGGTTCGGCCTTCGCGCTCGAGCATTGCGGTGCCGGCGTGATCGTCACCGGCGGCACTGCAAAAATGTCGGGCATCGAGGAGGCGGCGAGCCGCGTCTTCGGCGTGCCGGCGCGCCGCGGCGAATCGCCCGCCTGGGTGAAGGACGAGTTGAAGGACCCGATGTTCAGCACCGTGCTGGGCGTCTTCCAGTTCGGCCTCCGCGCCGCCAACGAGCACACCCTGCCCTCCCGCCGGCGCGGCGGTTTCCTCGGCAGCCTCACCCGCATCTTCGGCAACTCCTGAGTCCCATGGACCACTCTCCCAACGAACTTCCCCTCGAGGCGCTCACCGACCGCAACGTCGGCATCAAGCTGGTCGGCATCGGCGGCGGCGGCTCGAACGCCGTCGACCGGCTCAAGATGGAGAACCTCGACCGGCTCCAGCTCGCCGTCATCAACACCGACTACAAGGCGCTCGGCACGTCGCCGGTGCAGGACAAAATTCTCATCGGCACCGCGCTCATGCGCGGGCTCAGCGCGGGCGGCGACCCCGACCTCGGCCGCAAGGCGGCGGAGGCCGACGCCGACAAGATCGCCGACATCGTGCGCGACACCGATCTGGTTTTCCTCGTCGCCGGACTCGGCGGCGGCACCGGCTCGGGCGCCGCGCCCGTCGTGGCGGAGATCGCGGCCGAGGCGGGCGCGGTCGTCATCGCGTTCGTCACGCTGCCGTTCAGCTTCGAGGGCGGCCGCCGCCGCAAGCAGGCCGAGGAGGCGCTCCAGGCGCTGCGCGGCGTGTGCGACGCGGTCATCCCGCTCTCCAACGACGTGCTGCTGCAGGAAGGCACCGAGCAGACGAGCGTGCTCGACTCGTTCAGCCGCGCCGACGAATGGATCGGCCGCGGCGTGAAATCCATCTGGGCGATGCTCTCGCGCACCGGGCTGATCAACGTCGACTTCACGGCGCTGCGGCAGGTTTTTCAGCAACGTGGCGGCAAGACGCTCTTCGGACTCGGGGTGGGGCAGGGCGACAACGCCGCGATGGCGGCGTTCGAGGACCTCAAGCAGTGCCCGCTCCTGCACACGCCGGAGTTCGCGCGCAAGGCCGACCGCCTGCTCGTCAACATCACGGGCGGTCCCGACCTCAGCCTGACCAAGGTCAACGAACTGATGACGGCGATCACCGAGGAGTTCGGCAAAGAGGCGCACGTCGTCATGGGCGCGGCGATCGACGAGGGCCTGCAGGGCAAGGTCGAGATTTGCGTCATCGGCACGACCGACCTCGGCAGCCGCAACTTCGCGCGCCGTCCGGTCGCGCCGGTGAAACGCCCGGAGAAACCCGCGCCCACCGCGACCTCGCAGGCCGCCGACAGCAACCACACGGTCAAGACGACCGTGATGGGCGACGGTTCGCGCGCGCCTGTCCCGCCGGCGGCCGGCGAGAAGCCGAAGCAGGAAGAGTTCGGCTTCGGCGGCGGCGACGCCGGCGCCAACCGCGGCTCGTTCGACAAGTCCGACCGCAATCTCTTCGAGGGCCAGGATCTCGACGTGCCGACTTATCTGCGCAAGGGCATCAAGGTGGCGCTGTGAGTCGCGGTTGAAGGCGGCCCCCTAACTTGACAGACCGGTTGTGTGAGCCACTGTGTGGCCGTGCCTACAAACCTTGAGATCGACGACCGGTTGTTGGCGAAGGCCCAGAAGGCCGGCGGCCACAAGACCAAGAAAGCCACCGTCAACGACGCGCTGGCCGAATACATTCGCCACCGCGATCAACGCGGGGTGACCAAGCTCTTCGGGTCGGTCGTGTTCGAGCCTGCTTTTGACTACAAAGCCGAACGCGCGAAACGATGAAAGTGCTGGCGGATACTCCGGTTTGGTCGGCCGCGTTCCGGCAGACCAAGGAGGCGGCGCCGGCGTTGCGCAGCGAGCTGGAGTGGCTGATCGCGCACGGGGCCGTGGCCATTATGGGGCCGATCCGGCAAGAACTGCTGGCGGGCATCAGGCATCCTGCCCAGTTCGCGCAAGTGCGGGAGGCGTTGCGGAGTTTTCCGGATGTGCCGCTGCACACGGCCGATTTCGAGACCGCCGCAGAGTATTTCAACCTGTGCCGGAGCAAGGGCGTGCAGGGGTCGATGACGGACTTCCTGATCTGCGCGGTGGCGGTCCGGCACCAACTGGAGATTTTCACGACGGACCGGGACTTTCAGCACTACCGGAAGCACCTGCCGATTGCGCTTTACGTCGGGGCGGCGGCGTAGAGTCATAGAGCCATGTTCATCGACGAAACCACGATCAAGGCCAGGGCCGGCGACGGAGGCAAAGGCTGCGTGAGCTTTCGCCGCGAGAAATACGAGCCGTGGGGCGGCCCGAACGGCGGCGACGGCGCCAAGGGCGGCGATGTCATCCTGCGGGGCGACGACGACACGAACAATCTCATCGATTTCAAATACAAGCCCCACTGGACGGGCGAGCGCGGCGGCCACGGCCTCGGCAAGGATTGCAACGGCCACGAGGGCAAGCCCGCCATCCTGCGCGTGCCGCTCGGCACCGTCGTCTATAGGCTCGAGACCGGCGAGTTCGTGACGGAGATCCTCGAGGACCACCAGGAGTTCGTCCTCTGCAAGGGCGGCAAGGGCGGCTTCGGCAACACCCATTTCAAGTCCTCGATCAACCGCGCGCCGCGCGAGGCGCAGCCGGGCTTGCCGGGCGAGGCGGGCAACTACCGCCTCGAGTTGAAAAGCATCGCCGACATCGGCCTCGTGGGCTTCCCGAACGCCGGCAAGTCCTCGCTGACGAACCTCATCACCAATGCGCGCCCGAAGACCGCGGCGTATCCGTTCACGACGCTGCACCCGCAGATCGGCATCATTGAATACGCGAAGGAATACGAGCGCCTCATCATGGCCGACGTGCCGGGCCTGATCGCCGGCGCGAGCGAGAACAAGGGCCTCGGCCACCGTTTCCTGCGGCACATCGAGCGCTGCGCGCTGCTGCTGCTCATCGTCGACATCAACGGCACCGACGCCCGCGATCCGCGCGAAGACTACCAGCACCTGCTGCGCGAACTCGAGCTCTACAACCCGGAGTTGCTGGACAAGCCGCGCCTCCTCGCCGCGAACAAGATGGACGAACCCGCCGCCAAGGCGAATCTCGCGAAGTTCAAAAAACGCTACCCCAAGGCGGAGATTTTCCCGATCTCCTGCCTCACCGAGGTCGGCCTCGCGCCGCTGAAAAAAGAACTGTTAAAACGGGTCAAGCGCCTCCGCCGCGCGGAAAAGAAATCGCCAGCCCGGAAGAGCTGACCCACGCTCGCGCCCTATGTCGTCGGAACACCGGCCTCTGTTGATGCGCTCCAACCGCCAGCTCGGCTCGGCGCTGATCGAACACAACCTCGTCAAGTTCCCCGACCTCGACGCCGCCAACGAGCGGCTGCTCGAACTGGCCGCCGGCGACGACCTGCGCCAGACCTCCGTGCTCGCCATCCTCGCCTACGAGAAAAAGGTGCTGCGCGAGGAGGACGTGCTCCACCACATCGTCGACGACCTCGGACTCGGGGTCGTGGACCTGCGCAGCTACGAAGTGCCCGAGGTGCTGAAACACGGCCTCGAGCTCGGCGCGTGCTGGGCGACCTGGACCGTGCCGTTCGACCGCGAGGAAGATTTTACCTTCATGGCGACGGCGTATTACCTGAGCCCCGCCGTGCGCAGTTACTGGGAAAAGAAAGTCGGCGGCACCCTCGTCTGGCAGGCGACGACGCTCGAGATCATCGCCGATTTTCTCGACCGCGTGCAGACCGAGCGCGACGAGGCGGCCAAGAACAGCGCCCCGAAAACCACCCCCTGAGCCATGCCCCTCGGACGCGTCCAGACCCAGGTCATCGACAAATTGGAGGAGATGCGGAAGCTATCCGCCGAGCAGAAGACGGCGATCCTGCTCCGGCCCGACGAGCTCACCGGCGAACAGCTCGACCAGTTGCTGCTGGCGGAGTTCAAGATCACCCCGTTCCAACTGAACCTCGCGAGGTGCCGCGCCCTCGGCCTCACGCCGTTCAACGCCGCGCGCTACAAGGTGCATGGCGCGACCTTCGAGAAGATCGACCTAGAGTTCTGCCAGAAGAACCTGATCCTGCCGGTCGGGCAGGTGGGCGACTTCCTGCTCGTGGCCTTCGCCAATCCCTTCGAGACCACCGTCGCGGCGAAAATCCAGGACAAGACCGGCCGGCGCGTCATCCGCCTGCTCTCGCGGGAGTCCGACCTCCGCGAGAAACTCAAGAAAGACGCGGTGCACGAGGAGGTGCAGTTCTCCGACGTGGTGAACCAGCTCGGCGCGCAGTTCACCGACGATGATGCCGAGCTGAAGGACGCCGACCTGGAGAGCGAGGAATCCGCCCCGATCATCCAGCTCGCGAACCGCATCATCGAGGACGCGTATTTCGCCGGCGCGTCCGACATCCACATCGAGCCGTGGGAGAAGGAGCTGATCGTGCGTTACCGCATCGACGGCCTCACGCAGGAGAAACTCCGCCTGCCGAGCAAGGTCTCCGGCGCGCTCGTCGCGCGCCTGAAGATCATGTGCAACCTCGACATCTCCGAGCGGCGCCTGCCGCAGGACGGCCGCATCGTCTTCAAGCAATACACCAAGAAGAACGTCGACGTCGACCTCCGCGTCTCCACCGCGCCGCTCAACCACGGCGAGGGCGTCGTGATGCGCATCCTCGACAAGCAGAAGTCCACGCTGCCGCTGCCGGCGCTGGGTTTCACCGAGGAGAACCTCAACAAATACCGCGAGTGCATCCGCCAGCCTTACGGGATGATTTTGCACTGCGGCCCGACGGGCTCCGGCAAATCGATGACGCTCTACTCGGCGCTCAACGAGATCAACACGCCCGACGTCGTCATCCGCACGGCCGAAGATCCGATCGAATACACGCTCGCCGGCATCAACCAGATGCAGATGCACCGGCAGATCGGCCTGACGTTCGCGACGGCGCTGCGCGCGTTTCTCCGCCAGGATCCGGACATCATCCTCGTCGGCGAGATCCGCGACAAGGAGACGGCGAACATCGCCGTCGAGGCCGCGCTCACGGGGCACCTGCTCATCTCGACGCTGCACACCAACGACGCGCCCGGCACCGTCGCGCGCCTGACCGACATGGGCATCGAGCCGTTCATGATTTCCTCGTCGCTCGTCTGCGTTTGTGCGCAGCGCCTGATGCGCCGCATCTGCAAGACCTGCCGCGTGCCCTACGAGCCCGAGGGCCGCGAGAAGGACGTGCTGCTGCGCGCCATCGGCTGGAGCGGGCCGATTTTCAAGCCGCACCTGGCGGGTTGCCCGAAGTGCAACGGCACCGGCTACAAGGGCCGGGTCGGCATCCACGAGCTGATGGTGATGAACGAGGAGCTGATCGAGGCGATCAACAAGGAGGCCGAGACCGCTGAGCTGAAACGCCTCTGCATGAAGAGCGGCATGAAAACCCTCCACCAGGACAGCGTGCAAAAAGTGAGGGACGGTCTGACCTCCCTGGCGGAGGCGCTCAGCATCGTGCCGCAGGACATGGAACTGCGGATGGGCGCGGGGAAGGGGGAGGAGCCGCGGCGACTCCACCCGTAAGCAAAAGGATTGGCGGCGCGGCGCGGGTGCGGCATCCTGCCGCCTCAACCCCAAGGAGCCGCGCCATGAAACCAAAAGCCCTGCAGAAAAAAATCGACAGACTCGAAGCCCGGCTCGTGGAGCAGAGCGAGCGCCTCGCCGAGCTGAAGCGGCGGCTGCCGCCGGAAGAGGTGAAGGAGTATTTCCTCAACGGGCCCGACGGCAAGGTGCCGCTCGTGGAATTGTTTCGCGGCAAGAAGGACCTCATCGTCATCCACAACATGGGCCGGCACTGCCGCTACTGCACGATGTGGGCCGACGGCTTCAACGGTCTGCTGCCGCACCTCGCCGACCGGGCGGGCTTCGCCGTCGTCTCGCCCGACCCGGTGCCGGTGCAGCAGAAGCTCGCGCAGCGTCGCGGCTGGAAATTTCCGTTCTACTCCGGGCGCGGCACGACGTTCAGCAAGGACCTGGGCTTTCTGCCGCGGCCGGGCGAACCGTGGCCCGGCGTCTCGACGTTCCGGCGGCAGGGCCGGAAGATCTACCGCGTGGCGCGCGCGGGCTTCGGGCCGTTCGATCCGTTCTGCGCCGCCTGGCCGCTCTTCGCGCTGCTCGACGGCGGCGTGGGCGCGTGGGCGCCGAAACTCCGCTACGCGCAGTAACCCTTCCCCGCGCCTTCGCCAAGACCTCCGCAATCCCATGCGCCGATCATCACCTCTTTTTGTCGGAGCGGCTTCGCGCCGCGATGGATCTTCGAATCGCGGCGCAAAGCCGCGCCTAAAACTATCCAAGCCGGGGTATCGGACCCTCTGCGAGTAAACATCCTCGGGGCAAACCCCGAGGCATTCGACCCATCCCGATGCCATTTACGACCATCACGCCGCCTTGGAGGGATTCTGCTGGCCAGCAGAATGTCGTCCGCTTTTTCGCAATCCGCGGACCGGACGGAGCCGGTCCCTCCACCCAAACCAAGCCGAAGCAAGCTTCGGGGGATCGGACCCTCTGCGAATGAACGGCGGTTACGGCGCGGAGTTTGCCACGGTGGCTGTCGCCCACGCGCTCGCGGTGGCGAGCCCGGGGCCGGACTTCGCCATCGTGCTCAAGCAGAGCCTCGCGCACGGGCGCCGCACGGCGGTGTGGACGAGCGTCGGCATCGGGTGCGCGCTGTCGGTGCACCTTGGCTACTGCATTCTCGGGCTGGGCTTCCTCCTCGCGCGGTCGCCCGTGGCGCTGGCCGCCGTCAAGTATCTCGGCGCCGCCTATCTCGCGTGGATCGGCGTGCAGGCGTTGCGCGCGCCGGCCCGCACCGGGGATGTCGACCTCGCCGGCGGCGCGCCCACCGACCGCGCGGCGTGGCGCACGGGCTTCCTCGTCAATTTGCTCAACCCGAAGGCGGCGCTGTTTTTTATCGCGCTGTTCTCCGTCGCGATCAGCCCCGCGACGCCGAAGCGGGTCCAAGCCGGCTACGGTCTCTGGATGGTGCTCTCGACGATGGCGTGGTTCAGTTTGGTGGCGTTTGTTTTCACGCGCGCGGAAGTGCGGCGGCGGTTTTTGCGGCACGGCCACTGGATCGACCGCGCGCTCGGCGTGGTCTTCCTCAGTTTCGCCGCCGGGCTGGCGTTCACGACCCTGCGGTGACGTGCCGGCTGAACCGACGGGCGCCTTATGCGACCTGGTCCTTCGCGAAGTGCGGGTTCTCGATCAACCCGAGGATGTTTCCGAACGGGTCGGTGACCTCGGCGACTTTGATGCCGCCGCCCACGTCGGTGATTTCGCCGACAGGACCGGCGCCGAGCGCGCGCAGCCGCGCGAGTTCCGCCGCGAGATCGGCGACGCCCCAGAGCGCCTTCTGCCCCGCCTTGCCCGGCACGCCGTCGGGGACGAGGCCGAGCTCAAACCCGCCGACGGCGAAGCCGACGTAGAACGGTTCGTCGAAATACGGCGCGCGCTCGAAGACGCGCGCATACCAGGCTTTGCCCTGCGCGAGATCGGGCGTGGGATAAATCGCGGTGCGGAGTCCGAGGATCATGGGAGGCGGGGAGTTTGAGGCGGCTGGTGCGGCTGACCTGTTCCGTCCGGCGCGGGGCCGGTGCCCGGCGCCGCGCCGTCATCCCATTTGCGCGCAATCCCGACATAGAGGTCCTCGACCTTCTTTCGCGCCCACGGCGTCTTGCGCAGGAACGCCAGGCTCGATTTCACGCTCGGGTCGAAGTTGAAACAGCGAATCTCGATCGCGCGCCCGAGTTCCTCCCAGCCGTAGTGCTCGACGAGGCGGTTGAGCACCGTCTCGAGCGTGACGCCGTGCAGCGGGTCCGGAGTTTTCATGGCGCAGGCGCGCGGTCGAGCTGGGCGCGGATTTTGTCCGCGACGGGATCGAGCTGCTCCTTCGGCACGCGGGTGCCCGGCGGCGGCTCGGGCGGTTCGGCGGCGAAGCGCGGGATGACATGCAAGTGGGCGTGAAACACCGTCTGCCCGGCCGCGGCGCCGGTGTTCATCTTCAGCGTGAACCCCTCTGCGGCGAGGTCCGTCTGCCTGATCGCGCGCGCCATCCGCTGGGCGACGTCGAACATGCGGTGCGCCGTCGCCGCGGGCAAATCGAGCAGGCCCGCCGCGTGCCGCACCGGCACGACGAGGACATGGCCGGGATTGCGCGCCCCGATGCTCAGGAACGCCATGACGGTGTCGTCGCGCCAGATCATGCTCGCCTCGAGCCGCCCCGCCGCGATCTCGCAAAACGGGCAGGGTTGGTGGCGACGCGCGGGTCGCGGTAGCGCACGCGGCACTCGATGCGGCACGGCTCGGCGAGCGGTGCGCCGACGAAGCTCAGGCTGTGCACGCGGCACTCGTTCGTCCACAGGCCCGGGGCCTCGGGGCCGTCGAAGGCCACGAGCAGCGCGTGGTCGGCCGGGCGCTTGCCGGTGACGACGTAGGCCGCGCCGTCCGTGTTCGACGGGATGCGGATGCCGCGCCGCTGCCCGACGGTGTAGTAGTGCAGGCCGCGGTGTTCGCCGAGCACTTTGCCGTCGGTCGCGCGCATGATCGGCCCCGGGCGGTCGGGCACGTAGGTTCGCAGAAAGTCGGCCATCTTCACCTCGCCGATGAAGCAGATGCCCTGGCTGTCTTTCTTCGCGGCGGTCGGCAGATGCGCATCGGCGGCGAGCGCACGCAGCTCGGGTTTGGCCAGATGTCCGATGGGAAAACGCGCCTCGCGCAACTGCGCCTGCGAGAGCAGGGCGAGGAAGTAGGACTGGTCCTTGTTCTTGTCGGCGCCTTCAAGGAGGGCGAATCGGGGTCGGGCGGACTCGCTGAGTCCGACGTTCGATTCGGTGGATCGGACTGTAGGAGGGGCTTTACGCCCCGATTCTGTCGCCGTGAAATTTTCGGATCGGGGCATAAAGCCCCTCCTACAGTTGTCCGATGAAAGTCGCTCCGCCTCCACGCGTCGCGCGTAGTGCCCGGTCGCGACGGCGGCGAAGCCTTCGGCGCGAGCGTAGCTCGCGAACACGCCGAATTTCATCTCGCGGTTGCACCTCACGTCGGGGTTGGGCGTGAGGCCGCGCTGGTAGCCGTCGAGCAGGTAGTCGACGACCAGCCGGCGGTAGTCCTGCATCAGGTTCACGACGCGGAACTCGATGCCGAGTTGGTCCGCGACGGCGCGCGCATCGTCGATGTCCTGCCGCCACGGGCAATGGCCGATGACGTTGTCCTCGTTGATCCAGTTCTTCATGTAGGCGCCGACGACCGCGAAGCCCTGTTGCTTGAGGAGGAGGGCGGCGACGCTGCTGTCGACGCCGCCGGACATGCCGACGAGGAGGCGTTCCATCGGCACAAGGAGTTCGCCGCCGCGGGGAATTGTCAACCCGCCACGCCGGCGCGGCGGACCCTGGCAGCGCAAGGCGGCTCCGCCGCGCCGGTTGCTGCGCGCCGGGCGGACCGGCTGCCGGTGCGCGGCCGGCGCCAGGAGACGGGGACAAGGCCTGTCACCGGATCGTGGCATCGCGGCGCTTTACAGCGGGAGCCGGGAAGGTAGCGTGGACGCGCATGAAGAAGTTGCTCGCTTGTCTTTTCGCGGCGGGGCTGGCGAACGCCGGCGGCGCCCAGACCCATCCCGCCGCCCTCGCCAAACCCGGGCGGCCGATCCCCGCGATCAAGCGCGTGGTGATCATCGGGCTGGACGGACTGCGGCCGGACCGGCTGTTGCTCGCCGACACCCCGGTGCTGCACGGGCTGATGGCGCGCGGCTCCTATTCGATGTGGATGCAGACGACCGCGCTGGCGACGACGCTGCCCTCGTTCACGAGCATGCTGACCGGCATCTCGCCGCGGAAGCACGCCATTTACTGGGACAAACTCCTCCCGCTCACCACGCCCGAGTGGCCGACGCGCCCCACGCTTTTCGAGCTGGCCAAGCGGGCCGGCTGCACGACCGCGCTCATCGCGGGCAAAGCCAAATTCCGGCACCTGCACAAACCCGGCACGATCGACTGGTTTTTCGCCCCGACCGAAGACATATGCTCCGACGAATCGGTGACGGCCGAGGCGATCCGCGCGATCACCGCGCTGAAACCCGACGTGCTCTTCGTGCATTTTCCCGGCATCGACACCACCGGCCACCGGCTCGGCTGGGGCTCGCCGGAGCAGTTGGTGACGATCAACCAGGTTGACACCCAGGTCGGCCGGCTGCTGGCCGCGCTGGACCACGAGGGCCTGCTCGCCGGCGCGTTGATCATCGTCTCGTCCGACCACGGCGGGGCCGGCACCTCGCACGGCCCCGAGGACCCGCGCAGCCGCACCATCCCCTGGATCATCGCGGGCCCGGGAGTGAGACCCGGCTACGATCTCACCCAGTCGGCGGAGCTCATGCTGCGCACCGAAGACACCTGCGCCACCGCCTGCTACGTCCTCGGCCTGCCCGTGCCCGACTATTTTGACGGTCATCCGGTGACGCTCGCCTTCGCGCCGGCGCCGGCGAAATAGCATGGTGAAATCAGACCAGCCCATCGCCCGTGCCTGGCTGACCTCGGTGTCGGCGGGCGTGATCGAGCTGGACGCGGACTGGAACGACCCCGCGCTGCCGCCCGTGGCGCCGGGCGACGAGGCGTGGAATTTCGCCACCCTCAGGCGCGCGCCGCTCTCGCTCTACGCGGAGGAGGCGGCCTACTTCGTCAACGCCGCCGGCGAACTCTGCTTCGTGCTCGACCCGGCCGCCCACAGTTGGATCGATTTCGCGACGACGCCCGTTTACGTCGCCGGCAATTTCAACGGCTGGCAGGACGCGGTGGGGCAGGAACAGTGGCAGCTCCGCCCCGGCGAGCTGAACGGCAAGCCCGTTTGCCTCCTCCGCGTGCCGACGGTGCATTTCTGGGGCGAGGAGCTGCGGCGCTTCAAGTTCGTCACCGGCGAGCACCGCTGGCTCGACGCGCCGGTGGACGCCACCAACGTCTCGCTCGACGAGACCGGCCACTACAACCGCACCGTCCGCCGCGACCGCACCGGGAAAAATCTTTTCGTCTTCACGACGGCGCGCCCGCTGCGGCTGAGCCAGCCGCACGCGGTGGCGTGGTTGCGCGACGGCAAGAGCGTCCAGAAAGTGAAGCTGCGGCTCGAACGGTTTTTCTGCGACATGCGCAGCGACCGGCCGTTCGGCGCGCAGGTGCTCGGCGAGACGACCGTCTTCGGCCTGTTCGCGCCGCGCGCGAAGCACGTGCGGCTGCATTTCTGCCAGCGCCTCGAGCAGCAGGACCACGCCGAAGTGCTGGAACTGAAACATGGCGAGGACGGCGGGTGGCACGGGCAGGTCGCGCGCAATCTCCACGGCTGGTTCTACTGGTATCATGTCACCGGCCCGAGCGACGTGTTCAGCCGCTTCGACCCGAAGCAGCGCGTGCTCGATCCCTACGCGCTCGCGGCGGTGGGCCGCGAGGGCCCCGGCATCATCCTCGACGCGGCGTGGGTGGGCGAGGGCGACCGCTCGTTCCGCACTCAGGCGTGGCAGGACCTCGTCATCGCCGAGGCGCACGTGCGCGACCTCGCGGCGCTCGCGCCGGGGCCGGCAGCCGGCGACGAGCGGCTCGGTTTCACCGGGCTGGCGAAATGGGTGGCGAGTCCGGATTTCTATCTGAAAAAACTCGGCGTGAACGCCGTCGAGCTCCAACCGGTGCAGGAATTCGACAATCGCGCGCGCGAGGAATACCACTGGGGCTACATGACGGCGAATTACTTCGCCCCGGCCAGCGCCTACGCGCGCGACCCCGTGCACGCCTCGGGCGTGAAGGAGCTGCAAGCCCTCGTCGCCGCGTTCCACCGGCAGGGCCTGGCCGTCATCCTCGACGTGGTTTACAACCATGTCGGAGTGCCCGAGCACCTGATGTTCATCGACAAGCTCTACTACTTCGAGATGGACGACGCCGGGAAGCTCGCGAACTGGAGCGGCTGCGGCAACGACGTGCGCTCCCGCTCGGCGATGGCGCGGCGCCTCATCATCGACAGCCTCACGCACCTCGTCACCGCCTACGGCATCGACGGCTTCCGGCTCGACCTCGCCGAGCTGCTCGGCGTCGACGTGCTCCGAGAAATTGAAACGGCGCTGAAGCGCGTGAAGCCCGACGTGATCCTGATCGCCGAGCCGTGGAGTTTCCGCGGGCACATCGCCGCGGCGCTGCGGCCGACCGGCTGGGCGTCGTGGAACGACGGCTACCGCGACTTCCTCCGCGAATACGTGCACGGTCGCGGCGCGGCCGACAAGATCGAGTATTTCCTCAAGGGCTCGCCGTGGCATTTCGCGTTCTGGCCCGCGCAGACGGTCAACTACACCGAGTCGCACGACGACCGCACATGGCTCGACATGATCACCGAGAACGGCGCCTTCAACGGCTTCCACCCGACGTGGAACGACCGGCGCCGCACGCACCTGATGGCGGCGATTTTGTTTTCGTCGATCGGCATCCCGATGCTCGCGGCCGGGCAGGATTTTCTCCGCTCAAAATACGGCGTGACCAACACCTACCAGCGCGGCGACCTCAACGCGCTCGACTACCGGCGCATCGCGCGCTTCCCGGCGACGCACGCGTATTTCGCGGCGTGGATTGCGTTCCGCCGCTCGCCGCGCGGGCAACTGCTCCGGCATTTCTCCCGCGCCCCGGAAGGATTTTTCCAGGCGATCTACGCGCCCGACCAAGCCGGCCTCGCGCTCCTCTACAACGCCGACGGCGCCGCCGGCCGCACGCGGCTGATGTTTGCGGTCAACCCGCTCCAGGCCGACGCGCTCGTCCCGCTCGGCCCCGCGGCCGGCTGGGGCTGGCGCCTCGTCGCCGACCACGAATGGTTCTACGCCGACGGCCAGCCGACGCCGACGCTCCTCGGCGAGTCCGATCTGTTCGTGCCCGCGCTCGGATGCAGCCTGTGGCTCGCGGAGCTGTAGGGCGGGATTGGCCGGATCCGGCCCGGCCGGAAGTGTCGTATATTATATGACACTTCCTCGGGCCCGAGACGCGCTCGGGCTCGGTCCGGCGTTTTGGCCGGCCGGAGAAACTGCCGGTCCGGCGCAGCGCGTCGGCGTCGATCAGTTGGCCGTCCATCGTCACGACCCGAGGGTGCCGCCGGTCGCCGTTCTGCTTGGAGGATCGCCGGGGGCGGGTTTCTGTCCAGACCGATGGCCGCGCCGCCGGCTCGGCGGACGCGGCGCCGGCGAGTCGCCCTCCGGTCGCCGCTGATGCCGGGACCTTGACACCCAACATTCTTGCCAAAGGCATTGGGGCGACTCTTGATGGCGCGCATCACGGCGGCTCCCGCCGCCACCACCTCCGCTTCCAACACCTCCGTCTCATGGCAGTCAAAGTTGCAATCAATGGTTTCGGCCGCATCGGCCGCCTCGTTTTCCGCGCTCTGGTCGAGCAAGGCCTGCTCGGCACCACGCTCGATGTCGTTGCCGTCGGCGACATCGTGCCCGCCGACAATCTCGCCTACCTGCTCAAGTATGACTCCACCCAGGGCCGCTTTGCCGGCACGGTGTCGTCGAAAAAATCTTCGCCGGACAAAGCCGAGGACGACGTCCTCGTCGTCAACGGCCGCGAGATCCATGTCGTCAGCGCGCGCAGCCCGGCCGAGTTGCCGTGGAAACAGTTCGGCGTCGATCTCGTGATCGAGTCCACCGGCCTGTTCACCGACGCCGAGAAGGCCCGCGGCCACCTCACCGCCGGCGCGAAGAAAGTCATCATCTCCGCCCCGGCCAAGGGCGAGGACATCACCGTCGTCATGGGCGTGAACGACGACCGGCTCGACCTCAGCAAGCACAGCATCATTTCCAACGCGTCGTGCACGACGAACTGCCTCGCGCCGCTCGTCCACGTCATCCTCAAGGAAGGCTTCGGCGTCGCCGAAGGTCTGATGACCACCATCCATTCCTACACCGCGACACAGAAGACCGTGGACGGTCCGTCGAAGAAAGACTGGAAGGGTGGCCGCACCGCCGCGCAGAACATCATCCCGTCAACCACCGGCGCCGCCAAGGCCGTGTCGCTCGTGATTCCCGAAGTGAAGGGCAAGCTCACCGGCATGTCGTTCCGCGTGCCGACGCCGACCGTCTCGGTGGTCGACCTCACGTTCAAGACCGTGAAGGAAACCTCCCTCGTCGAGATCAAGGCCGCCCTCAAACGCGCGTCCGAGACTTATCTGAAAGGCATTCTCGAATACACCGACGAGGAAGTCGTCTCCTCGGACTTCATCCATCACAAGGCCTCGTCGATCTTCGACGCGGGCTCGTCGATCGAGCTGAACAAGAATTTCTTCAAGCTCATCTCGTGGTATGACAACGAGTGGGGCTACTCCAACCGCGTCGTCGATCTCACCAAGGTGATCGCCGCGAAGCTGTGAGGCGCGCGCAGCCGCCGAAGAACCCCTGAGCCGGTAGTCGGGAGTCAGCCTTGCCGACTCGCGAATTCCCGCGGAAGCCGGCGCTCACCATCGTCACTGCCACTTTCTTTCTGACTGCTGGATTCTGGCTCCTGAATCCTGACTCCTTTCTTCCCATGCCCAAATTCAAATCCATCCGCGACCTCCCGCTCGCCGGCCGGCGCGCGCTCATGCGCGTCGATTTCAACGTCCCGCAGGACAAGACCACCGGCGCCATCACGAACAACCAGCGCATCGCCGCGGCGCTGCCGACGATCCGGTTCGCCCTCGCGCAGGGCGCCGCGGTCGTGCTCATGTCGCACCTCGGCCGGCCCGACGGCCGGCGGGTCGCCAAGTTTTCGCTCCGGCCCGTCGCCGCCGAGCTGGAAAAACTTCTCGGCCAGCCGGTGAAGTTCCTCGACGACTGCGTCGGCCCCGCCGTCGAGGCCGCGTGCGCGACCCTCGCGCCCGGCACCGTCGTGCTGCTGGAGAATCTGCGGTTCCACCTCGAGGAAGAGGGCAAGGTGAAGCTGGACGACGGCACGTCGCAGAAAGCCGATCCCGCCGCCGTCGCGGCGTTCCGCGCCTCGCTCTCGAAGCTCGGCGATGTGTTCGTGAACGACGCCTTCGGCACGGCGCACCGCGCCCACTCGTCGATGGTCGGCGTCGCGCTGCCGCAAAAAGCGGCCGGGTTCCTGATGGAGGCGGAGCTCAAGGCGTTCGCCGCCGTCCTCGACCACCCGCAGCGCCCGCTGCTCGCCATCCTCGGCGGAGCAAAGATCGCCGACAAAATTCCGCTCATTAACAATCTGCTCGCGACGGCCGACGAGATCATCATCGGCGGCGGCATGGCTTTTACCTTCAAGAGGGTCATTCAAAATATGGAAATCGGCGCGAGCCTCTTCGATCCCGAGGGCGCGAAGACCGTCGCCGACTTGATGACCAAGGCCGAAGCGAAGGGCGTCAAGATCCACTTGCCCACCGACTACGTTTGCGCCGACCGATTCGCCGAGAACGCCGCGACGCAAGCGGCCGACGACTCCACCGGCATCCCCGCCGGTTGGATGGGCCTCGATGTCGGCCCGCGGTCGAATGCGATTTTCGCCGACGCCATCGGCCGCGCGCGCACCGTCATCTGGAACGGGCCGCCCGGCGTCTTCGAGTTCGAGAATTTTTCGGCCGGCACGGCGGCGATGGCCGCCGCCATCGCCCGGGCCACGGCGGCGGGCGCGACGACGGTCGTCGGCGGCGGCGACACAGCGACGGCGGCGAAGAAATTCAAAGTCGCCGACCGGGTCACGCACTGCTCGACGGGCGGCGGCGCGAGCCTGGAGTTCCTCGAGGGCAAGGTGCTGCCCGGCGTGGCGTTCCTGGAGACCTGACGGTCTCCAGTAGCGAGTAGTGAGCATCGAGTAGTGAGCATCGCGCAACGCACAGCAAAATCTACTCGCTACCCGCTACCCGCTACGCACTACTTTTTCCCCATGTCCCTTCGCAAAAAACTCCTCGCCGGCAACTGGAAGATGCACAAGACCGCCGCCGAGGGCGCCAGCCTCGCGGCCGACATCGCCGCCGCCATCGGCAAAGAGACCGCCGTCGATGTCGTGCTGTGCCCGCCGTTCACGGCGCTGGATAGCGTCGGCCGCGCCCTCGAGGGCCAGGCGATCAAGCTCGGCGCGCAGAACCTGCACCCGGAGAAGTTCGGCGCGTTCACGGGCGAAGTCTCGGCGGAGATGCTGCGGGCGCTGTTCGTGACGCACGTCATCCTCGGCCACAGCGAGCGCCGCGGACTCTTCGGCGAGCTCGATGAATTCATCAACCGCAAGGTGCTGGTCGCGCTCGCCAATCAATTGAAGCCGATCCTCTGCGTGGGCGAGACCCTCGCGGAGCGGGAAGCGGGCAAGACTCTCGCGGTGGTGCAGCAGCATCTCGAAGTCGGCCTGAAGGGCGTGACCGAAGAGCAGATCACCACGGTCATCGTCGCCTACGAGCCCGTGTGGGCCGTCGGCACGGGCAAGGTAGCCACGCCGGCGCAGGCGCAGGAAGTTCACGCGTTCGTCCGCGGCATTCTTACGCAGCATTACGGGGCGGCGCGCGCGCAGAAGGTGCGGGTCATCTACGGCGGCTCGATGAAACCGGCGAACGCGGGCGAACTGCTCGCGCAGCCGGACATCGACGGCGGCCTGATCGGCGGCGCGTCACTCGAGGCGCGGACGTTCGTCGATCTGGTGAACGCGGCCGCCGCGGCGCAATAAGAGCCGGCCCGAATTGCCCGCTTTCTCGGGGAGCGCCCGCGTCTCGCGGGCTATCCTCGGCGTCGCGCCGAGGATTTCAAGAGTAGCCGGCGAGACGCCGGCTCCGGCACGCGGGACGCGTGCGCTCCCCGGGAAGCAGACCGGCCGCCGTCAGGCTACAACAGGTCCGTCGGAGCAAGGGGCCTCCGGGGTGAATTTCTGCGGAGTTGCCGGAAGTTTTCCTCGCGGAATTTGCGGGCTTGCCGCCGCTCCGCCGCCGTGGATTAGTCTGGCCATGCTCCGCAATTCCACTGCTGCCGCCGTGCTGTTTTGTTTCGCATCGGCGGTTGCGCCCGCCCACGCGGTTGAGTTCCAGCACGAGGGCTGGGCGATCCGGGCCGAGTATCCGGCGGCTCCGAAGGGCGACGAGTTCCGCTCGCCGTCGGACCGCGGCCCGGTGATTTCCGAGCGCTATTTCTACGAGACCAAGACGGAGGCGTTTCTCCTGCTGCGCATGGTGCATCCGGTGTCGTTCCTCTACCCGCAGGAGCGCGAGGCGCTCTATGAGCAGGCGAAGAACGACGCGTTGCACGCGCGGCCGGGCGAGGTGACGGCCGACGAGATCTACAAGCTCGGGCCCTATCGCGGCCGGCGGTTCCAGATCACGTTCAAGAAAGCCGGCCGGCTCAAGGACCTGCGTTTCGTGCTCATCGGCTCGTCGCTCTACGCGATCAGCCACGAGCGGCCGGCGAAAGAGCCGCTGTCGGCGGCCGGCGCGGCGTTCCTGCAAAGCATCGCGCTGCTGCCGGGCTACGAGGACGAGACGGTGATCGAGGAACGCGACCGCTGGCGGCGCGTGGGGATGCCGCCGTTCGAGCTGCGTTACGACGCGTCGCGCTGGTATCGCGACCCGGAGGACACCGAGCCTGGCATTTTCAATTTTTTCCACATCTCGAAGAAGGCGGAGGTGCAACTGATCATCGAGCGCGGGCCGATTCCCGGCGACAGCCTGGAAAATGCGGTGCTGGCGACCGCACGCGAAGGCGCGGAAAGCGTGAACGTGAAAAAGCGCAGCATGCGGTTGCGCGGAGGCGTGGAGTTCCTCGACCTCCAGTTCGAGGCGCGGGTCGACGGCGTGAATTTCGTCAACCACGGCCGGTTCTACAGCGGGCCGGAGGGGTCGGTGCAGTTGCGCGGCTGGGCGATTCAGGCGAACATCTACGACATGCAGGGCGACATCGACGAGTTGCTCGACGGTCTGACGAGGATCACGCCGCCGAAGCGCTGACGGCACTTGCGGCCGTTCCGTCGCCAGGCGGCTGATTTTCCGAAGCTTGCTCCGGCCCGGGGTAGCGCGGTGCTTCAGCCCGCGGATTTGGCCGGACGCGGGCTGAAGCACTGCGCCCCTCCAAGCAGGCGCCCGCCGCTCAGCACTTCGCGGTTTTGCGTTTCTTGCCGAGGCTGCCGTGTTTCTCGACCTTGCGGATGTAATCGGCGGCGGAGGGGATCTGGCACGCGGTGTTGCCCAGATCGGCGGTCACGGGACCCATCTTCTCCGCGGTCTGGAGTGCGAGATCGGTGAGGGGCTGCACGTAGCTGCCGACGGAGACGACGAACGTATTCATCGTGGGCCGGATGTCGTTGTGGGCTTGGTGAATGGTTTTCTGCACGCGCTGGAGCAGCTTCTTCAACGCCGCGAGATCGAGGTCGGCGTCGGCCTTGATCGACACAAGACTGCTCAGTGTTGACCAGCCGGCTTTGGCGACAAGGGGCGACTTCGCGTCGATCCACTCGAGGCCGAGTTCCCAGCCGTGCGCGCTGCCGGCGGCGACCCACGCGACCGTCGAGCCGCAGAGCGGGCCGCAGTTGGCGGTGGTCACCCAACGCTGGAGATCCTTCTTCGTCATCCGCGCGTCGTCGGCAATGAGCCCGGCCAGATACCTCGCGTCGTAAACACCGGTGTCGTAGAGATCGAGCGCCAGTTGGTAGTCGCGCTTGATGCGCTTCACGATTTTCTGGAGTTCGCTGATCTTGACGCCGTAGCACGGCTCCTTGACGCCGTGGTTGAAGATGACGCGCTTGTAGCCGTCGCTGCCGAGCGCTTCTAGTTCGGCGAGGATTTCTTTGGCGGTCATGGGGGGGCGGGGTTTGGGGTGTCGGGGTTGCTGCGGTGGGAGAAAGCGTATGGCGTTGGGTGCCGCGCTGCCTGCATTGGGCAGATTCAAGTTCACCTCGGACTATTCTCCGCCCTTGCTTCCCAGCGGGATGCCCTTCGCGAATCCAAAGAACCAGACATCCTGGCCGGTTCGCCAATCCTTCTGGGTGGCGCAACCGCCGAGGAAGAGGCTGAGCGTGGCGACGCAAATGGCCGAAAGAATTGTCGAAGCTATGGCGCGTGTTTTCATTCGCAGTGGGTCCGATACTCCGGAGCTTGCTCCGGCTTGGTTTGGGTGGAGGGACCGGCCCCGTCCGGTCCGCGGATTGCGAAAAGACGGACGACACGGAGGTCGTCCCTCCAAGGCGAAGCGATGGTCGTGAGTTGCATGGGGATTGGTCGAATGCCTCGGGGCTTGCCCCAAGGATGTTTACTTGGCTGCGGACCGCATTCTTCGTCGAAGCCGGAAAGCCGAACAAAGGGGCGGTTAGGTAAGCGGGCAGGGAATCGCGCCCACGGTTCGGATTCAAGAGCGGAGAATACCGACAGCGACCGAGCGAACCGATAAATTCACACCAAGGAAGCGAAGTGAGCGAAGGGCTGGGCTTGGGCCTTTCTTCGCGGTCTTGGCGACCTTGGTGTGAAGTCAGGCGGTTCGTGGCGGCGGCGCGGAAGGCGCGTTGGGGTCAACGCGCTCCACCTTCGGAGCGGCGCGTCGGCGAGCGACGGCCCTATGGTGAGGCAAGAGCGCGAGCGAGCTCGCTGGCCCACATGTGCGCGGATGAACCACAGGCACGGAGGCCTGTGGCTACGACAAATCTCAGTGGCAGCCGCAGCCGCCACTGGCGCAGCCATCGTGGCCTCCCAACCGGGCGACGGTGAGGTCGCCGACGCCTAACTGGTCGGCCAGCTCGCAGAGTTCGGCGTAGTAGTCGTCGCGCGACAGCCCGAGCGCGGCGGCGCCGAAAGTCTCGGCGTCGTCGGCCGCGGCGAACTCGCCGTAGTTCACGGCGACGAGTTGGTAGAGGACGAGGTAAGGGACGCGCTGGAGCTGCGTCATGTAGAGCGGATGGACGCACATCAGGAAGCCGTCCTCGGGGCGGTCGCCCTTTGGCACGGGGTGAGCGAATTCACCGGGGTTGAGCTGGGCGGCGTCGAAGACGACTTCGACGGGGTAGCGGACGAGGGTGCGGTCCTCGATGAGGAGCTCGAGTTCCTTCCAGCCGAGGCCGGGGCCGAAGCGGGCGCAGATTTCTTCGCCCTTGGAAAAGACATGGCCGGTGAGCGAGGTCTTGGCGTCGGCGGCGGTGAGTTGAATGGCCATGGGGGGATCAGATTTTCACAGAAGGTAACGAAGGAAACGAAGGGACGGAGTCGGCGGAGGGGCGAATCTTTGCGATCTTCGCGGTCTTATGTGCAAAGAAGTTTTTCAGCGCTGGAAGAGAAACAGGGGATTGGTTTTTCACAGAGGGTAGCGAAGGAAACGAAGGGACGGAGTCGGCGGAGGGCAGCCTCTTTGTTCTCTTTGTTTCCTTCTGTGCAAAATGGTTTGCTCAGTGATGAGCGGGGGCGGGCGCGGCGACGGGGGTGTCGGGTTCTTCGCCTTGGATTTCGGGGCGGCCTTCGTTGGCTCTGGCGAGGCGGCCCTGGAGAATCGGCACCGCCATGCGGAGGAAGACGGTGTAGCACAGCAGGCCAAAGGCCCAGATGCCGAGGCAGACGAGCGTCTCGTTGAGCGAGGGCAGATAGTCCACGACGGCGCCGAGCGGGGTGGGGATGAACCCGGGGATGACGAGGCCCATGCCTTTCTCGATCCAGATGCCGACGATGGCGAGGACGCAGGCGACATCGAGCCACCGGAGGCTGCGGCTGAGCGGGAGGATGAGCAAGAAAGTGGCGACGACATTCAGCGCGATGGCGGTCCAGATCCACGGCACCAGCGCGTGGTGGCCGTGGAGGCCGAGGAAGAGGTAGTGCGCGGAGGCGCCGTGCGTGGTGCCGGAGTAGAATTCTTTGAACACTTCGCAGAAGAGCAAAAACAGGTTGATGATCATGGCGACTTGCACGATGCCGCGCAGGGTGAGGAGCGCCTTGTCGGTGATCATCAGCCGTTCGCTCATGCGCGAGTGGACGACGGCCTCGAGTTTCTTGTTGGCCAGGAGGGCGCGGAGCGCGGCGGCGGGCAGGCAGAGCACGCGGGTCGGCTCCTCGGCGATGGCGGTGGCCATGCGCGGGGTGTGGTTGAGGGCGGAGATCTCGCCGAACTGGCCGCCGGGAACGACGCTGCGCGTGATGCGGAAGCGGTCGCTCTCCTCGCGTTTCACGACGACGCGGCCGCTTAGGACGAAGAAGGCGTGGTAGTCGTGGTCGCCTTGCTTGAGGAGGATTTCGCCGGTTGCCACGTCGAAGACGGTCGCGCCCGCGAGACCTTTGGTGCGTTGGTCGGGCGTGAGGCCGGCGATCTCGGGGAGGTGACGGGCGAGCAGGGCGAGGTCGTCGAGCGTGGCGGCGCGGCGCCGGGCCGCGGCGATCGAAGCGGCGCGGAGCGCGGCGGCTTCGCGGGCGGAGGTGGAGGCGCTGGCGCGGCGGATGACTTGCAGGGCGAGGATGATCAGCGCGGGACCGGCGGCAAAGGCGGAGGCGAGGAAGCGCGGGCCGACGATGGCGGAGTTCCAGAAGGGCCGGCCGCCGAGGCCGACGTAGAGGAAGGCGGTGACTGTGTGGATCGACACGGCCCAGATGATGGCGGTGAAGACG
>JACQFT010000136.1 GCA_016199925.1 Opitutia bacterium | reverse complement strand
GACGACGCCCGCGAGGAGCATCGAGGCGCCGGTCGGCGCGGCGACGTGGCCGGTGGGCGCCCACGTGTGGAACGGGAAAATGCCCGCGAGCACCGCGAAGCCGAGGAAGACGAGGCCGAACATGCCGAGCTGCTGGGCGCGCGAGAAGTGCACCGCGGCCGCCGCGAGATCGCCGAGCGCGAAACTGTGCGCGCCGCCGGCCGCGTAGGCCCAGAGCAGGCCGGCGAGCACGAGCGCGCTGCCCGCGAAGGAGTAGAGCACGAGTTTCATCGCGCCGTATTCGCGCGTGGCGGGCGAGCCCCAGTTGGCGATGAGAAAATATTTCGGGACGATCGCGATTTCGTAGAAGACGAAAAACAAGAACGCGTCCGCGCTGAGAAACACGCCGTAGACGCCGCCGATGAGCGTGAGGTAGAAGGCGAAGAACTCGTTGGCTCGTTCCTCGATGTTCCAGGAGAAAAGAATGCCGGCGATGGCGGCGAGGCCGGTGAGCACGAGGAGCGTCAGGCTGATGCCGTCGGCCGCGAGGTGGTAGCGCACGCCCAGCTCGGGTATCCACGAGATGTCCACGATGGTTTGCAGACCGGCGCTGGGGACAAACCCGGTCGCGGCGACGAGCACGAGGAGCCAACTGGCGACGGCGGTGGTCAGCGCGATCCAGCGCGCGGTGCGGGCTGCGCGCGAACCCGCCAGCAGCGCGAGCAGTGCGCCGGCGAAGGACAGGTAGATGGCGTAGGGCAGCAGGTTCATGCGGAGTAGTGCGGTGCTTTCTTGTCCGCCATAGCCTTGGCGACGGAGGAAGCCCGCAACTGAGAATTTCCGGACGCGGGCTGAAGCACCGCGCTACCAAAGGCGACGACAGGTAGGGGCGCAGTCTTGCTGCGCCCAAGCTGGCCGCGGATCGAATGGGCGCAGCAAGACTGCGCCCCTACGGTGCTCCGTGTCTCGGTGATGAAAGGCGCTGGTTTCATTTGGCGGCCCAGGTCGTGACGAGCGGGTTGATGAGGCCGGCGAGCAATTGCGGCGCGAGGCCGAGGAGGAACATCAGCACGATGCCCGGGAGCAGCGTGGCGAGTTCGAGGCCGTCGAGATCGGCGAAGTTTTTTCCGCCGCCGGCAACCGGGCCGTGAAACACTTTCTGCCAGAAGGTGAGCAGGAAATACGCGGTGGCGAAGAGGCCGAGGCAGGCGACAGCGGCGGCGTAGGGCACGAGACCGAAGACGCCGCGGAAGATGAGGAATTCGCCGACGAAGCCGTTTAGACCCGGCAGGCCGATCGAGGAGAACATCGCGAGGCCGCAGAGGCCGGCGAAGAGCGGAGCGGAGGTGCGCACGCCGCCGTAGTCAGCGAGGCCGCGGTTGCCATTGTTGCGCGAGGCGAGGATGCCGGCGCAGAAGAACAGCGCGGAGGCGGAGAGGCCGTGGTTGAACATTTGCAGCAGCGCGCCGCTCAGGGCGGCCTCCTTCGCCGAGGTGAGGGCGGCCGAGGTGGCGGCAGAGTCGCGAGCAAGCTCGCTCCCGCCACCGGCGACGGCGAAGAGCGCGAGCAGGCAGTAGCTGACGTGGTTGATCGACGAGTAGGCGATCATGCGCTTGAGGTCGGTCTGCGCCATCGCGGCGAAGGCGCCGAGCACGACGCCCGCGAGCGCGAGCCAGAGCAGCACGCCGGAAGCGGCGTGGAGTTGCGCCGGGAAGAGCGGCCAGAGGAGGCGGAAGAATCCGTAAACGCCCATCTTCGACATGATGCCGGTGAGAAACATCGACGCACCGGTCGGCGCCTCGGCGTAGGCCGAAGGCAGCCACGTGTGGAACGGGAAGAGGGGCACCTTGACCGCGAGTCCGAGGAACACGCCGACGAACACGATCTTGATCCACCACGGACCGAGCGCCGCGGCGAGTTCGCCACCCGCGGCGGCGTGAGCGAGTTGCGGGAAGCTCAGCGAGCCCGTCGCGCCGTAGATGGCCGCGAAAGCCGCGAGCATGAACGCGCTGCCGGCGAGAGTGTAGATGACGAACTGGTAGGCGGCGCGCGGGGCGCCAGGTCCGCCCCAGAGTTTGATGAGGAAGAACGCGGGCACGAGACTCAGCTCCCAGAAGATGAACCAGTGGAAGAAATCCAGCGCGAGAAACACGCCGAGCGCCGCGCCTTGGAGGAGGAGGAAAAGGAGGTTGAAGAGGCGCACGTCGCGCTCGAGCCGCCACGAGGCGAGCAGCGCCGCCGGTGCGACGAGGCCGGTGAGCAGCACGAGCAGCAGGCTCATGCCGTCGAGGCCGAGGTAGTAGTGGACGCCGAGGGCGCGAATCCAGTTGTGGACCTCGACGAACTGGTAGGCGGTTGCGGCGGGGTTGAAGTCCGAGCAGGCGATGAGGCCGAAGAGGAGCGTCGAGAGACTGGTGCCGAGGGCGAGGCCGCGGCTGGCCGAAGGCGAGAGGCGCGGCAGCAACGCGAGCACGAGCGCGCCGGCCCACGGGGCGAAGACGAGCAGGGAGAGGAGCGGGAGGGAATTCATCGGCCGCTCCTACAGTAGTCAGAGTTTTCATCGACCACCTCCGAGGACCACGAGCAGCACCAGCACGACGAACGCGAGGGCGAGGACGCGCAGGTAACCGTGGGCGTCACCGGTCTGCGCCTTCGAGTAACTCTGGCCGGCGCCGCGGAGTTTCTCGCTCGTGGCGTTGAAGCCGGCGTTGAGGCCGCTCTCGTCGTTTTCGAGACTAACGACGCCGGTGAAGTGGGCGAAACGGGTGAGGAAACTGATCGTGCCGCCGAGCACGTAGCGGTCGAAGCCGGCGGAGAGCGCGCCGAAGGCGAGGTTCGCGCGGCCGACGGTGGCGGCGTAGAGTTCGTCGAAGCCGAGGCGCGCGGCGAGCGCGGCGAAGAGGGGCGGCGAGGCGGTTTCGAGCGGGTCTTTCGCGGTGGCGGACTGGCGGAGCTTGCGGCCGTAGATCGCCCAGCCGGCGCCGAGGCCGAGCGCGACGAGGACGATGGAGAGGCCCATGAGGCCCGCGCCTACGAGGAGCGAGTGGCCGTGAACTTCGGCTTCGCCGAGGAGTTTCGCCTGCAACCACGGGAAGGCGGGCGTGCCGAGGAAGCCGAGTGCGATGGCGCAGGCGGCGAGGATCACGAGCGGGATTGTCATCGTGGCCGGGCTCTCGTGCGCGTGCTCGGCGGCATGCGAGCGGGCCTTGCCGAAGAAAACCTCGGCGACGAGGCGCGTCATGTAGAACGCGGTGAGCACGACGGCGGCGAGGCCCATGATGAGCGGCAAAATGGAGACGTCCCACTCGAGTGCGGCGTGGAGGATGGCTTCCTTGCTCCAGAAACCGGAGAAGAGGAACGGCACGCCGGCGAGCGCCATCATGCCGATGGCGAAGGTGGCGAAGGTCGTTTTCATCGGGCCGCGGAGTCCGCCGAGTGACCGCATGTCCTGCTCGTGGTGGGCGGCGTGGATGACCGAGCCGGCGCCGAGGAAGAGGAGGGCCTTGAAGAAGGCGTGCGTGAGGAGATGGAAAATCGCGGCGACCCACGAGCCGACGCCGAGGGCGAGCATCATGTAGCCGAGCTGCGAGACGGTGGAGAACGCAAGGACGCGCTTGATGTCGTTTTGCGCGACGGCGATGCAGGCGCCCATCAGCGCGGTGATCCCCCCAATGAAGGCGACGACGGTCAGCGCGTGCACGGGAACGCTCGCGAGGACTTGATCGGCCGACATCAGCGGGTAGACGCGCGCGATGAGGAACACGCCGGCCGCGACCATCGTCGCAGCGTGGATGAGCGCGGAGACGGGCGTGGGGCCTTCCATCGCGTCGGGCAGCCAGACGTGCAGCGGGAATTGGCCGGACTTGCCGACGGCGCCGCAGAAGATGAGCAGGCCGATGGCGGTCGAGAGCGCGAGGCCGCAGGAGAGCGTGGTGCCGGCCATGGCGGAGAGCGACGCGGCCTCGAGGACGCCGTGGCCGCCGTCGAAGAACAGCAGCGTGCCGCGGGCGTCGTAGAGCCAGAGAATGCCGAACAAGAATCCGAGATCGCCGATGCGCGTCGTGATGAAGGCTTTTTTCGCGGCGGCGGCGGCGGATGGTTTGTGGAACCAGAAGCCGATGAGCAGATAGGAGGCGAGGCCGACGAGTTCCCAGCAGATGAAGAGGAGCAGGAGGCTGTTGGCGACGAGCAGGCCGAGCATCGCGGCGGCGAAGAGGCTGAGGAAACAGAAGAACTGTTTGAAGTTCGCGTCGTCTTTCATGTAGCCGGTGCTGAAGATGAAGATCAGCGCGCCGACGAAGGTGACCATGACGCACATGAAGGCGGTGAGCGGATCGAGGAGGAAGCCGAGGCGCACGGCGCCGTGCCCGAGGTCGAACCAGGCGAAATTGAAGGTCTGGTGGGCGGCGGGGTCAATCAGCGCAGTGCGTAGCGCGAGGCAGGAGAGGATGAATGCGGCGACCATCGCGGCGATGGCGGCACCGGCGGAGAGGGAGCGTCCACCGCGCGGCGTCAAGGCGCCGATCCCGGCCGCAAGGAGCGGCAGCGCGGGGATGAGCCAGAGGTGTTGCGCGGAGATGATCATGATTGCGCGGAGTGCAAAACCTCCAAGCGACCGTTGGAAAGCTCCAAGCTCCGGCTAAAAAGCTCCAAGCTCCAAGCTCCAACCTCCAATGAATAACCTAGTGCCGAAAACACCATGAAGCCGGGTTTACTGGTTTTCTGTGGCTGGTGTTTCATTGGAGCTTGGAGGTTGGAATTTGGAGCTTTCACCCTTTGAGGGTGTTTGCTTCCTGCAGCCGGATGGTTTGCCGGTGGCGGTAGATGGCGATGACGAGCGCGAGGCCGACGGCGGCTTCGGCGGCGGCCACCGCGATGGAGAAGAGCACGAAGATGATCCCGGTGCCGTCAGCGTGATTCGGGCCGTAGCGCCAGAAGGCGATGAAGTTGATGTTCGCGGCGTTCAGCATCAGCTCGATGCCGAGGAGCACGAGGATGGTGTTGCTGCGGGCGAGCGCACCGACGAGGCCGATGCAGAAGAGCGCGCTGGAAAACAACAGGCAGATATGGAGGGGACTCATGATGCGTCCTCCTTGTCATGGCGGCGACTGGCGGCGGCGAGGACCACCCCGCCGAGCAGTGCGACGGTGAGAATCACGCCGACCACGAGCACGGCGGCGACTTGCGGGCCCATGAGTTGCTCGCCCAATTGGCGGACGGTAAACGAACGCACCGGGCCGGCGGCAAAGTTGAGCGGAGTGAAAAGGACCGCGCCGAATAACACGGCGGCGACCGCGCCGCCGGTGTAGAGCGCAGTGACGCCGCGCCATTTCCCGTCGATGGCCGGATCGAGTTCGGCGAGGGAGCGGCGGGTGAGCAACACAGCGAAGAGAACGACCATCGAGATCGCGCCGAGGTAGATGAGCGCCTGCGCGAACGCGAGGAACTCGGCGCCGGCCCACAGATAGAACATCGCGACTCCGGCCCAACTGACCACGAGCAGCAGGGCGCTGTGGACCAGGTTGCGCAACGACATCGCGATCGCGGCAGCCGCGAGCGTGAAGAGTGCGATGGTGATGAGAGCGAAGATCACGGGAAATTGGATTTTGGATTCTCGATTTTCGATTTCAGAAATCCCGAGAGCGCCGCAGTGCCGGCGGTTAGCGAAATCCAAAATCGAGAATCCAAAATCAAAAATTTCATGTGGCGTAGCGATAGGTGCGCGGGCCGCGGCCGGCGTTGAGGCGGCGGCCGAGGAGCACAAAGGGAATGATGACGATTGCGGCGGACACGCCCCAGCGGACGAATTGCAGGGGGCCAGACCAACCGGAGGTCAGCGACCAGAAGGCGGCGTTGCCGAGATTGAGCAGGGCGAGCGGCACGAGAAATTGCCAGGAGAGGCGCGTGAGCTGGTCGATGCGCAGCCGGAGCAGGGTGCCGCGCACCCAGATGAAGAAGACGATCATGGCGACCAGTTTTCCCATGAACCACAGGTAGGACGGGATGAACTGGAGGCCCTCGATCGGTGCCTGCCAGCCGCCGAGGAAGAGCGTGACGCCGAGGCCGCTCAGCGCGGTGAGACCGAAATATTCGGCCATGAAGAAGAGCGCGTATTTGAAGCCGGAGTATTCGGTGAGGTGCCCGGCGATGAGTTCGCTCTCGGCCTCGGGCAGGTCGAAGGGCGAGCGGTTGGACTCGGCCAGCGCGGCGATGAGGAAGATAATGAAGCCGGCAAATCCCCACGGCGTGAAGACAAACCAATGCGGGAGGAAGCCGAAGGTCCAGAAACCTTGCGCGTGCACGATCTGCTGCGTCGAGAGCGTGCCGGCGATCAGCACCACCGGCACGACGGAGAGGAGCAGCGGCAGTTCGTAGCTGATGAGCTGGGCGAGGGCGCGCATGGCGGCGAGCAGCGAGTATTTGTTCCGGCTCGACCAGCCGGCCATAAAGATGGCGAGTTCAGTCGCGGCGCCGGCAGCGAAGAAGTAGAGCAACGCGGCGTCGAGTTCGACCGGGACCAGATGCCGACCGAACGGCAGCACGGCGAACGTCAGGAGCGAGAACGCCACCACGACGCAGGGCGCGAGGAAGTGGAGGACTTTGTCGGCGGCGGCGGGGACGATGTCTTCTTTCGTCAGCGCTTTCACGGCGTCGGCGAACGGCTGCGTGAGGCCCCAAAGTTTCAGCCCCTTGATCCAAGGGAGACCGGCGCGGTTGGGGCCGAGCCGATTTTGCAGGCGGCCGAGCAGTTTGCGTTCGGCAACGGTGGTGAAGGCAAAGAAAATTCCGAACACCGCGAGGATCGCGACGATCGTAATCAGGTTGTGGGCGAACCACTGGAGCGGTGCAGGCAGGAACTGCACGAGCCAGTCGCGCGCCAGCAACGGAGCGGTCTCGAGGAAATTTGCAGAGGCGGCGCTCATGAGGCGTGAGAGCGGGAAAGCTCCAAGCTCCAACATCCAAGCTCCAGTGAAGCACCAAACTTCAATGGGTCGGTGTTACCAGATTGGTCTCTGTTGGTTTGAAAATTCACTGGTGCTTGGAGGGTGGAGCTTGG
>JACQFT010000133.1 GCA_016199925.1 Opitutia bacterium | reverse complement strand
GTTCTCCATTTCCACCGAGTTGCCGTCGGGGCGCACCGTGCGCGCGTGGGGGTCTTCGACCAGCTGCGGACGGAGCGTAGCGACCTCGGCGACGTCGCCGCGCGAAAGTTTGCTGCGCAACTGCGTGGCGAAATCCTTCGAGATGTCCAAGCGGCGATAGCCGGGAGTCTCGGCATTGGCGATGTTTGAGGCGATGGCCTGCTGCCGGAGAACGGCCGCGTCGAGAAGCTTGCCCGCCGCCAGGTAATTCTCGGACCGAAAAATGGGATCGACCATGGCCGCGCCAATGCAACGTCGGTGCCAAGCCCGACCGGCCGCGCTGTAACGCACTGCAAAGGACGGGAATAAAATTATTTTTCAACCGACCGCGCGACCGACCGCGGCCTACGCTCCGCGCGTCGCGGCCACCCCGGGCAATTCTTGCCGACGGCGAAAAACTCCTGGGATTTTTCCTGAGTAATTCCCGCATCATCACTACATTTCGGCCCCGCTGCGCCGATAACACCCCTCAAACACTCCCAATGAGGGACGCCGAATACGACTTCATCCGCAAACTAGTCTACACCCACAGCCGCATCAACCTCGGCTCCGACAAAATGGAGCTGGTGTCCGCGCGTTTGGGCAAGCGGCTCCGCGCCACCAATCTTCTCTCGATCACCGACTATTGCCGTCACCTGCAAGGTCCCTCGGGCGAAGAGGAGCTGTCGCATCTGATCGACGCGATCTCGACGAACCACACGTTCTTCTTCCGCGAGAGCCCGCACTTCGATTTCCTCCGCGACCACATCCTGCCCGAGCTGGGCGCGCGCCGCCACGCGGAGAACTGGACCGACCTGCCGATCTGGAGCGCCGCGAGTTCGTCGGGCGAGGAGCCCTACTCCCTCGCCATCCTCCTCGCCCAGACGCTCGGCCTCAATTCCGCGTGGCACTGGCGCATCGACGCCACCGACATCTCCAACAAGATCCTCGCCAAGGCCCGCGCCGGCGTCTACCGCGAAGACCAGATCAAGACGCTCCCGCGCGATCTGCTCCGCACCTATTTCCAAAAAGGCTACGGGCCGCAGGAGGGCAACTACCGGGTGCAGTCGGCGCTGCTCGCGCGGATCGACTTCCGCCAGTGCAACCTCCTCGAGGGCGCCTTCCCCTACCGCCACCTCTTCCCCGTCATTTTCTGCCGCAACGTCATGATCTATTTCGACCGCCCCACGCAGGAGGAACTCGTCGCCAAGCTCACCCGACAACTCGTGCCCGGCGGCTACCTGATCGTCGGGCAATCCGAGAGCCTGACCGGCATCCGCCACTCGCTCGAAACCATGAAACCCTCCATCTACCGCAAACCGGTCTCCCCCCGATGAGCGCCAAAAAAATCCGCGTCCTGGTCGTCGACGACTCCGCCGTCGTCCGCAAACTCGTCTCTGACGCCCTCGTCACCGACCCCGAGATCGAAGTCGTCGGCACCGCCATCGACCCGTATTTTGCGAAGGACAAGATCATCGAGCTCCAGCCCGACGTCGTCACCCTCGACATCGAGATGCCGCGGATGGACGGCCTCACCTTCCTCCGCCTCATCATGGAACGCCGGCCGATGCCGGTCATCATCATGAGCTCGCTCACCCAGGCCGGCTCGGACAAGGCGATGGAGGCCCTCCAGCTCGGCGCCGTCGACGTGCTCGGCAAACCCGCCGGCTCCTACTCCTTCGGCGATCTCGGTCCGCAGCTCATCCAAAAAATCAAAGCCGCCGCCTGCGCCCGCCTGCGCCGCCCCGGCACGCCCCCGCCCCCGACCGCCGCCGTCCCCAAACCGCCCGTGCTCGGCGGCGGCGTGCGCGGCTTCGCCTCGCGGCAACTCGTGCTGCTCGGAGCCTCGACCGGCGGCACCGAAGCGCTGCGCGAAGTCCTCACCGCCCTGCCCGCCGACATCCCGCCCATCGCCATCGTCCAGCACATCCCCGCGATGTTTTCGCGCAGTTTCGCCGAGCGCCTGAATCAACTCTGCGCCTTCGAGGTGCGCGAAGCCGTCGACGGCGACCGCCTCGCGCCGGGCCTCGCCCTCGTCGCCCCGGGCAATTTCCACATGATGCTCCAGCGAAACGGCGACCACTACCGCGTGCGCGTCACCGACGGCCCGCAGATCTGGCACCAGCGCCCCGCCGTCGACCTGCTCTTCCGCAGCGCCGTCGATTTCGCCGGACCGCACGTCCTCGCCGGCGTCCTCACCGGCATGGGCAAAGACGGCGCCGACGGCCTCCTCGCCCTCCGCCACAAGGGCGCACAAACTTTCGCGCAGGACGAAGAGTCCTCCGTGGTCTATGGCATGCCGCGCGTGGCCTGGGAGTGCGGCGCCGCCCAGAGCCAGATCCAGCTCGGCAAAATCGCCGAGCACATTGTCCGCACCACCACCGGCCATCGCCCCGCGCTCGCCGCCTCCTCCGTCTGATCCGCCCACCTCCGATGTCCGTCCCGCCACCCGTCCGTTCCAGCGCCTCCGCCCCCATCCTCGTGGTCGACGACGAGCAGGTCGTGCTCTCTTCCCTGCGCGTCACCCTCGAGCGCGAAGGCTACGAAGTCGTCGCCTGCGGCAGCCCGCTCAAGGCGCTCGAGCTCGTCCACCAACGCGTCTTCGCCGTCATCCTCTCCGACCAACGCATGCCCGAGATGATGGGCCTCGATTTCCTCATCGCCTGCCACAAACTCCAGCCCCACTCCTCGCGCATCCTGATGACCGCCGTGCTCTCGCTCCCGACCATCGTCGAGGCGATCAACAAGGGCGAAATTTTCCGCTTCATCGCCAAGCCCTGGCTGCGCGAGGAACTCACCACCACGATCAAGAACGCCTACCAGCGTTTCGACCTCACCGTCGCCAACGAGCACCTGCAAAAAGAGACCACCAGCCTCAACGCCCGCCTCCAGGAGGCAAACGCCAGCCTCGAGGCCCGCGTCAAAGACCTCGCCG
>JACQFT010000032.1 GCA_016199925.1 Opitutia bacterium | reverse complement strand
TCAAACTCGAGGCCTTTTTCTCCGTCTGGGAATTCAAGGCCCGCCACCACCTCACGGCGTCGGACGCCCAAAGCCTGACCGTGGGCGAACTGCTGGCGCTGGCCGCGCCGCGCGACCGCGAGGCGTTCGAGCAGACGCCGCTCACCTACACGGAGACGTGGGGTGCCTCCGACCTCCGCACGGAAATCGCCGCGACCTACGACTCGCTCGACGCCGCTCACATTCTGGGCTTCGCCGGCGCCGAAGAAGGACTCTACACCGCGATGCACGCGCTGCTCGGCCCCGCCGACCACGCCATCGTCCTCACGCCCAACTACCAGTCGGCTGAGTCGATCCCGCTCTCGCTCTGCGCCGTCACCGGCGTGCCCCTCGACCCCGACGACCACTGGTCGCTCGACCTCGACCGCCTGCGCGCCGCCCTCCGGCCCAACACCAAGTTGGTCTCGGTGAATTTCCCGCACAACCCGACCGGAAAAATCCTGGAGCCCGAGAAATTTTCGGCGCTCGTCGGGCTCTGCCGCGAGCGCGGCCTCTGGTTGTTCTCCGACGAAGTTTACCGGCTGATCGAGCACGCCCCGGCCCGGCGGTTGCCGCAGGCGGCGGACCTCTACGAGCGCGGCATCTCGCTCAACGTCCTCTCGAAAGCCTACGGCCTGCCCGGCCTGCGCGTCGGGTGGATCGCGTGCCGCGATCAGGCGCTCCTGCAAAAAATGGAGCGCATCAAGCACTACCTATCGATCTGCAACTCCGCCCCGAGCGAGCGGCTCGCCGTCATTGCGCTCCGGGCCCGGGAGAAAATTCTCCGGCGCAACCGCGACCTCGCCACGCGCAACCTCGCCGCGCTCGACCAGTTCTTCGGCGAGTTTCCCGCTCTGTTCGACTGGCGCCGGCCCGACGGCGGGGTCGTCGCCTATCCGCGCTACCTGGGCGCCGACGGCGTGGAGGAATTCACCCGCCGGCTCGTCGAGGAATCCGGCGTGCTGCTGCTGCCGGCGAGCATCTATCAATCCGCGCTGGGCCCGACGCCGACCGACCATTTCCGCATCGGCTTCGTCCGGGCCAACCTCGACGCCGGCCTCGCCGCGTTGCGCCGGCATCTGCAAACGACCCGAGACAGAACTGTAGGAGGGGCTTTACGCCCCGAAGATTGAGCCCCGGCAAAATCGGCGCCACTCGCTTGTCGCGCCGTAGCCTAGCAAAGGCGGAGGCCGGGCTACCGCCACTCATGCCGCGGGTAGCGGCGCGACAACTCCGCTTTCACTTTCGGGTATTGCTCGCGCCAGAAGTTGCTGAGGTCGTCGGTGACTTGGATCGGGCGCTGGTTCGGCGCGAGCACCTCGATCTTCACCGGCACGCGGCCGTGGCCGAGCGTGAACTTCGAGGCGACGCCGTAGAGTTCCTGGATACGCGCGCTGAGCACGGGCGGGCCGTCCGCCGTGTAGCGCAGGCGCGCCTTGCGGCCGTTGGCCATTATGAGCCGCTCGGGCAGGTAGTCGTCGAGCACCGCGAGCTGCTCGGGCAGCAGCCAGTCGCGGAGCACCGGCATCACTTCCTTGTCCTTGAGTTCACGCGCGCCGTAGGAACCGTAGCAAATCTGCTCGACGAGCGTCAGCCGGTCGGCATCGGTGATCGGGTTGACCTCCAGCTCGGGCCACCACTTCGCCAAACAGTTCACGCGCACGATCCATTGCTCCACCGTCTCGTCCCACGCGGTGAGCGCGATGCGGCCGGCGACGACTTCCTTCGCGAGCAACGCCGCCGCTTGTCCCGCTTCGGGCTCCTCGGCGGTCTGCTTCGTCTCGAGCACGAGGTCACGGAAACGGCGCTCCTTGCGCGCGACCACGCGGCGCATCGTCTCGTCGTAGATCACGCCGCCCGCGTCGAAGAAATCATCGGGAAACAATTCCTTGAGCCAGGCTTCCTCGACGGCGGTGCAGAGACCGAGCAGCACGTTCACCTCGCCACGGCTCTCGATCTCGGTGATCTCCGCCGCGACCAGCAGCGGCGATTTCTGAATGACGCTCTCGCGCGCGAGCATCCCGCGCCGCTTGTGCACGAGATCGCAGCGCAGCGTGCCGGCGTCGATGCGCCGGGCGAGATGATCGCTGAAACCGACGAGCACGCACTTGCGCACCGCAACGCCGTCGATGCGTTTCTCGGTGACATCGAGCCCCTCGGCGGCGGCGATCTGCAGAAACTGCTCGAACATCGGCGACACCTGCCGCACCGCTTGGACGTGGATGCCGAGGCGGCGGCACGCGTCCATGTGGTAGTTGGCCTTGTCCGCGTAACGCCACGCCCGCATGAGCAGGAAGAAGTCCGACTCGTGTTCCTCTCCTAAGAGTTCCTCGCGAGCCTCCTCGACTCCACGCGGTTGCCCGCGGAGCAGAAAATTCCGTCCCTGCGTGAGCGCCGCCATCAGCGCGACCGAGCGCACGCACCCGTAGTCCTGCGCCGCGAGAAACATCCGGGCGTAACGCGGGTGCATCGGAAAGCGCAGCATCTTCCGGCCGATGTCGGTGATGGTCTTCAATGGGGACGAGGCGCCCTCGCCGCGTTGTCCCGACCGGGACGGGGGCGTCCCGGCTCCAATTGCCCCCAAGTCCTCCAACAACATCTCCGCCCGCTCGAGCGCTTTCGCCTCGGGTTTCTCCAGCCACGGAAAATTCGCGACATCGTCGATGCCGGCGGCCTTCAGCGTCAGCACGACTTCGGCGAGGTCGAGCCGCTTGACCTCGGGCAACTCCTGCAGCGGACGCTGCGCGTGCTCGCGTTCGGTCCAGAGCCGCAGGCAGACGCCGGGCGCGGTGCGGCCCGCGCGGCCGGCGCGCTGGTCGGAGGAGGCGACGGAGATTTTCTCGATCAGCAGCGTGTTGATGCCGCGGTGCGGATCGTAGCGCGCCACGCGAGCGAGGCCGCAGTCCACGACGGCGGTCACGCCGTCGATCGTGAGCGAGGTCTCGGCGACGTTGGTTGAGACGATGATCTTGCGCGTGTCGTAACGCGCGACGGCACGGTCCTGCTGCTCCGGGGGCAGTTCGCCGTGAAGCGGGAAGCACACGCAGTCGCGCAGGCCGTGCGAGCCTTGGATTTCCTGCACGGTGCGGCTGATCTCGAACGCTCCCGGCATGAACACGAGCAAGTCGCCCGGCGTCTGCGCGGCGAGGCGCTCGCACTCGCGCGCGGCGACGGCCCACACGGGGTCGTGCTCGAAGTTGACGGCTTTCGGCAGGTATTCGATCCGCACCGGAAACGTGCGGCCTTGCGACGTGAGCACTTCGCAAGGCGCGAGGTAGCTCTTGAGCAGCGCCGCATCGAGCGTGGCCGACATCACGATCAGCTTCAGGTCGGGCCGGACGGACCGCTGGATTTGCAGCGCGCGCGCGAGGGAGATGTCGCCGTAGAGATGGCGCTCGTGGAATTCGTCGAAGACGATGGCGCTGATGCCGCGCAGCGCCGGATCGAACGACATTTGCCGGAGGAGAATGCCCTCGGTCACGAAACGGATGCGCGTGGCCCTCGAGACGCGCGCGTCGAGGCGGATTTGGTAGCCGACGACGTCGCCGAGCTTCGTGCCGACCTCCTCCGCGACGCGCTTGGCGAGCATGCGGGCGGCAAGCCGGCGCGGCTGGAGCACCACGACTTCGCCCGCGCCGAGCAGGCCGTGGTGGAGCAGCATCTGCGGCACCTGCGTGGATTTGCCCGAGCCCGTCGGCGCCTGCACGATGAGGCGCCCCTGCGCGCGAACGGCCGCCACGAGGGCGGGTTCGAGTTCGTAGATGGGAAGTTCGCGGGGAGCCGGCATGAGGATGCCCACCGTGCGCAACGAACTGGAGCTGGCAATGTTTTCTCCGGTCGCCCATCTGCGTCCTCTCCGCCATCTGTGCCGGAAGGGCGGAATATATCTTGCGCCCGTCCCTCTCACGCCAAGGTTCTCGGTGTCGAGCCCGCCTCCGTCACGCCGGAGGCCATTCCCCGCCGCTCCTGCCCCATGTCTTCCCTCTCCGTGATTATCCCGACGCTGGACGAAGCTGCGCGCATCGCCGCGGCCGTCGCGAGTGTGCGGGCGCGATTGCCGCAGGCGGAAATCATCGTCGCCGACGGCGGGAGTCAGGACGGCACAGCGGCGGCGGCGGCGCAGGCCGGCGCGCGCGTGGTCGCCGCTCCGCGCGGGCGCGGGCCGCAATGCATCGCCGGGGCCGCCGCGGCGAACGGTGAACTGCTGCTGTTTTTGCACGCCGATACGGAGCTGCCGGCGAACGCGGCCGCCGTGCTCGCGGAACAATTTGCCCGGCCGACGGTGCGGATCGGCACGTTTCGGCTGAAGTTCGACGAGGCCGGCTGGTTCTTGCGCGCCAGCGCGTGGTGTTCGCGCCTCGATTCGGTTTTCACGCGCTTCGGCGACCAGGGCATCGCGATCCGCCGCGATTTTTATGACGAGCTCGGCGGTTTCCCGCCGTGGCCGCTCTTCGAGGATGTGGAGCTGCTCCGGCGCGCGCGCCGGGTGACGCGCGTGTGGTCGTTCCCCGCGCAGGTAACGACTTCGGCGCGGCGTTTCCGGCGGCACGGCCCGTGGCGGCAGCAGTTCCGCAACGGCGGGCTCGTCCTGCGCTATCTCCTCGGCGCATCGCCGGAAAGGCTGGCAGCCGAATACCGGCCCGAGCCAGCGGCGGCCTCTCGATAATTTTTATGAAAACTCCGTTCCTCGCCCTCGGGCTCGTTTTTCTCATGGTCGCGAAGCCGGGTTTCGGCGCGGAGCCGGACCACGCCCTCTTTACCCAGGTGCTGACCGCCTACGTGAAGGACGGGCGGGTGGACTACGCCGCGCTCAAGAACGACGCACGTCTGCCCCGCTATCTGGCGCAACTCGCCGCGACTGATCCCGCGACCCTTGCCAACGACGACGCCCGCCTCGCGTTCTGGTTGAACGCCTACAACGCCTACACGCTCCAGCTCATCGTCGAGAAGCAGCCCGCCAAGAGCATCACGGAGATCGGCACCGGCGGTCTCGTGCTCGGCTCGCTGCTCAAGACCACCGCGTGGGACATTCCGTTCGCCACCGTCGGCGGCAAAAAATACACGCTCAACCAGATCGAGCACGAGGTGATCCGCGGGCAGTTCAAGGACGCGCGCTCGCATTTCGCGCTCAACTGCGCCTCCGGCTCGTGCCCGATCCTCCCGGCCGCCGCCTATGAGGCGGGCAAGCTCGACGAGCAACTCGACGAGCAAGGCCGGCTGTTCCTGCGCGACAGCGCCCGCAACCGCTTCGACCTCGCCAAGAAGACCGCGCACCTCTCCAGCATCTTCAAATGGTATCAAAAAGATTTCGGGAGTGGCGACCACGCGGCGCTCCTCGCCGCCGCCAAATACGCGGCGCCCGAAGTGCGGGCCGCCATCGAACGCGAGCCAGCGGCGTGGAGGGTCGAATACCTCGCCTACGACTGGTCGCTGAACGACCGGAAAAAATAGATTTTCCCGGAGCATTCTGCTGGCCAGCAGAACGGGGCACTCGATCAAACCTCATGCAACTCACAACCAGCGCTTCGCCTTGGAAGGATTTCGCCGGCCAGCAGAATGTCGTCCCTTTTTTCGCAACCTGCGGACCGGACGGAGCCGGTCCCTCCCTTCCAACCAAGCCGGAGTTCGCCGGCCGCGGCGGGCAAGCTCCGGGGTTTCGGACCCACTGCGCTTGAACCGAAGAAACCTTCGCCGCTCATGACCCCCACGATCGCTTTCATGCTCAAGGCCCCGCGCGCGGGCTTCGTGAAGACCCGGCTGGCGGCGGAGACGGGAGACGTGGTGGCGGTCGATATTTACCAACTGCTGGTCGAACGCCAGTTGGCCGCGCTGCCGGCGGCGTGGCCCGTCACGATTCACTACGCTCCCGCCGACGCGCGCGGGCAGATGGCAGCCTGGCTGGGCCCGCAGCGCGCCGGCTTGGGTTTCATCCCGCAATGCGCGGGAGATCTGGGGGCGCGAATCGCGGCGGCGATGGCGGACGAGTTCGCGCACGGTGCCGCCGCAGTGATCGCCATCGGAGGAGATTGTCCTGGATTGGACGGCACGATGCTGGAGGCCGCACGGGGCGCGTTGGAAACCGCCGACGTCGTGCTCGGCCCGGCGGCCGACGGCGGTTACTACCTGATCGGGTTGACGGCGCCGTGTGCGGCGCTGTTCGCCGGCATCGCGTGGAGCACGCCCGCCGTGCTCGGCCAGACGCGGGCGCGGATCAGGGAGCTCGGCTTGAGAGCCACTGAGCTGCCGACGCTGGAGGACGTGGATGACGCCGGCGCGTGGGAGCGCGCGATCAAGGGCGGCGTCCGCTCGGCCTGAGCGCAGGCGGCGGCAGCCGGTAGCGACCATACCGAAATGGGCAAAACGGGTGCATTGAGAAGCAAGTGCGCGCAGCGCCGCAACGAGGCTGTCCTCGAGTTCGTAGATCAGAAGTTCGCGACCGACCGAGGTATCAGTGCAAGGCTAAGAACGGAGCCGGAGCGTCGTGCAGAGTTGCGGATAATCCGCGCCCTCGGCGTCTTTCGACGAAGAGCAAACCAAGCTTGCCGAGGGTGACGAGGCGGGTAAGGTGCAGGCGTGAGCACGCTGGACATGATCGTCGCGGAATTGAAAACCCTCCCGCCCCCGAAGCTGGAGGAGGCGGCCGCATTGATCCACAATTTGCGCACCAACGGGCGAGCCGAACGACTGGCCGCATTGGAGCGGAGCACGGGAATCTTGACCGACGCCGAAGGCGCAGAGTTGGCGCGCGTGATCGAGGAAGGCTGCGAGAAGATCGATGCCCGTGACTGGTAGAATCGTGATCGACACGTCGGTGGTGGTGGCCGTGTTGCGCCGCGTGCCCGGGTTGAAGGAACGGCTGCAACGCGCAGAAGACCTGCTGGTGCCGCTCGTGGTGTTAGGCGAGCTGGAATACGGAGCGAACCTAGCCACGCCACCCGAACGGCAGCGCGAAGCGGTGCGAATCTTCATGGAAAGCGTGACCCTGCTTTTGCCCACGGCGCGCACCGCTACAGAATACGGACGAATCAAGGCTGCGTTGCAAGCCGCCGGCACGCCCCTGCCGGAAAACGATGTGTGGATCGCCGCGTTTGCGGTTGAGCACAATTTGTCGCTGGCCACGCGCGATGCCCACTTCGCCCGCGTGCCCGGTCTGGCAGTAGAAGACTGGCGGTAACGGTCTATTGTTCTCGCGATTTTCAGCCCGGCCGCAGCCCGTGGTTGAGCAGCATCTGCGGCAACTGTGCGCGAATCGCCACATGAAAGCAGATCCAAGTTCGTAGATGGGGAGTTCAAGCGCGCGGCAGGAACGCAGATACAGTGCAGACTCCGTTTTGATGATGATCTGGCGAAAGCATTTTTTCCGGGAAAAAACAAACAACCGCAGACTCAGACGGACGCTCTGCCGTTTTGCTCATGATCGGAAGGGAATACTGGGCAGTAGCGAAAGCGACTCTGCCAAGAAATGCGCGGTGGTGTTTTCGCTACACCCCAGACGGCACAAAATTCGTGCTATCAGAAGGAAACTCGCTGCGAAAACATGAGTTCCTCACAAGAGGTCATCCGCACGAGCGAGAAGAAGCGGCGGCGTATTCCGATTTCCCCAGGCTTGGTGCGTTTCCTTTTTCGCGCTTCTCACATAGTGATCCCACTGGTGGGCGTCTTGTTTGTCGTCGGGCACCTTGCGTTCCACTGGATTCTAACGTGGGAGCTTCTTGTGCTCATTGCAGCCACGCTCGTCCCGTTTGTGCTCCCGCTGTTAGGTTTCTATGTAGGGAAGATCGGCGTTGTCGAGATGACTGATCGCGGTATTTTTGAGGATGTTGAGGCTGAATGTGCAGGAATCACAGCCATCAACGAGACACCTCAAGACCCAATTGTGGAGGGAGACCTTATCCCAGCTCTCGTGCCGCCACTTGCTGCGCCCGCACGCGACCAGCCGCACCTAGGAACGCGACTCTCGCTCGACCCGGACTTCAATTCACTGACGCGCGACGAACAAAAAGTAATACGGACTCACTGGAAGCATCAACGCGAGTATCTTCAAGGTAAGCTTGGGATTTGGGGATTCGTCGTTGCAGCCGGGTCCCCTGACGATCGATCATTTTTTCGCGGCAGTTCTTCACTGATACGGCGTGGTCTGGTCAAACGGGATGCCCGAGGACTCGTGTTTCTCACCGACTATGGAATTGGTTTTGGTGACCGAAACTCGGACCTCCTAGATCAGGGTGGCAATGTTTGGACCCGGTTTGCGCCAGCCTGATTTTATGCCGCTGTGGCAAGGGCGCCGGTGAATAACCCGCGAGCAACCGGGGCGGCCCAAGATATTCACCGCGCCGGGCCGGTGAACAAGTTGAGAGGAAGAAACCCTTCACTTTTCGGCGGAGCGGCCGCAGCGTCGCAGCCGTTCCTTGATAGAACAGTCGCAGCGCGGCGGCATGAAAAACCCGCTGAAGGCGCGACTGGGATAATCCCGGGCAACCGGGGAAAGGAGGGCGTTAATTGGTGACGCCCTCCCCTCAGCGGCGCGAGCCGCAGGCAGGCAAATATCACCAGTTCCTCTGGACGGCGTCGCAGCCGATCCAGTTTTGCGACAAAGGAACTGTGCGGTGAGGCGCGATGTCAGAAACCGCGTCCGAACCGAGTCAGGTCCGGGGCCAGTTTCAGGTCCCGCACTGATGCAGTTACCCAGAGGGTTATGGTTGCTACTGTATGACCAGGACGCAGCGCAGTGTCCCGGTGGGTCCACCCCACCAAAAGGCCCGGCCTACACGGCTGGGCGCGAAAGCGACACGGCGCGGCGGGGAGCGGGCGAGTCTGGCAAAGCTCGCAAAACCTCCTCCTTGGGGCGGCGCGCAAAAACGCGTTACCCAACTGCAAGTCGAACGCAACCTGAGAGCTAAGAGGTCAGACCCGTTGCACGGGGCCAACGCCCGGCCAAAAGCCGGGGCCGTCCCCGTGGTCAAGGTGCTGGTGCGAAACGCAGACGTTGCAGGCGTGCCAACACCCGTCCGGCGATAAACCCATCGGCAGGTGGGCTCGAACCGGGCGGAGAGGCCTCACTCGATAGATTCCGCGGCTGAAAAGTCCGGAACGGTCCCGCTATGAGACCGACAGCATCGCATGCCGCGATGAGTAGCGTCGGGGAGCACACGGCCCGCTAACACGCGAGGCGCCCAATGCTGTGCGAACGGGAAAGAGTGCGTGGCGAGCACCCACCCCCGATTTTGGCCCGGGAACCGCAAGGTTTCCGGGCCTTAATCTTTTTGGAGCAAATTCTTTGTCGGCGCGTCGGGCGGGCTCTCCCCGGAACCTAAACGGCAGAGCCCGGCCCGGCGCGCTGACCATTTGTCTCGAGCGCGGACGCGGGGGCAAAGTAGCCACAGGCCGCCGCGCCGGTGGGCTGAGCACGAGACGGAGGTCAGTCCGTCAGGCAGAGACGCCTGCCGCGACCGACAAAAAACCGTTCCCGCCGGGCGCAAAGGCGATTCTGCGGCCGGATCGGCTTCCTTCTTGCCAAGCACCGGGCCGGGCTGCACCGTGGCCGTTTACGCACTCAAATAAGACCCATCCGGCCATGAACCAGAGCATCCGCAATATCGCCATTATCGCCCACGTTGACCACGGCAAAACCACGCTCGTCGACAAACTCCTCAAGGAGGGCGGTGTTTTCCGCGCCAACCAGCGCGTCGAAGAGCGCGCCATGGATTCGATGGACCTCGAGAAGGAGAAGGGCATCACGATCAAGGCCAAGAACACCTCCGTCCACTGGAAGGACAAGATCGTCAACATCGTCGACACTCCCGGCCACGCGGACTTCGGCGGCGAAGTCGAGCGCGCTCTCCGCATGGTCGACGGCGTGCTCCTCGTCGTCGACGCCTATGACGGCCCGCAGGCGCAGACCCGTTTCGTGCTCCGCAAGGCCCTCCATCACGGCCTCAAGGTCGTCATCGTCATCAACAAGATCGACCGCGAGAACGCCGAGCCCGCCAAGATGTATGACAAGGTCCTCGAACTCCTCATGGAGCTCAACGCCACCGAGGAGCAGTTCGATGCGCCCGTCGTCTACGGCTCCGGCCGCGACGGCTACATGATGTATCACCTCGGCGAAGAGAAGAAGGACATGAGCCCGCTCTTCCAGACGATCCTCGACCACATCCCGCCCCCGTTCGCGAAGCCGAACGAGCCGTTCCACATGCTCGTCTCCAACATCGATTGGAGCGACTACGTCGGCCGGATCGCCGTCGGCAAGATTCTCGGCGGCGTCGCCACCATCGGCCAGACGGTGTTCGTCGTGCGCCACTCCGACGGCAAACGCGTCCGCGGCAAGATCACCAAGGTCTTCGAGTTCACCGGCCTCGGCACCCGCGAGACGGAGTCGGCCGTCGCCGGCAACATCGTGGGCCTCTCCGGCTTCGAGGACGTCGACATCGGCGACACCCTCACCGCCGACGAGGCGGGCCACGCCCTCCCCTTCACCCAGATCGACCCGCCGACCCTCGAGATGCAGTTCTGCGTCAACGACGGCCCGCTCGTCGGCACCGAAGGCAAACTCGTCACCTCCCGCCAGCTCCGCGAGCGTCTCTTCCGCGAGTTGAAGACCAATGTCTCCATCTACATCGACGACACCGACAAGGCCGGCATCTTCAACGTCAAGGCCCGCGGCGCCATGCAGGTCGCCGTGCTCGTCGAGACGATGCGCCGCGAAGGTTTCGAGCTCCTCGTCTCCCGCCCGACCGTCATCGAAAAAACCGGCCCCGCCGGCGAGCGCCTCGAGCCTTACGAGACCGTCTGGATCGAAGTTCCCGACGAGTGCGTCGGAGCCATTATGCAGAACATGGCCAACCGCAAGGGCCGCCTGACGAACATGGAAAAACTCCCGCACACCACGATGATCGAAGCGACCATCACCACCCGCGGCCTCATCGGCATGGAGATCGACGTCGTCAACGCCACCAGCGGCCGCGGCGTGTTGAGCCATCTCTTCAAGGAATACGGGCCCTACGCCGGCGAAGTCCTCACCCGCATCACCGGCACGCTCATCGCGACCGAGGCCGGCGAGACCACCGCCTATGCCCTCGTGATGGTGCAGGAGCGCGGCAAGCTCTTCGTCAATCCCGGCGAGCAGGTTTACGAAGGCATGATCATCGGCGAGAATCCCCGCAACGAAGACATCGCCTGCAACGCCGTCCGCGCGAAGCAGCTCACCAACTTCCGCTCCCAGGGCTCGGGCGTCGCCACCGGCCTCACGCCGGCGTCGAAGCTCTCCCTCGAGCGTGCGATCGAATACATCGCCGCCGACGAACTCGTCGAGGTCACGCCGAAGAACCTGCGTCTCCGCAAACGCATTCTGAACAACGGCGCCCGCCAAAAGGCCGCGAAAGCCAGCAAGTAGGCCGCGCAGCCTCTCTCACCAACCCGGCCGCCCCCAAGGCTCGCCGGGTTTTTCTTTGGCGGCAACGTTCTCGATCACGCCCGTTGTGCCGGACCGCGCACCCCGCGCCTCCCTTGCTCGGGGCAACCTTGCGCCGCGCGCCGGCACTCGGCGCGGCACCAAGCCGCTCCCACGACGGCCCGAGTCAAAACGCTCCGGTCTCCCCAAAATGCCGGCAGCCTGCCTCACCGGAAATCGTGGCTCGCCTGCGCGGGCAGGCCGGACGCCGGCAGCGCGCTGATCTCCTCGGCCATGAGGTGGATCACGCCCTGCTCGTTCTGCACGCGGCCCCCGATCAAAAGCGCCGGCTCCAGATTAATGACGAGCCGCGCCGCCTCGAACAACTGCGGGCGCACGATCGCGTTGGCGTGGCCGCTCTCGTCCTCAATCGTGATGAAGCAAAACCCCTTCGCCGTGCCGGGCCGCTGCCTCGTGATCACCGCGCCGCCGATCTGCACCCGCTCGCCCGGCCGGGCCTTCGCCAACTCCGCCGCCGGCCACACCCCCGGCAGACTCGCGCGCAGCAGCTGCATCGGGTGCCGCCCCGTCGTGAGTCCCAGCGTCTCATAGTCGGCCTGCAACCGCTCGAGGTGCGTCATGCGCTCCAGCGGCGAGAGCACCGCCTCGGGCTCGTCGATCAACGCCAACCGAAACAGTTCGTCTCCGCCCGACCCCTCCTCGACCTGCCACAGCGCCGCGCGCCGGTGCGTCGCGAGCGCGTTGAGGGCCCCCGCCTTCGCCAGCGCCCGCCGCTCCGCCGCACTGAAATCCGTGCGCCGCAGAAAATCTGCGAGCGACGTGAACGCCCGCTCCTGCCGCGCCCGCACCAGCGCCGCCACGCCCGCCGCGCGCACGCCGCGCACGCTCGCGAAGCCGAGCCGGATCGTCGCGCGGTCGATCACCGCACACTTCTCGCCCGACAAATGCACGCACACCGGCAACGTCTGCACCCCGTGCCGCCGCGCGTCCTGCACGAGGCTGGCCGGCGAATAAAAACCCATCGGCTGGTTGTTGAGCAGCCCCGCGTAGAACGCCGCCGCCCGGTGGACCTTCAGCCACGCCGACGCGTAGGCGATCAGCGCGAACGAAATCGCGTGGCTCTCCGGAAACCCGTAGAGCGCGAACGACGCCAGCGACTGCTGGATCGACGCGACCGCCTCCTCGGTGACGTGGTTTCTCCGCAGCGCGACGCCGAGCTTCTCCTTCATCTTGTTCAACCGCTCCTGCGAGCGCGTGAAACCGATCGCGCGCCGCAACTCGTCGGCCTCCGCCGCCGTGAAACCACCGAGCTCCATCGCCAGCCGCAGCACTTGCTCTTGAAACAGCACGACCCCGAGCGTGCGCTCGAGGATCGGCCGCGCGCGCTCGTCGGGATAAGTCACCGGTTCCTTGCCGGCGCGGCGCGCAAGGTAGGGATTGACGGCGTTGCCCTGGATCGGCCCCGGCCGGATGATCGCCACCTCAATCGCGAGATCGTAGAACGTCTCCGGCTTCATCCGCGGCAACGTCGCCATCTGCGCCCGGCTCTCGATCTGGAACAGCCCCACCGTGTCCGCTTCCTGGATCAGCTTGAAGGTCGCAGGATCGTCCTTGGGGATGCGCGCGAGGTCCACCGGTTCGCCCCGCTGCGCGCAGATCTCCAGCGTGTCCTGCAACACCGCCATCATGCCGAGCCCGAGCAGATCCACCTTCACGATGCCCATGTCCTCGCAGTCGGATTTGTCCCATTGCAGCACCGAGCGGCCCGGCATCCGCGCGTTCTCCAGCGGCACGTAGTCGTTGAGCGGACCCGCGCACAGCACCATCCCGCCCGAGTGCTGGCCGAGGTGCCGCGGCAACCCGTAGATGCGCTGGCACGCATCGACCAGCGCCGGCAGCCGCGGATGGTTCTCCGCGATGCCCGCCAGTTTCAACTGCTCCTTCAACTTCAGCGTCTGCGGATAATCCCCGCCGTGGAAGAGCGCCGAAAAACGGTCGAGCACATCGTCCGGCAGTCCGAGCGCCTTGCCGACTTCGCGCAGCGTGCTCCGGCCCTTGAACGTGATGACGTTCGCCGTCATCGCCGCGCCGCGGCGCCCGTAGCGCCGGTAAACTTCCTGGATCACCTCCTCGCGCCGCTCACCGCTCGGCAAGTCGAGGTCGATGTCGGGCCAGTCGGTGCGCCCCTCGCTGAGGAAACGCTCGAAGAGCAGCTTGCTCGCGATGGGATCGACCGCCGTGATGCCGAGCGCGTAACACACGATGCTGTTCGCCGCACTCCCCCGCCCTTGCACGAGGATGCCGCGCTCGCGCGCAAACGCGCACAGGTCCCACACGATCAGAAAATATCCGGGAAACCCCAGCTTCGCGATCAGCGCCAACTCACGCTCGATCTGCCGCCGCACCTCGCCGTTGACGCCGCCGTAACGCTGCTGCGCGCCAAAATAAGTCATCTTGCGCAGAAACGAATCCTGCGACTCGTCCGTCGGCACATTGTAGTCCGGGAAACGGTAGCCGAGATTCGCGAGCGTGAATTCCAGCCGCTCCGCCAACCGCTCCGTGTTCGCGACGGCCTCGGGCAAATCCGCGAACAGCGCCGCCATCTCCCGCGCGCCCTTCAGATGGCACTCGCTGTTCGCCGCCAGCCTCCGCCCCGCCGTGTCGAGCGTCACATGCTCACGCAGACAGGTGAACACGTCGGCGACGCGCCGGTCCGCCGCCGTGGCGTAGCGCACGCCGTTCGTCGCGAGCAACGGGAGTTTTTGGGCGCGCGCCCAGTCCACCAGAAATTCGTTCTCCTCCTCCTCGCCTGCCACGTGGTGCCGCTGGAGCTCGACGAACAACCGGTCGGAGCCGAAAATCCGGCGCAATCTTTCTCCGGCCGCCACCGCCGCCGCCGCGCCGCGCTCGCGCCACGCCCGCCGCACCGGCCCTTCCTCGTCGCCCGTCAGCGCGACGAGGCCGTCGTTGCCCTCGGCCAGTTCGCTCCACGCCACGCGCCCCTCGCTCTTCGGCGCGCGCAGATTCGCTGTGGTAATCAGCGCGCCCAGCCGGCGATAGCCCGCCTGCGTCGCCACGAGCAAGGGCACGACCGCGCCGTCCTCCATCGTCAACTCGCAGCCGACGAGCGCGCGCCAACCCGCCTCCTTCGCCGCCATGTGCAACCGCACCGCGCCATAAACCCCGTCGCGGTCGCACAGCGCGAGGGCCGGCAGTTGGAGGCGCGCCGCCTCGACCGCGAGCGACTCCGGACCCGACCCGCCGCGCAGGAACGAGAACGCGCTGCGCGCATGGAGTTCGACGTAGCTCATCAGTCCAGCACTCCTTCGACCGACCACTCGCCGCCAGCGCAGGCCAATTGATAGACCACGCCCGACGCCAGCTCCACGTGCCACGTCTCGACCGCCCACGCTTGCGGTTGCCACCACTCGCCGTCGAGCCGCCACGGACCACGTGTGCTGCGCACCGCCCCGCGCAACGCGCCGGAAATTTCCCGTGGCTGTGCGTCGGCGAGCACCACCCGCACCGGCCACGCCGGGCGGAACCGCCGCAGCACCGCGCCGCGCAGCGGATGCACCGGCGGCTCGGCGGGCGGCGGCACGCTCTCCACCGGTCGCGTCAACGCGAAGGCGTCGGGCCGGTGCGTGTCCTGCATGACCGGCGTGCCGACGCGGTCGTCGCCTACGATGGCGCCGAGCCGCGCGAGGTTTTCCCAAAACGCCGCTGGATCGCGCAGCCCGGTGTCGAAGAGACCGTCCTGCTTTTGCTGCGGTCGCGCCGGCGTCGCGAGCAAGCGCACCCCCGTGATCCGCGCGGCGGTGCGCACGCCTTCCAGATGGGCTTGCAGCACGCGCAGCCAAGAGTCCGTGTCCGCCCCCGGCTCGGGCAGGCGAAATTCCCGGCGATAATCCGTCCCGTCCTCGAGGCGCAGCGTGAGCGCGAGCTTCTCCGCGACGAAACCCGCCGCGCGCAACTCCGCCACCACGCGCTCGGCGTAGCGGCGCAACTTGAAGAGCAACGGCTCCATCGCCTCGACCGGCGGCTCGTAGATCCAGTCGGCCAGGAACGTCGTGGGCAACTCCGCGAGCCGCAGCGGCCGCGTCGGCTCGCCGGCCGCGCGTTCCCAGAGCGCAACGCCGTCGGGGCCGAGCCGCGAACCCACGTCGGCTTTCGCGAGCGCCGTCAGCTCGCCGAGCGTGCGCAGACCCCAGCCCGCGAGCACGTGTTGCTGCGCGGGCGTCGGCCCGGCAAATGAGAGCGGCAGCGGACGCAGGAAACCCGCGATGTCGTGGACGACGAGCAGCGGTCGCGCGCAACGCGCCGCATAGCCCGCGAGCAACGGCGTGGCCGCCGCCCCGGCGCGCACGGGCAGGCCGGCGCGAGTGAGCTCGGCGATTTGCCGGCGCATCGCCGCCTCGACGCGGGACGGCTCGGCGCCTTGGAGATCGATGGTGCAGAGCCCGGCGGCGGTCGCCTCGACGCGCGGCGAAAGCGTGAAGGCCGCCGCGAGCAACAGGCGCTGCGCCTCGACCTCTGCCGCCGGATCGCGCGGGCGCAAAATAATCCCCGGACACCGCGCCATCGCGAGCGTGACGGTAAGGCCGACCAGTTCAGGGGAATGCGCGCTATCGACCGGCAACGCCGCCGCTGCTTGTCTTAACTGGGGATGCGGCGCCCACGCCGCGTCTGGTCCGCCGTCCGCGGCGAGGGCGCCGCGGCTCCAAAAAGCCTGAGACGCCTCGAGCGACACCTCGGTCAGCACGGCCTTGCGCCCCTCGCCCGCGATGAGCGCCACGGGATGCCCGGCGAGCGCTGGCTCCGCCCGGCGCAACGCGTGCAGCGCAAAGTCCGGCACCCACAGCACGGCGTAATTCATCCCGCGAGTTCCTCGACGAGAGCGGCGTGACCGCGGGTGGTTTCGACCGTGAGTTGCGCGGCGAGTTGGTCGCGCGCCCGGCGCGGCGAGAGTCCGGCGGTGGCAGCAGACAACGTCAGCCTCCACGGCACGGATGGCACAACGGGAAACGCGGTGAACACGAGCACGGCACCCGGTTGGTTCGCGGCGGCGCGGTGCAGGCGGTGCCACAGCGTCTTCGCCGTGCGGTCGAGTTCGCGGCCGGCGACGCCGCGCAAATCGAGGACGAC
>JACQFT010000123.1 GCA_016199925.1 Opitutia bacterium | reverse complement strand
CCTCCACAACCCGAACCAAAAAAGAGTCGGCCCACCCGCGCCCGCAAGCAGGCTGCCCACCGCAGCCTGCCTGAGAGAAAAAGGCTGAGCACAGATCCTCGGGATCAGCCCTCGAGGCATTTTTGCCGTTCATCCTAGAAAGCGCCGTTGAAACGTGGAGGGCGCGGAGAGCACAGAGGAGAAAACCCGGCTTTTTCGTCCCGAGTCCCCTCACTAGGCAGGTGAGCCTTTCGAGTGAAGGATCCTCTCTCTTTCTGCTCCGCGTCCTCCGCGATCTCCGCGTTTCAACTGCAGAATTTAGGTTCATCTTCCGCCTGGTTTTTGTGGGAGCGACCTTGGTCGCGACGGTCGCATGCACGCACGCTCCCGCAGGCTCCGATCGGGCCGAAGCCGGCGAGGCGGCATCGGACCCGCGTGATCCCAAACCCCCGCTAAGTCGCGCCCGCGACGAAACGTTCGTCGAGCCGGCGCAGCCGCCGGGCGAGATCGCGCGCGATGTTCAGGATGACGATGCCGTATTGGTCGGGCTGCGCGCGGTAGAGTTTGTAGAAATTCGCGCCCTTCAGCGTGAACCCGCGCACCGGCTCCAGCGCCACGACGCTCGCCGAGCGCACGAAGCTCTCCACCAGGCTCATCTCGCCGAAGTAGTCGCCCGGTCCCATCTCGGCGAGGACGACCGGTGCCGCGGCCCCGTGGTCCTTCACCACTTGGACGCGTCCCTCGCAGATGAAAAACACCCGGTCGCCCGGGTCGCCCTCGCGCACGATGGCGGCACCCGCCGCATGATTTTCTTCGACGGCGAATCCGCCCAAAAACTGGAGCGCCGCTTCGCTGAGTCCCGCCATCACCGGCAGCCGGTGGAGAAAATTGTCGAGCGAAGTTTCCATGAGAGCGAAGGCTGGGGGTGCGCGAAAACTGACCGCCGCCCGGACCTAAAGCAAACGCCAACCCGGCGCGGGCCCGGCCTCCGGGCGCATCTCCCGCCCTTCGTTTCCTTCACAAGCTTCTGTGCTAGCAGCTATCCTTTGAATGCAGACTTTACACCAAGATCGCAAAGTTCGCGAAGTCGGTAAGCGGCGATGATGTTGAACCTTGGCTAGCTTCGCTGCCTTGGTGTGAAAAGCCCGATTCTGAGAAGCACCCGTTATGAGTCGGTTCGGGCTTGAGCTTGGTGCGCTTACGCGGCGCGCGGCACGACGTAGCAAAACACCGCCGCCCAGTGGCACGCGCTGCCGGCGAGCACGAACAGGTGCCAGAGGGCATGCTGATACGGCAGGCGCCGCCACAGATAGACGCCCGCGCCGCCCGTGTAGCAGAGCCCGCCGGCAAACAGCAGTTTCACCCCGCCCGGCGGCAGGGCGGCGAGAAGTGGTTTCAGCGCGACGACCACGATCCAACCCATGACCACATAGACGATGGTCGAAGCGAGCTTGAAGCGGTGCGCGAACCAGAATTTCAGCGCGACCCCGGCGGCAGCGAGCCCCCACACGACGCCAAACAGACTCCAGCCCCACGGCCCGCGCAGCGTGACGAGCAGGAACGGCGTATAAGTGCCCGCGATCAGCAGAAAGATGGCGGCGTGGTCCACTTTCTGGAGGAAGCGGCGGATTTTTTCGTCCCGAAAACTGTGGTAGAGGGTGGAGGAAGTGTAGAGCAGCACGAGCGTGGCCCCGAAGATCGCGGAGCTGACGACCTGCCAGACGTCGCCGAAGCGCGCGGCGTTCACTACGAGGAGAACCAGCCCGGCGAGGCTCAACGCGATGCCCAGCCCGTGAGTCCAGCGGTTGGCGAGTTCTTCGCGCGGCGGATAAGTGCGGACGCTCATGGTTGCCGCGGAGCTTGGCGCCGGGCCGCTCGCCGGCGAGCGGAAAGGCGGCGGCGCCCGGGGCCACGACGGCGCGCGGTATCTTGTCATCGATCGCTTGGCGCCGGAGCGCTCGCGCCCCGGTCTGCACCCTGTGGCCGCGGACGACAGCGATCGCCCAACCCAGTTTGTCGCCGCGCTTCGTTTGCTTCGTAGCCTTCCGGGCAAGCCGCTCGGGGCGGCCGCACATTTGCCGCACCGAGCGACGCCGGTATTTCCCCGGCGCACGCAATCCGAAAATTCGTTCTCGCAACAATCCGGCAACGGGCGGTTACAGAGCCGAAACGCGGGGCATGCAGGCTTGACTCATCCCGACTGGCGGCGTTCGCTTGCCCACCTGCAAACCAACGGAAGCCCCCAACTGAGCTTCCGGGATACCCTAACCTAAATTGCACCATGCATAAATCGTTGTTGAAATCGCTGCTGTTCGCAGCCCTCGCGGTCGTCGCTCTTACGCTCACGCCGCTGTCCTTCGCCCAAGTCGTCACCTCCGGCATGACGGGCACCGTCAAGACCGCCGACGGCAAACCCGTCAGTGGGGCCTCGGTCACCGCCGTGCATACGACGACCAACACCACCTTCCGCACGACGACGAACGCGGACGGCCGTTTCAGTTTCCGCAGTCTCCCGGTCGGCGGCACCTTTTCCGTGACGACCAAGGCGGACGGGTTCAACGCCGACACGCAGACCGACATCGAGACCCAACTCGGCAACGACATCGACGTGAACGTCACGCTGCGCTCCGACGTGGTCAAGCTTGAGGCCTTCGTCGTCTCGGCGGAGAAAAACTCGCTCGATTCCAACGCCCAAGGCGCCTCGGCCTTGCTCACCCGCGATCAGATCGAAATCAAGGCGTCCACCCAGCGTTCGTTGGGCCTGACCTCGTTTTTCAATCCGCTGGCGATCGAGGCGATTGAGCAGATTTCCACCATCTCGCGCACGGCCGATGTCCGCTACAGCGGCTTCACCGGCGCCGCGTTCAACGTCGTCACCAAGAGCGGCACCAACGAGCTCCACGGCGCAGCCTATTATATTTTCTCGGGCGACCACCTGTTCGGCCGGCAAACCCAGGGGCCGGATGCGCGGACGCTGGTGCAGACCGGCGCGAAAGTCATCCCCCACCTTGAGCGCACGACCAAAGGCCTGACCTTGGGCGGCCCGATTTGGAAAGACCACTTGTTCTTCTTCATCGATTGGGAAAAATTCGAGCGCATCGGCGCCCCCAACCAGGCGGGCCTGCCCGCCATCGATCCTGCTGCCAAAGCGCTCATCGATTCCCGTATCGCGCAGATCTCCCGGGTCAGCTTCGGCAACGTCGGCGGCAACAACAACAGCTTTGCCAACGACGAAAAGCGGCTCTTCAAGGTCGACTGGAATATCAGCGACCGTCACCAAATGAGCGCCAGCTACTTCACCACGGAAGGCCAAGTGCCGCAATTCGGCAATTTCACGACCACGTCGTTTGGCGCGGGCCTGAACAACAACAGCGCCTTCGCCAACTTGGTCGGCGGTCCCGCCACGGCCTATGAGTCGCATTTCTTCGCCCAGACCCGCAAAGAAAAGAGCTATTCGGTCCAAGTGAACAGCCATTGGACCCCCGACTTCACGACTGAGGTCAAGTATTCGCACGTCAATCAGGATCAATCCACCCCGACCGCGTCGGTCGCGCCGGAGATTCGCATCTTCGGCGTCGCCGGCACGAATCAGGCCAACGCCCCGATCGCCAACGGCGTCGTCGTTCTCGGCACCGAACGTTTCCGGCAAGGCAACCAAATCAATGTCGAGACCAAAAACTACTCGGCGAACGCTGACTACCAACGTGGCAACGTCACCTTCTCAGCCGGATTCGACATGGAGGACAACAGCTTCTTCAATCTTTTCCGGCAGTTTTCCTTCGGCGTTTTCGATTTCGCGTCGCCGACGGACTTCCTGAACAACAACCCGCGCTTCTTCACGCGCAACTTCACCGACTTGTCGATCAAGGGCAGCTTTGCCGACATCAGCCAGTGGACCCAGACCGGCTTTTACGGCAAGATCAAGTGGGACGCGTCGGACCGGCTCCGCATCGATGCCGGCCTCCGCTACGATTTGTCCTCCAGCAGCACGCGCCCGACCTTCAACCAGCAGTTCTTCACCGACACAGGCCAGCGCAACGACGGCACTATCGACGGAGCAACGGATTTTTCGCCCCGCGTCGGCTTCAATTGGTCGGTGGACGAAGACCGCAAGACTCAGATTCGCGGCACTGCCGGTTATTTCCTCGGTCGTGCGCCGTGGGTGTTCTGGTCCAATTCCTACGGCAATACGGGCGCCGGCACGTTCACGGTCAATACCCTGCCGACGGGCGGCCTGACCGGCTATCTGGCCAACAACTTCGACCCCGCCAATCCGAGCGGCACCGCTCCCCAGACGCCCGGCGCCCGCGCCGAGGTGGACCTCGCCGACGATAAGATGCACCTGCCCTCGCAGTGGAGCTTCAACCTCGCCGTGGACCACAAACTCGACTTCCTGAGTTCCACCGTGACCGCCGAGCTGGTTTACGACATCAACGACAACCAGCTCTTTATCACCAACGACAACCTGAAGGTTAAGGGCACTGCCGCCGATGGTCGCGTGTTCTTCTTCGGCAATCCGAATACGCCCGCCAACGCCAAGTTCCCGAACTTCACCAATATCTTCCACCTGCGCAACGTGAAGGCGGGCGAATCCACCTACGCGACGCTGCGGTGGACCCGCCCGATGAAGCAGAGATGGGCGTTCGACATCGCCTACACGCGCGGCCGGAATACCGAGGCCCAGGCCAGCGGCCAGACGACCGCCTCCGGAATGTGGCAGCGCAATGCCGTCTTCAACCAGGATCAGGTCGAGAACGGTCGCAGCGATTTCGAGGTGCGCGACCTCGTGCAAGCCTACGTCGCCCGGCAGTTCGAGTTCGTCAAGAAGTGGCGGACCACGGTTTCCCTCTACTACGAAGGCCGCACCGGGTCGCCCTACTCGTTCGCCTATAGCAGCGATCTCAATCAAGACGGCATGCCCGGCAACGATCTCGTCTCGGTGCCCACCGACCTCAGCGATTCTCGCTTTGATTTCTCCGGGCTCTCCGCGACCCAACAGGCCGCCATGCTGGCATTCTTCCAGAGCTCCGGCCTCAACAAGTTCGCCGGTGGCCACGCCCCGAAGAACTCGTTCTACCAGCCCTGGGTCAACCGCCTCGACCTGAAGTTCAAACAAGACGTCCCCCTGCACTACCGGAAAGCCAAGCTCTCGCTCGAGCTCGATTTCACGAACTTCGGCACGTTCCTGTCGCAGAGTCTGTTTAACTATGTCGAACGCGCTCCCAGCACAATCAACGATGTGTTTGAACGCCGCCTCCTCGGCAACGCCACGATCGACAACACCACCGGCAAGATCAGGGTCACCTCGTTCCAGACCTCGGACTTCCTGATCGACAACACGCAGTCGCGTTGGCGCATCCAGGTGGCCGCCCGCCTGACCTTCTAAGCTCCGGCTCGGAAATCTTCCCGCCTTTTCAAGGCGCCCGGCTTTCACGCCGGGCGCCTTTTTCTTGGCCCGCGGTTCTTCCTCGCCGCCGAAAAGACTTTTCGCCGGACCGCTCTCCGAAAAGCGGACCCGGGCGTATGATCGGCGTCGAGCCGCCCGGCAGGATGCCTCGTCCCTCCCGTCCCGACGCGGGCCGGTTGCGCGCGGCGACCGGTCGGCGAGTCCAGCGCGCGGCGCGGCCGCCGCCGCACCGTCTCCCGGCGACTCAGATTTCCCCGGCCGCCGGGGACGAGTCACTCGTCGCCGCCTTGATCTTCGCGATCAGCGCGGTGGTGCTGAAGCCGGCCAGGAACGGCATGAACTCGATGCGCGACTCCACTAGTTGCAGCGCCGCGCGCTCGGTCGCCTCGAGTTTCTCGAGCGTGTAGTCGCCCGCCTTCACATAGACGTCGGGCCGCAGCGCGAGGATTTCCTTCGCCAGCCGCGAGCCGTGGAAAATCACGATGCCATCGACGCACGCGAGCGCGGCGAGGGCGTAGGCGCGCTCGGCCTCGCTCTGCACCGGGCGCCGCGGGCCCTTCAGCGCGCGCACGCTCGCGTCGGCGTTCAGCATCACGCACAGCACGTCGCCCAAGGTCCGCGCTTTCTGGAGGAAAAAGAGATGGCCGGTGTGCAGGAGGTCGAACACCCCGTTCGTCAGCACGACGCGCTTGCCGTCGGCGCGCCACCGGACGCGCGCTGCCTCGGCGTCGGGCAGTGACAGCAGCTTCGGATTGACCAGCGGCAGACTCATCGTGCGACCACGGAAGAGCCAAATCGCCGCCGAGGAAAGCTTGTTCTTGCCGCGCTCGACCGGTCCGATGGTCGCAGCCGGCACTGCGCCGCGACTATCGGCCCCGAAATGCGCCGTGAAGATTCACGGGTCAAGCCCCGAGGTCTTTGGGCAAGGCTGCGGTCGTTCCGACCTTGCGGGAGCGAGCTTGCTCGCGACTCGTCCGCCCATCGTCGCGCGCAAGCTCGCGCCCCCTTTCTTCCAAAATCCGAAGCAAGCTCCGCATCGAAGCCACCGCGGCATATAGCAGGGCCTTCCGGTCTGCTCGCGCCAACGGTTCCCCCGTGGCTCAGCGCGCTGGCGTGTGCCAAGCCGCGCGCGCAAGCGCGCCGGCCAAAACTTACCAAACGAAACCGGAAAGCCGCGGCGGCCTATCGCCGCTCCTACAGTTTTTGGGAGTCGCGCCGCGCCGTCGAAAACCCCGGTGCGTTTCCAAATTCCGTTTTGCCCCTTGTCCGATCCGGTCGCGGGTGCATGCTGCCGGCACACCCGATCGAACCATGAACACCCGTAGGACAGTCGAGATTGCCCTGTTCGCCGCGGTCCTCGCGACTGCCGCCTTTGCTTTCCGCAGCTCACCCGTTCCGCCCCCGTCGCCGGTCTCGGGCCGCCTGCAGCGGCAGGAAAAAATCGTGCAGACCTTCGCGCGGCAGGCCGAGGAGTCGAGGGTGCCCGTGCTGCTGGTCGGCCTCCCGATCACGGTCTTGCTGCTCCTGCTGCAGGACTGACCGGGCGGAGACGGGGTCTGTTGTTTCGACGCAGCTTCACCGGGGATGCGGCGCGCCCGCCGCGTTGCGCCGATGCTCCGCGCCGAGGGCGGCGCGCCTCCAGTTCTTCCCAAGCAAAAATTCCCGGAGCGAGCTCCGGGGCATTTGACCGATCCACCTGCAACTCACAGCCATTGCTGCGTCCGGGAGGGATTCTGCTGTCCAGCAGAACGGGAGATCGAACCCATAGGGAACAAAAGACCCTGCGAACCGAGACGGTGGGAGGTGGCGCGCGTGGACCGCCTCGCGCTGCGAAACCACGGCCGGCAATAAACGTGTCGGGGTCAACCCGCTCCGCCCGGCGACGCCGTTGCCGCCTCAGAAAAACTTTTTCGCCTTTTCGAAAAAGGTTTTCGCGACCGGCTCGTCGGCGTCGCCGGTGACCTGCGCATACTCCTCGAGCTTCCGGCGCTGGGCGTCGGTGAGATTGGTCGGCACCTCGACATGCACGCGGATGAGCTGGTCGCCCGGCGCCTTGCCGCGGAGTTGCGGCATCCCGCGCCCCTTCAGGCGGAACGTCGTGCCCGACTGCGTGCCGGCGGGAATCTTGAGCGTCGCCTTGCCCTGCATCGTCGGCACGTGGATCGTGCCGCCGAGGGTCGCGAGGGTGAACTTGATCGGGATCTCGCAGAAAAGGTCGTCGCCCTGCCGCTCGAAGACCTCGTGTTCTTTCACGTGGACGACGATGTAGAGGTCGCCGGCCTCGCCGCCCATGACGCCCGCCTCGCCGTTGCCGGAGGAGCGGAGCTTGGAGCCGGTGTCGACGCCGGCGGGGATGCGCACATTGATCTTGGTGGTCTCGTTGGCGCGGCCCTCGCCGTGGCATTTCGCGCACGGCTTGTCGAAACGCTTGCCGGCGCCCGCGCACGTCGGGCAGACCTGCCGCACGTGGAAAAATCCCCGCGAGGTCGTGACCTGGCCCGCGCCGTGGCAGGTCGGGCAGGTCGTCCGCTTCGAGCCGGGCTCGGCGCCGCTGCCGTGGCAGTGCCCGCACTGGCCGAGTTTGCGGAAGGAAACCTCCTTCTCCACACCGAGCGCAGCTTCCTCGAGCGTGATCTCCAGATCGTAGCGCAGATCGGAACCGCGGCCGGGACCGCCGCCGCCGTTGCCGCCGCCGCCCCCGCCGAAAAATTCCTCGAAGATCCCGCCCCCTCCGCCGCCGCCCTGCTGGCCGAAGACCTCGCGGAAAATGTCGAACGGATCGTGGAAACCGCCGCCGCCAGCGCCGCCGGGCCCGCGCGGGCCCGCACCCGCCTGCTGAAACGCCGCGTGCCCGAACCGGTCATACGCCGCGCGCTTGTCCGGATCCTTCAGCGCCTCGTAGGCCTCGGAGACTTTCTTGAACATCTCCTCCGCCTCCTTGTTGCCGGGATTCTTGTCCGGGTGAAACTGCACCGCCTTCTTGCGATAGGCTTTCTTCAATTCCTCCTCGGACGCCGTGCGCCCGACGCCGAGCAGCTCATAATAATCTTCTTTTTTTCCGGTGGCCATGGGCGGATCAGGCTGGGTTTTCTGCGGCGGTCGCGTCCGCCGCGACGGCCGCGGGTCCGCTCGAGACGATCACCGACGCGGGCCGGAGCAGGCGGCCGTTCAAAGTGTAGCCGAGGCGGACGACCTGCATGACTTTCTCGCTGGCGAAATCGTGGCTCGGCTGGTGCGCGATGCACTCCTGCTGGTTCGGATCAAAGGTCTGGCCGGCCGGATTGACCTCCTTCAACCCGTGCCGGATCAGGGTGCTCTTGAGTTGTTCCAGCACGAGCGTCACGCCGTCGGCGATGGATTTGCCGTCCGTCTGCTGGGTGCGCGCGGCCGCGAGGCCGAGGCCCAGGTTGTCGAGGACGGGAATCAGGTCCTCCATCAGGCTGGAGTTGGCGAACAGCCGGAGCTCCTCCTTGTCGCGCACAGTGCGTTTGCGGAAATTCTCCAGATCGGCGACGGCGCGCAGATAGCGCTCCTGGGCGGCGGCCGCGTCTTTCTTCGCGGCGGCCAACTGCTCGTCCGGCGCCGGCGGCGGCGCGGGTGTCGCCGCGGTCGGAGTGGCGGCGGGTTCGGGAGTGGCGGTGGTGGCGGTTGGTTCAGTCTGGCTCATGTTGAAACGGGGACGTTACCTCAAGGTCTCTTCAGATCAAGCAAGTCGATCAATCCTTTTAAAGCCTCGCCGCTCTTTTTGCCGGGGCTTTCCGGTTTGCCCGCGCCAACGGTTCCCCCGCAGGCCAGCGCGCCGGCGCGTGCCCAACCGCGCGCGCGAACTCATCCGGGGCCGCGGTGAAAATTCTCCGTGACGAGCACGGTGGCCTTTTCGAGCGCGACAAACCCGCACGCCGCCGCGAACGGCAGCAGCACGTTTTCGCCGCGCGCCACCAGCGCTCCGCCCGAGCGCAGGCGCCCCGCGACGACGGTCAGGATGCGCGGCATCTCGCCGGCCGCGAACGCGAGGCTCGCCCCCGGCGCCAGCCGCACGTGGCGGATCCGAAATTCCGCGCCGTCCGCGAGCGTGCTCGCGCCGCGGCCCCGGGGCCGCACGAGGGGCGCGGGTTTCTCCGGCGCCGCCGCCATGCACGCCAGCGCCTCCGCCACCTGCAGCGGTCGCGGCTGTCCGTCGAGCCCGAGCCGCCCCCAGTCGTGCGCGCGGTAAGTCGTGTCGGAGTTCTGCTGCACCTCGAGGATGACATTTCCCGCGTCGATCGCGTGCAGGGTGCCGCTGCGCAGGAGGAGCGAGTCGCCGGCCCGCACCTTGAGCCGGCGCAGCACCGGCTCGACGGTTCCGCGCGCGAGGGCCCGCTCAAACTGCCTGATCGTCACGCCTGGCTTCAGTCCGGCGATCACGGCCGCCCCGGATTTCGCGTGCGCGAAATACCAGTTCTCGGTTTTCGGCTCCCCCCCGAGCTTGGCGGCCACGGCGGCCGGCGGATGCACCTGCAGGCTGAGCCGCTCGCGGCAATCGAGCCATTTCACCAAAATCGGAAACCGCCGCGCGCCGGGCCACGCCGGGCCCATCACCTCGGCGCCGTGCGCGCTCAGCACCTCGTGCAGCGTCTTCCCTTTCCAACGTCCGGCGCGGACGGTCGACTGCGCCTCGGGCCGGTCGACGATCTCCCAGCTCTCGCCGATCGGTCCGCCGTCGGGCAGCGGGCGTCCAAAGTGGTCGGCCAAGCCACGGCCGCCCCACACGCGCTCGCGATACAGCGGGAGAAATTTCAGGAACTGCGCCATTCGTTGTGAATAAGAATTTTGTGAAACCCCGAGGGGGAAATTACGTTGACCCTCCGAGCCGATAAACCTGCAATCCGCCCGGAGACAATCACACAAATGGCCAAAGCCGAGAGTTCAAACGCAAAGGACCACACGCCCTCGTTCGAAGGACCCCGCTACCGCCCGAAATGGCTCGCGGCCTTCGGGTGCTTGGTCGTGGGCGTGCTGCTGGCGGTCGCATTGGTCGATTTCCGGCCGGAGCAGAGTTACCAGCACACGACGAATCCCACGAGCATCAACCTCGTCGGCGTGTTCGGGGCGGAATACTCGTGGTGGTCCTACCACATCTTCGGCGCTCCGACGTGGCTCGTCCCGCTGTTTCTGTTTTGGATGACCTACATCAACCTCCGCAGCGCGCGCCGGCTCGCCGGCACCCGCGTCATCGCGATGATCAGTTGCGTGCTGTCCCTCTCGGCGCTGGTCGCGATGCAGGACACGTTTTTCACCAACCGGGCGATCTTCACCGCGGGCCCGGGCGGCGTGCTCGGCGACCTGCTCTACGACGGCCTCCTCAAGAACAGCCTCGGCACGTTCGGCTCCGCGCTGATTCTCGGCGTCGTCTATTTTCTCGGGATGCTGTTCATCTTCACCCGCGACATCGGGCTGGAGTTCGAGAAACTCCTGCACGCCTTCGGCGAATGGCGCAAACAACGCGCCGCCCTCGCCGCCGTTCGGGCCGAGGAACGCCAGCAGCGGCGCGACGAAGCCGCCCGGCAGAAGGCCGCCGCCGCCGCCGCGCCCTCCAAGACCGGCTCCGGCCCCGCCAAACCCGCCGGCCCCGTCGGCACCTCGAAGGGGCTCGTCGTGCCGAAATCCGACGACCCCCTCGCGCCGGCGCCGGCGCCCGCCGCCGCCCCGCCCCCGCCGAAAGCACCCGCGAAACCCACGCCCCCCGCCACCGACCCCAAGGCGCTCGCCGTCGCAGCCGGCAAACTCGAGCTCAACATCGTCAAGCCCGAGGAAACCAAAAAGGCCAAGATCACTCTCCCGCAGAGCGACGACAAGAACTACGAGTTCCCGCCCCTCCGGCTGCTAAAGGAGCAGATGAAAATCTCCGCCGCCAGCAGCGAGGAGGAGCACCGCCAAAACGCGGAGAACCTCCTGCGCATCCTCAGCGAATTCGGCGTCGAGGTGACCCTCGGCGAAATCCACGTCGGCCCCGTCATCACGCGCTACGAAGTCGTGCCGGCCGCCGGCGTGCGCGTCGAAAAAATCTCCGGCCTCGACAAGAACATCGCGCTCGGCATGCGCGCGCAGTCCGTCCGCATCCTCGCCCCGATTCCCGGCAAGGCCGCCGTCGGCGTCGAGGTGCCCAACAAGACCCCCACTCCCGTCGGCATGCGCGAGATCCTCGAGAGCGAAGACTGGGTCGGCGCCAAAGCCGAGCTGCCCATCGCGCTCGGCAAGGATGTCTCCGGCAAATCGCTCATCTCCGACCTCACGAAGATGCCGCACCTGCTCATCGCCGGCGCCACCGGCTCCGGCAAATCCGTCTGCATCAATTCCATCGTCGCCTCGATCCTCTACTCGAAGAGCCCGAAGGACGTGCGCCTCATCATGGTCGACCCGAAGGTCGTCGAGTTGAAAGTCTTCAATTCGCTTCCGCACATGCTCATTCCCGTCGTCACCGAGCCGAAGAAAGTTCCGGCCGCGCTCAAGTGGCTGCTCGGCGAGATGGAGCAGCGCTACCAGATTTTCGCGAAGGCCAACGTCCGGAATATTTTCGGCTTCAACAACCGCAAGAAAGACCCGAAGCACGAATTCCCCGCCGCCGACCAGCAGGCCGAACTCGCGGGCGTCAACGCCGACATCGAGGTGCCCGACCGGCTGCCCTACATCGTCGCCATCATCGACGAACTCGCCGACCTCATGATGATCGCCCCCGCCGAAATCGAGACGAGCATCGCGCGCCTCGCCCAACTCGCCCGCGCCGCCGGCATCCACCTCATCATCGCCACCCAGCGCCCGTCGGTGAACGTCATCACCGGCGTCATCAAGGCCAACCTTCCCTCGCGCATCGCGTTCCA
>JACQFT010000031.1 GCA_016199925.1 Opitutia bacterium | reverse complement strand
CCGCCAGAAGCCGAGCACGAGGAGGAAAGGCTCCCCGATGCCGTATTGGCGCACGGCGTCGCCGAGATCGACGGCGGAACCGTATTTGGTGGCCTTCGGGTTGACGGGCACGTTGCCGTGCTGCTCGTTCGCCGCCGCGGGGATGTCCCACTTCTGCGTGTAGGAGGCCGGCCGGTAGCCGCGGAAGAAAGTGTCGCGCACCCACTGCTCGAAGACGAGGCCGTGCCGCTGGACCTCCTGGGCGGGCAGCGACGCCGCCGCGCCGAGCGCAACGAGCGTCGCGAACAGGAGACCGCGACGGGATCGCCGCATGGTCAGGCTTGGCCCTCGAGGTAGGCGCGCAGCAGCTCGAGTTTCTCGGTCCAGAAATCCTTCATGCGTTCGGCGCTGTCGGCGTCGGGCAGTTTGCTGTGTTGCGGGACGACCTGGCATTTGAGCGCGCCCTTCGGCCAGAAGTTCACGCCGACGCTGGTGCCGTCGGCCCAGGTGATGCGGATGGATTTGTGCGGGGTCGCCTTGCGGACGGCGAGCGGCGTGCGCGGCAGCCACTTTTCGCGGAGGGCGGCGTCCTTCCACGCCTCGAACGCCCGCGCGACGGGCGCGGCGATCGTGCGGGTGACGCTGACCTCGAAGCCGGCGGGCTTCTGGTGTTTGACGCGGAGGCCGCGCGCCTGCTCATAGCCGACGGCGACCATCTGCGCCCACCAGGCGGCGACTTTGTGCCGGGCGCTGAGCAGCTCGGCGATCTCTTTGTGGGATTTCCTGGGCGCGCCCGCCTTGTCGAGGAGAGCGCACCATTCGCGCCAGGTTTTTCCGGTGGCTTTCTTGACGGCGACTGAACCGATGCCGTTAAGTTTTTCCATCGGGTGCTTCATGGTGGTCGGGGGCGGGCTGGCGGACGCGGGGGCGTGCAACCGGGAGGCAGATATGCACACTTTGCCGCGGGTTGTCACGCCGGAGGTGAGGGCCCCGGGCGGGTTCGACAAGTTTTTGTTTCCGCGGTGGGGGAAACTTGCTAACCCTACGCGCATGAGCGACGAGACTACCCCCAAGCTGCGCCTCAAACCCAAACTCGCCGCCGACCCCTCACCCGCACTACCCGCCGCGGCCGGCTCGGCAGCTCCGCCTGCGCCCGCGCCCGAGCAGTCCGCGCCGGCACCCGCCGCCGGCGCTGCGCCCGTGATCCGGTTGCGGCCAAAACTCCCGGTCGCTCCCGCCACGCCCGAGACCACATCGACGCCTGGCGCGCCCGCAGAACCGGCGTCCGCGCCGAGCGCGCCGCCGGTGACGCCGGCGGCAGAGGCCGCACCGGTGCGGTTGAAGCCGAAAATCTCCCTCGCGCCCTCGCCCGCCGACGCGCCGAAGGCCGCTTCGGCCCCGCCGCTCCCCGCGCCGGCCGTGCCCGCGGAGGCGGTGGCGTTGCCCGCGCCGAGCGCGCCCCCGACTCCGCCCCCGGCTGCGCCGGCACCCACCGCCGCTCCCGCGGGCGCAGGTGCGCCGAAATTCTCGCTGAAACCGAAGGCGGATTTTCCGCCGCCGCCCGGACCGGCGAGCGCGCCGCCGATGCCCGCCGTCCCCGCAGTGCCGGCTCCTGCCAGTGCTCCCGCCGCCGAAGCTCCCCCAGCGCCGCCACCGGTCGCGAATTTTCCTCCGCCTGTCGCCAAGTTTCCGCCGCCTCCCGGCGCGAAGAAGCCGGCGGCGGGGAAAACCGCGGCCGAAGCCGAGCCGGCCGATCCGGCGGGGAAGCGGAAAAAAATCCTCTTGGCCGGCGGAGCCGCCGCTACGGTCGTGCTGCTCGCGGCCGGCTATTTCTTTTTCGTGGGATCGCCGGCCGAACCGCCCCCGCCGCCGAGTAAGAAGGCTGCGCCGGCCGTCGCAGAAAAAGCACCGGCGGTCGTCGCGAATCCGACCACCGCGCAGGGCCAGGCTGTGGCCGCCGCGCAAAAAGCGGTGGCGAAAGCCAGCGAGCAGATGGCGCCGCTCAACGAAGTCGTGAAGGCCGACCAACCCGCCTCCGCTGCGGCAAGCCCGACCGCTTTGCCGGCGGCCGCGCCTGCGCAAACCGCCCCGGCGACTGCGGCGCCCGTGCCGGTCGCGGTGAAGCCGGCGGACCTCGGCCCGCCGCCGCCGAGCGCCGCGTTCCGGGAGTGGGTTTCGAGTCTGCGGATCGGCAGCGTGCGCGCCGGCGCGAAGCCGCGCATCCTGATCGAGAAGACTTCCTACGACGTGGGCGACTTGGTGAACCCGCAAATGGGCATCACCTTTGAGGGCTACAACGCGGAGAGGCGCGTGCTGCTCTTCAAGGACCGCAGCGGCGCCGTCGTCGAGCGGCGGAATTGAGCGGAGCGAGCGGGCCGGATTTTCGCCGGTCCGGAGAAGTGCGCGCCGGAGCGCCGTCAGGCGCCGACGGCCTTGTGTTCCGGCGCGAGCCACTCGCCGCCGGTTTTCCCGGTGATGGAGAAAATTTTCATCGTCTTCAGCGGCGGGGAGTAGATGTGCAGCGTGACGAGGCACGTGCCGGCGGGCTGGAGATTGGAAACCTGGTGCGTGTCGGTGTCGTGCGAGGCGATGATCTCGCCGGCGTGGAAATCGCGGGTGGCGAGCGGGAAGACCTGCCCGCACGGCGAGAAACCGTAGGCCGTCTCGCTGCAGACCCCCGTGAGCACCTTGAACGCGCAGACCGACTGGGCGTGGTCGTGGATCGGCGAGCGCTGGCCGCTTTTCCAGCAAAGGACGAGCATGTTGAAGAGCGGGCTCTCGGCGACGAGGTTGCGGCAATAACAGTCGTCCTCGTAGTGCAGAAAGTCGCGCACGTCGTCGAGGGTCAGTTGCGATTCGGTCAGCATCTTTTTCAAGACCTCCAAGTCCGCGCGCTCGGTCTTCAGGCTGTGGAGGTAGCGGAGGACGGGGGCGAGAGCCGGCGGGATGGTCTTGGTGGGCGACATGGCAGTGGGGGGGATGGGGAGACGGCTAGCAGCGCACCCGCCCGCTGACAAGCCTGCGCGCGGCGCGGTCGCGCGGCGCCGCTCAGCGGCCGGCGAGCACCGCCTTGATGCCGCGGAGCAACTCGGGGTCGGTGGCGATGCCGAGGACGCCGTTGACGACGAACTGCACGCCGATGCACATGATGAGGAAGCCCATGATCTTCGTCATGGCGTTCATGCCGACGGGGCCGATGAATTTCACGACCCGGCCCGCGAGGCGCAGCACGAGGTAGCTGGCGAACGCGACCGTGACGATGCCGAGGATGATGGCGACGTAGTCGAGCGCCTGCGTGGCGAGCGAAGTGAATCCAAGTGTCACGGCGATGGAGCCGGGGCCGCTGAGCATCGGCATGGCGAGCGGCGAAAACGAGATGTCAACCTTCCGGCGCGCAGCCTCGCGCTCCTCCTCTTCGCCCCGGGAGCCGGGCCGGTGCGTCGCGAGCATGTTCATGCCGATGCCGGTCATCATGATGCCGCCCGCGATCCGCAGTCCCGGAATGGAGATGCCGAAAAAATTCATGATGAACGTGCCGCCGATGAGCGAGCTCACGAGGATGGCCACCATGTAACAGCAGCCCTTGAGCGCCTGTTCCTGGCGCCGCTCGTCGGTGTCGCCTTCGGTGATGGTCAGAAACGTCGGCGCCGCCGCGAGCGGATTGATGATCGGCAGCAACGCGACGACCGTGCCGAAAAAAATGCCCCAGAGGTGGACGACGTTGAACATGACGCGAATTGGTTAGGCCCGCCGCGCCCGCTTGGCGAGCCGCGAGTCCTGGCCCTTGGGGCGGCTCACTCTTTCGCCAACTCCGCCGCCAGGCTCCGGTAGCCCTTCTCCTTGAGCGCCTGCACGAGCCGCTGATCGCTCGACTCCCGCGACCAGTGGCTGTTGTAGCCGCCGCCGCTGTGGACTTCGGGCGTCAGCATTTTCCAGCCGCCGGTCTCGACATCGACGAGCAGCGCTTTCAGGCGGAGTCGCATCTGCTGCTTCTGGTCGGGCACGAATGAGCCGACGATGGGCACCCACGACAGCGCCTTGCCTTCCTTGTCCACCTGGGCGGACTCGAGCACGCCCCAATAGCACACGATGTAGCGATAGCCGCCTTGCGCGGCGCGCAACCGCAGCGACTCGGCCATCCCGGTCCGTTCTTCCGGCGGGAGGCCCGAGAACGGCGCCACGGCAAAATAACGCGCCGCCTCGTCGAGCATGGCGTGGTCAGGCACGGGTGCCCCGGATTGGATCAGGATCACTTTGTCGCCGCGCTTCAGTCGGGGCGCGGAGGCCGTCGCGAGCGCGTGGGCGATGTTCGCCGCGGTGGCCTCCTGCCGCGGCGCGGCCCCCAGGATGTCCAGCTCCGTCAGTTCGCCTTTGTAGAGCGGGTTCGCCGAGCGGCCCCAGCCGTAGGCGGGGCGAAAACCTGAATCCGAAATCGAGCGGGTTTCACAACCGGCGAGCAACAGCACGAGCGCAATCAGCGGGAGAAAAAATTTCACGGCGGGGAGATTTTTCATCCCGAACAGACCGCCGGGAAGCGGGGTGGTTGCGCGCGCAGCGGGGGATTTCTCGTGAGGCGAGTCGGGATGCTCTCACCATACCTCGACCGGGCCTTTGGGCACGGGGATGGATTCGCGGCGGAGCACGGCCGGATCGTCCGGGTCGAGCATGAAGGAGGCGACAAGCGGCCCGGGCCGGTATTGCGGGCGGAGTTCGCCGTCGGCGCCGAGGAATGGCGCACGCCATTGCTCGTAGCTGACGAGCAGCGTCTCGAACTCGGCCCGCGTGCGGAAGGCCGTGATGCCGCGCTTGAACTCCTTCGCCGGGCCGAAGCGCTTCGCATACCACGACGCGGGCTTGCGGAAGAGCCGGCAGCCGTAGTCCTCGCCGAAAAACTCAATCATCAGGTCAAGGTGGCGGCGCATCACCTGCACGCGGTCGGCGTAGCCGGCGTCGACCGGCAGTTGCCCGGTGCGCAGGTAGTCGAGCGTCTGGCGGAAAATCCACGGATTGTAGAATGCGCCGCGGCCGATGCTCACGCCGGCGCAGCCCGTCTCGTCGAACATATGCTTCGCCGCGTCGGGCGTCGTGACGTCGCCGTTGCCGATGACGGGGATTTTTTTCACTGCGTCCACGACGGCGCGGATGCCGGCGAGGTTGACGGTGCCGCTGAAACCCTGCGCGCGCGTGCGACCGTGCACGAAGATGGCGGCGACCCCGTTGTCCTCGAGCACGCGCGCGAGGTCGGGCGCGGTGAGATTGTTCTCGTCCCACCCGAGGCGCATTTTCGCGGTGACGGGGATTTTCACGGCCTCGACCATGCCGCGCACGAGCTGCGCGGTCTTGCCCAGTTCCGTCATCATCGCCGAGCCGCCGCCGATGCCGGTGACTTTTTTGACGGGGCACCCCATGTTGATGTCCACGGAGGCGATGCCCATCGACTCGACGACGAGCGCGGCGTCGCGCATCTCCTCCGGCACCGCGCCGAAGAGCTGCACGGCGAGGAATTTTTCCGCCGGGCACGTCTGCACGAGCTGGAGCGCGCGGGCGTTGCGCTCGAGCAGCGAGCGGGCGTTGACCAGATCGGTCGTCACCCAGTCGAGCCCGCCGATTTCGCGCACGACGAGCCGGAAGGGCAGGTTGGTGTAACCGGCCAGCGGCGACAGGAAAAGATTCGAGGCGAACTCGTGTGGACCGATGCGCACTGCGCGACGATTGCCCGCGCCACCGGCGGAGCCAACCCGAAACGGCCGGCCTGCGCGGCCGGCGACTGGGCGGATGCCGGGCCACCAACGCTGGCGGGCCGAGCTCCTGCTTGGATTGAAAATGGGGGCCGGGGCGCCCCCGCCCCGGTGCTCGGGCCGCCGGCCCAAGGGCGGGCCGGCTTCAGCAGCAGGCCGGTTTGGTGCGTGGCGTTGTTCAAATGCACCGGAGCTCGCTCCGGGTTTTTCATTCGCAGTGGGTCAGATACCTTGGTGCTTGCTCCGGCTTGGTTTGGGTGGAGGGACCGGCTCCGTCCGGTCCGCGGATCGCGAAAAGACGGACGACATTCTGCTGGCCAGCAGAATCCCTCCAAGGCGAAGCGCTGGGCGTGAGTTGCATGGGAATTGGTCGAATGCCTCGGCGCGCGCCCCGAGGCTTTTCATTTCCGCCCGGTCGGCGGCTTGGGCAGCAATTTGGCGACGGTGACGAGCAGCACGACGATGACGACCGCGAGGGCGCCCCAGAACAGGTAGCCGCCGTTGAGCCCGGCGAATGGATTGCGGTCGGGCGCGGCCGCGACTGTAGCGCTCAGCGTCGCCGGGTGGCGCGGCGCCGTGAGCAGTTTCGCCGCAACCAGCCCGAGGTCGTAGCGTGGCGCGGCGGCCGCCGGCTGGCCGTAGGCGAGCGTGAAGCCGTCGGTCTCCGCGGTTTTGAAAATCACGCGCACCACCGGAAAAACAATTTTCGCGCCGGTGAGCGTGATCGCGGGATTGTCGCCGTTGTCGGTCTCGATGAACAGCGTGCCGGTGCGCGGGCGCGCGGTCAGCTCGAAGGTGCGCGCGTCGGGTGTGCCGGCCTCGGGTGTGCGGCTCCACTCCCCGGCGGCGAGCGTGTTGTCGTAGAGGCGGCCGTCGGACCCGGTGACTTTTTCAAAGATGCGCAGCCGGCGCTCGAACAGGGGCGTGTCGGAAGTGAGCACCAGCCGTTGCAGCGGCAATTGCGAGCTGGGCAGCGGCAACTGCCAGACGCTCACGCGGGGGCGCTTGGGGTCGGGAGCGGGGCGCAGCATCAATGCGGCGGCGCGCGAAAGCGCGGGGTGCTCCAGCACGTAGGGGATCTGGTTGTCGCCGCGGAGCACGCGGAGGTCGGCGAAATCCGTGCGAGCCTCGGCCAGCACGGCGGGGTCGAGTTCCAGTTCTTGCACGCCGGCGTGAGCGAGGCGGATGGCGCGGCGCCGCGTCCAGTCCTTCGTGTCGAGGGGGGCGCCGGTCAACGGCACCTCGGGCAGCGGCGACTCGGCCAGAGTTTCGCGCGGCCGGTAGCCGGGCATCGCCTCGAGTTCGCCCGGCGTGACCGGGGCGGCGTGAGCGTCGCGCATTTCGCCGGAGAACGCCGCGAGATCGTAGCGCGGGTAGCCGGCCTGCGGATTGCCCGTGAGCAGATGGTAGCTGCCCGCCGTGGGCGCGAGAAAAAGCACATCGGTCGCGCGGCGCTTCGCCTGCACTGCGCCGAGCGCGAGCGGCGGCGAGTCGCCGTTGTGGATGTGCACGAGCAGCTCGCGGGTGAGCGGGGTGAAATCGAGCCGCAACTCCGACTGCCCGCGGGCGGGCGCGCCCGCGAGGGAGACCCGGTAGATCGTGCCCGTGCCGACGGTGCGCTCGGTGGAAACACCGCCTTGGAACTCGCGCACCGTCACGGTGACGCGGCGCATGAAGAGCGGTTCGTCGGTGACAAAATCCAGCGACGCGAGCGGCACATGGCGGCCGTCGAGGGCGAGGCCAAGCACCGTCTCGCCGGCGAACTCGTCGCGGCTCGCGAGGCGCGTGCCGACCGGCACGGCGGCGGGCGGTTGCCCCGCGCTCAGTTGCAAGCGCGCCCCGGTGAACGGCACGAACGGACCGCGGCGCTCCGTGACGATGACGCGCACAAAAGCGGCGCGGTGTTCGCCGAGGCTGAGGTCGAGTTTCTCCGCGCCCCATTGGCGGAAGAGCGGCAAGCCTTGGTCGAGCGGCATCCAAGTCTGGCCGTCGTCGGACAGCTCGACGCGGGCGCTGCACAGGAAGTTTTGTCCGGGGGTTTCGAGCACGAGCGTCGAGAGCGCTTCCTTCGTGCCGGTGGCCAGGGTGAGAATTGTGGCGTCGGGCGCGAGGGCCATGGCGAACGAGGCGGGCCGGGCGGTGCGCGCCACGGGCACAGGCGGGCGGTCCAGCAGGTAAGCCACCTCGCGGCCGGTTGAATCGACGATGCGCAGATCGGCGAGGTCCGGCCCGGCGGAGTCGAACGTAGCCGCTGGCAGCGCGACGCGCACGAGACCCGGCGCGACGACCGGGAGGGCTTGCCGGTGCGACCACTCGGTCGGCGTGAGCGCGGCTTGCAGCGTGGCGGCGGCCAGCAGCGGCAGCAGGAGCGCGCGGAGCTTAGGATCGGGGTGCATCGGATTTTTCATGGCCCGGCAGGAAGCGTTGGTAGGCGAACGAGGCGAGGATGGCGATGACCGCCACGGCGAACAGGGCGCCGATGCGGTAGAGCGCCTCGAGGCGTGCGAGGTCGTGGAAGAAAAGCTTGAGCAGCGCGGCGCTGAGCAGGCCGATGGCGGCGTAGCGCGCGGGGCGTTGCTGTTTCAAGATGCCGGCCCCGAGCAGCCCGAGCGCGAACAGCGCCCACGCGATGGTGTAGGTCATGTCGCGCGCGAAGCTGCCGGAGAATTGAAACGTCAAGGTCCGTGCGCCGGCCGGTGTGAAGTAGTCGGCGATCTCGATGTTGAGGAGGATAAACGCCAGCACCGTGCCGAGGCCGTTGAGCAGCGGCGGGGCCTCGCTGCCGAGGACGTTGTCGCGCGGCGGAGCGAGCAACCGCGCGCCGGTGAACAGCGCGGCGACGGTCAGCCCGTAGGCGTAGAGATACCAGTTGAAGACGGCGGTGTCGCTGCGCGCATGGTAGGCGACGACGGCCGGGTTGAGCGCCAGACGCGCGAACGCCGTGCAGAGCAGCGCGACGCCGACGAGGCGCAGCCCTGGGTGCGGCACGCGGTGGAAGAGCCAGAGCAGCGCCGCGCCTTCGAGCGCCCACGCGACGGTGAGCCACTGGCGCTCGAATTGGATCGGAAAAACAAGCGTGATGAAGAACAGCGCCACGGCGCCGAACCACGCGAGTTGGTTGAGGCGCTTGGGGTTCTCCGCCGGCTCCGCGCGCAACCGCAACGCGAGGCTGGCGAGCGGCGCGCCGGCGAACAGCGCGGGCACGAGGCCGAGAAAATCATTCGGCCAACCGGCCTTGATCGCGCCGTAGGCCATCCAGAAATGCACCGGCCCGCTCAGGGCGGCCACCGCCCACGGACCGGTGAGCCGGGAGAATTCGCGGCGGAAAAAGAACGGGTAGACGGCGAAAACCGCATAGAAGCCGAGATACCACACGAGCGGCAGACCGGCCGAGGTCGCGGCGAATTGGCCGGAGTGCCAGACGTATTCCAGCGCCGCGATGCCGGCGAGGGCGCAGGCCGGGAGCCACTCGATCACCAGCAGGCGCGCCAAGCCGAGCGTCAGCACCACCAGCAGCAGGCCGAGGCCGAACACGGCCGACGGGTCGGGCAGCGACAACCGCGCGCACAGCATGATGAGCAGGAGAAACGGCAGCAGCGCGGAGAAGGCCGGGATTTGCGCGCGGGTGTCGCCGAGGATGCCGGCGAGCTGCTTGTCCGCGGCGGGGAGTTTGTCGCCGAGCTTCCGCACCAGCCAGAATCCCGCGGCGAAAAAGAAGAGCGAGAAGCCGCCGATGACGAACAGCAGCGACGGCGCGAACACGACGGCCGCCGGGATTTTGAAAATGCACGCACCGGTCGCCACCAGCGTCAGCACCAGCACGGCGGCGACGGCCGTGAGCGACGCGCTGAGCAACGCGAGTCCGATCGCGAGGAGATCGACGAGCAGGATCGCCGGCCAGATCAGCAGCGGCACGGCGTCGAGCCGCATGATGGGCACGAGCATCAGCACGAGCGTGAGCGGCGGGAAAAGTTGGCTCCACCACGTGGGCGTCGAGGCAGGTCGCACGCGCTCGAGCAGGAGAGGGAACGCCGTGTGCGCCGCCGCAAAAACGAGGTAGCCAGCAAGTGCCCACGGCAGCGTGTCGGCCGTCACGAACTCGCTCGTCCAAAGTCCGAGCACGGCGAACACCGCCATGCCCGCCGCGAAGTGCAGGCGCGGCATGCTGTCATCGCGCCAGACCAGCGTCAGCAGCGCGGCGTCGAGCAGCAGGATGTAGCCGAAGTAGAGCGGCGCGCGGGCCGCGAGCGGCGGGTAGCCGAGGAAGGCGAGACCGAACGCGAGGCCGACGGCGGGCATCGCCGCGGCGGTCCAACTGAGGAAGCGGTCGGCGACTTCCCGGCGCCGGGCGATTTCCGCGGCGGCGAGATACAGCGCGCTGAATCCGAGGCAGACCACCATGGCGACGGGGCCTTTCTCGGCGGTGAGAAACTTTTCCGCCCAACCGATCATCATGAGCACCGTGCAACCGGCGCTGAGCGGCACGAGGTAAAGCCAAGGCGTTCTCAGCGCGACGGCGATGAGGCCGGCATCGAGCAGCGCGAGGTAACCGAAAAGTCCGCCGGGATTGTCGACGCCCGTCGAGAGCAGCACCGGCGTGAGAAAACCGCCGAGCAGGCCGAGGAGCGCGACGACTTGCGACTCCAGCCGGACGGCGATGATGAACGCCGTCGCGGTGATCAGCACCATCAGCAGGAACGTCGGGATGGGGCCGAAGAACGCGAAGTGGTAGATGGAATTGCACGCGAAGGTGACCGCATAGAGCGAGACGACGCCGGCACCGATCAGCGTTTGCGAGGTCACGGCGTATTTGTCGCGCGGCATGCGGAGACCGCCGACGATGAGGCCGGCGCCGAGCACGAAGCCGATGGCGACGCGCACGGCCGGCGGGATCAGGTCGTGCTCGAAGGAGTATTTCACGAAGAACGCGACGCCGAGAAAGAGCGCGAGTCCGCCGAGCCACGCGAAAAGTTTCGCGCCCATGAACTGCTCCCAGTTGATGTTCTCCGTCCAACTCGGCTGGCGCGGCGGCGGCGTATACGCGACGGGGACTGGAGCAGGAACGCGCGGACGCGCGAGGACCGGCGGCGGTGCGACCACCGCGGGCTGGGGCGCTGGCGCGGCGGGTGCGGGCTGCGGAGGAAGTTGCGCCGTGGTCGGCGCGGGCGGAGTCGCGATGACCGGCGCGGCCGGCTTCGCTGCGACAGCGGCGGGCGCCGGAGTTTTTTCCTCGCGCGGTTTGGCGGCGAGTTGCTTGAGCTGGTCTTCCAAGCGGCTGACTTGGTAAGACAGCGACGCGATTTCGTCACGCTGCCGGTTGGTCCGGACAATCAGCCAAACGGGGATGACCACCAAGGCTGCGATCAGCCAGAGTGCCAGGAGAACGATCAATGGTTCCATAGTAGGCGGCCCGCCTTTTCAACTTACTGACGCCGCCGCGCCGCCTTGGCAAGCCCGGGGCCGGCCGCCGATGCGTAGAGGGTGCATCTCAGTTTCTTGCCATCGACCGCTTGGAGCTTGTCGGGCCGCCGCTTGTCGGCGGGCCGCTGGGAGCAGCGAGGCAAACCGGCGTGCCGACAAGCGGCAGCCCTACACCAAGAAACTGGGATGCCCCCGTGCGAAGAACCGGCAACGCTTGGGCGCGGCGCGAATTTTTTTTTGCGGAGCGTGTGGCCGGCGGCACGACCACTCGAGGCTTTTTGTTTGCGGGGTCGGCGCGGGCGCAGCGAGATTGGCGGCATGAGCCTGACTGTCTGGACGAATCACGAATTGCGGCCGGGCGCACGCGCTTTGTTCGCCGAGGGACTGGCGGCGGCCGGTGCCCGTCTCATCCAGTCCGCGCAATCGTCTCGCTCCGTGCTCGATCAGGGCGAACCCGATCCCACGCTTGGCGAGGCCGACATCGCCTACGGCCAGCCTGATCCGGACGACGTGATGAGACACCCGCGGCTGAAATGGATCGCGATCTCCACCGCCGGCTACACGCGCTACGACCGCACCGATTTCCGCGCGGCGATGCGCGCGCGGGGGACCGTGGTCACGAACGCCTCGGGCGTTTTCGCGACGCCCTGCGCCGAGCATTTGCTCGCGATGATGCTGGCGCTCGGCCGGCAGTTGCCGAAATACGTGCTCAACCAAGCCGGTCCGCACGGCTGGCCTTATCTCGACGACCGCTATGCGATGACGCTGCTGACCGGGCAGACGGTCGTGATCCTCGGCTACGGCGCCATCGGCAAACGCCTCGCGGAGCTGCTCGCGCCGTTCCGCGGCCGCGTCATCGCGGTGCGCCGCGCGCCGCGCGGCGATGAAGGCGTGGAAACGGTGACGACTGAAAATGCCGCCGCAGCTCTCGCGGCCGCCGACCACGTCGTGAACGTGCTGCCCGACAACCCGGTCTCGCGCGGCTGGTGCAATGCGGCGCGGTTTGCGCAAATGAAACGCGGCGCGCGTTTCTACAACGTCGGTCGCGGCACGTCCGTGAACCAGCCCGACTTGGTGGCGGCGTTGCAGTCGGGCCAAGTCGGCGGCGCGTATCTCGATGCGCTCGATCCCGAGCCGTTGCCGCCGGAGCACCCGATCTGGACGGCACCGAATTGCCACATCACGCAGCACATCGGCGGCGGCTCCCGCGAGCAGGACGAGGCGCTCGTGCGCCACTTTCTGGAGAACTTCCGTCGCTTCCGCGTGGGCGAGGCGATGGTGGATCGGATTGGGTGAGGGGAGTTTTTTTGGCGGAGGATCGCACGGACGGGGACGGATTGATCGGGTGGCTACATCGGTATTCATCCGTGGAATCCGTGGTTAATTTCTCGGAAGGGCGGTTAGGGATAATCGCCCCCACCTAGGAAGTTGCGGCTTACTGTTTGTAGACCGTGCCGGCTTTCATGACGAAGGTGACTTGGGTCATGAGCTTGATGTCGGCGAGCGGGTCGCCGGGGACGGCGACGAGGTCGGCGAGCTTGCCGGGCTCGAGCGTGCCGAGGTCTTTGTCGGCACCGAGAAGAGTGGCAGCGCTGAGCGTGGCGGCTTGGATGGCTTTCATCGGGGGCATGCCGGCTTCGACCATGTAGATGAATTCCCTGGCGTTGTCGCCGTGCGGGCCGACGCCCATGTCGGTGCCGAAGGCGATTTTCACGCCGGCCTGATAGGCGCGTTGGAAGGTGGCTTGGATGATCGGGCCGATGGCCTGGGCTTTCGGACGGACGACGGCGGGGAAGTAGCCGTCGATCTTCGCCTTGTCGGCGACGAAGCGGCCGGCGCTGATCGTGGGCACGTAGTAGGTGCCGTGCGCGATCATGAGCTTGATGGTGTCGTCGGACATGAACGTGCCGTGCTCGATGGAATCGACGCCGGCGAGGATAGCGCGGCGCATGCCTTCGTCGCCGTGGGCGTGGACGGCGACCTTCATGCCGTAGTCGTGGGCGGTCGTGACGATGGCGACGAACTCGTCTTCGGTGAGCTGCGGGTTCAGGCCGTTCTTGGCGAGCGAGAGCACGCCGCCGGTGCCGGTGATCTTGATGACATCGGCGCCGTCCTTGTAGCGTTGGCGAACGGCTTTGCGGGCGTCGTCGGCGCCGTTGATCACGCCTTCCTTCGGGCCGGGGTCGCCGCGGTAAATTTCGGCGAGGCCGTTGGTCGGGTCGCCGTGGCCGCCGGTTGTGGCGAGGGCTTTGCCGGCGCTGAAGATGCGCGGGCCCACGACCCAGCCTTTGGCGATGGCGTCGCGGAGGGAGTTGTTGAGGTTGTCGGCGGCGCCGAGGTCGCGGACGGTGGTGAAGCCGGCGAGCAAAGTTTTCTTGGCGTAAACGGTCGAGCGCAGGGCGAAATCGGCGGGATTGAGAAAATAGCGTTCGCTGTAGCTCGTCGGCGAACTCTCGCCGGTGAGGTGGACATGCATGTCGATCAGCCCCGGCATGACGGTGGCGTTCCGGAGATCGATCACGGTGTCGCCGGCGGCGGCGGCCGTGAAGCCGTCCGCGACGGCGGTGATCCGGTCGCCGTCGACGGTGAGCGTGACGTTGTGGCGGGGGGCGTCGGCGCGGCCGTCGATCAACGAGCCGGCGTGGATGAGGGTCTTGGCGGGAGCGAGCGCGGCGGCGCAGGCCGTCAGGACCGCGAGCAGGGCGGGGCGGAGGAGTGGGGGCATCCGGCTGCTCTAGTGCAGGGGCTTACGGTCAGGCAACAGTCAACTTTTGTCCACCGGTCCGGTCGGCACCATTTGGCTGGCGTCCGGCGGTCGCATTTGGCAACTTGCGCATCCTTTCCCGCACCCCGCCCGTATGCTTCCCGGGAATATAGTTACCTGACCACCGCTCCTATCAGCCGCCAGTCGTCGATTCGCTGCACACTTTCAGTTCCGATCCGCGGGCCATCGCCTGCGAAGAGGAACAGAAAAACCAAAACCCAAAATCCAAAAACTCGCATGAATAGAACCACCAAAACCATCATCGCCGCCGCGGCGATCGCCGGTCTCTACGCCGGTGCCCTCGTCCTCAAAGCCTCCGCCGCCACCACGTCGGTCAATGTCAAAGCCGGCACCGCCATGGTGAAGGGCGACGACAAGGGCAAAGACTCCTGCAAGGGCAAGGACGGATGCAAGGGCGGCCACGATTGCAAAGGCAAGAACGACTGCAAGGGCAAGGGCGGCTGCAAGAGCGGCGACAACGGCTGCAAAGGCAAAAACTCCTGCAAGGGCAAGGGTGGCTGCGCCGCCAAGGACGAAGCCAAGCCGAAGAGCGCCTGAGTTACCTCCGTGTGACCGGCCTCTCTGAGGCCCCGGTCATTACTCTCAAAGGGGAGACCGGGCTCAAATCCGGTCTCCCATTTTTTTCTCCCGGCCTGTTTCCCTGTGCCTTCCGCGCCACTGGCGCCGCGAACCCACACGAAAGCCCGCCCCGCAAAATGCCCGCCAACAAATTCAACGGCTACACCGACTATGGCGTCGGCATCGGCCTGCGCATCCCGCACTACGACCACATCCTGAGCCAGAAGCCCACGGTGGACTGGTTCGAGATCATCTCGGAAAATTTTCTCGTCGACGGCGGCCGCCCGCTCGACGTGCTCGACCAGATCCTCGCCCAATACCGCGTCGTCCAGCACGGCGTCGCGCTCTACTTCGGCTCCGCCGAGGCCCCGAACCGCGACCACCTCCGCCGCGTCAAGAAACTCATCGCCCGCACCAAGACCCCGTGGCTCTCCGACCACCTCTGCTGGGGCAGCGTCGACGGCACCTACTCGCACGACCTGCTGCCGATGCCCTACACGCACGCCGCCGCCCGCCGCACGGCGGAAAAAATCCGCCAGATCCGCGACTTCCTCGAGGTCCCCATCGCGGTCGAAAACGTCTCCTCCTACACCGAGTTCCACGTCTCCGAGATGACCGAGTGGGAATTCCTCTCCGCAGTCGTCGAGCTTGCCGACTGCGGAATTCTCCTCGACGTGAACAATATCTACGTCTCCTCGAAGAACCAAACGTTCAACCCCTACGACTACCTCGACCAGATCCCGCATCACCGCGTCGCGCAGATGCACATCGCCGGGCACACCAAGTTCGAGAAATATCTCCTCGACACCCACGACCACGCGCCGCCCGACCCCGTCTGGAAACTTTACGCCCACGCCATCCGCCAGTGCGGCGTCACCGCCACGCTCCTCGAATGGGACGACAAAATCCCCACCTTCGACGAGGTGCACAACGAAGCCCTGAAGGCCCATGAGTTCATCGACCAAGCCCGCGAAGCGAAAATCCCCGCGCCCCGCGAAACCGTTCGCGCCCGCGCGCGTTGATTCCACCGCGGACCTCGCGGACCTCCAGCGCGCGATGTGGCGCGTCGTGTCGCGTCCCCTCACCGGCACGCACCGCATGCAGCGCACATGGAGCGACGGCCGCCCCACCAGCGCCATCACCGCGCAGATCGCCAAGGCCAACGACCGGCTCACCTCCTTCGAGCGCCTCGAAATCTACAACCGGATGTATTGGTTCCGCGTGCTCGACAGTCTCTACGACGACTGCCCCGGCCTGCGCGGCGTGCTCGGCGACCGCAAGTTCATGCGCCTCGCCGAGGCCTACCTCGTCAAGTATCCCTCGCGCTCCTTCACCCTCCGCAATCTCCCGAGCCGCCTCGCCAAGTTCATCCGCGAAGAACCGCAGTTCACGCACCCGCACACCGCGCTCTGCCTCGACCTCGCGCACTTCGAGTGGGCGCGCGTCGAAGTGTTCGACACCGCCGCGCGGCCCCTCTTCACCGTCGATGATCTCCTCGACGCCGACCCCGCGAAGCTCCGCCTCAATCTCCAGCCTTACCTTCAACTGCTCCAGCTCGACTACCCCGTCGATGACTACGTGCTCGAAGTGAAGAAGCGCGAGGCCGAGCTGCTCCGCGGCGACGCCAGCAACGCGCCGAGTGAACTGCGTTCGAGCGTCACGGTGCGTCTCGCCCGCCCGCGTCCGGCGCGCACCTTCGTCGCCGTGCACCGCATGGCCGGCACGATTTATTTCAAGCGCCTCGACCCCGCCGCCTACAAGATCCTCACCGCCATCCGCGCCGGCAAGACGCTCGAGCAGGCTCTCTCCGTCGGCGTCCCGCGCGCGAAGCAGCCGCGCGCCGACTGGGCCGCGAAAATCCAGGGCTGGTTCGCGAATTGGATGGAGCTCGGCTGGTTCTGCCGCGCGGAGTGAGTTGCCCCGTCGCGGCGCTCTGCTGGCCGGCCGAGTGCCTGCCGGTTTTTTCCGCCCGCTCCGCCTCAATTCGCCGCCGCGTTCACGCTCGGGCGTTTTGTGTCGGGCGGCTTTTCGCCGGCGGTCCGGGCGTCCGGCGGGAGCAGCGTCCGGCTGCGCCTGATCGCGAGGCGGGCGGCTTCGCGCCGAGCGCGCGCGTCTGCTCGTCGCGATACGCGGCGGCGTGCGCCGAGCCGGCTTCGGCGGCGAGGATGAACCAGGCGAGCGATTCAATGTCGTCTTTCGGGAGCGCCTCGTTCCCGACGTAAAAGGCGACGCCGAGGCGAAACTGCGCCGGCGCAAAACCCGCGTGGGCGGCGCGGCGCAGCCGTTCCAGGCCGCGGCGCCAGTCGGCGGGCACGCCGTCGCCTTCGAGCAGGATGTCGCCGAGGATCACCTCCGCATAGTTGTCGCCTTGGTCGGCGGCCCGTTCGAGCAAGGTCAGCGCGACGGCTCCGTCCGGGCGCACTGGCGTCTTTTCCCGTTGCAGCAGGCCGAGCAGCAGCCCGGGCCGGCGGTCGCCGAGTTCAGCGGCCAGATCCCGCCACTTCGCGCAGAGGGAGTCGGGCTCAATCTTCCCCGCCCAACCGTCGCGCTGGACCAGCCCGAGGACGAACATCGACTCCGTGTCGTCCCGCGCGGCGGTTTCCCGGAGATACCGGAGGAACGAACCCTCCGCCGGCGCGGACAGGGCGGGAGCGACGAGCGCCAACGATAGCAGCAGGACTTTCACGGGAGGAGGAGGCGGGAGAAGAAATAGGCGGGAGGCGGGGAGGGGAACGCCGCGCGGCGGCGGACTTCCGGACGGGATGGGGAACTTGGCGATTCAATCGGCGCAATCGCCGCGAACGAAAGGGGAAAGCGAAACGGGTGCCGTGCTGCGCGCACGGCGACAACTCGGCGGTTGCCTAGTATCCGCGATTTGACTTCTTCTTGGCCGGGCCGTTCAGCCGGAACCGAGTCAACCGTCGGAATTTTCTCCCATGCAAATATTCGTCGCTCGAAATGGCACTCGCGAAGGGCCCTATAGTCGCGAAGAGGTGATGGGCAAATTCGCCGCCGGCACTCTCGGGGGCGCCGACCTCGCTTGGTTTGAGGGCATCCCCGACTGGATTCCTTTGGCGCAAGTGCCGGGAATTGTGCCGCCGATCTCGCCGGTGGTTGCCGTGACGCCGTCGGCCGGTCCGATCCCCGAGCCGGTCCCGACGTCCGGACCGCAGCGACGTCCTTGGGTTCGCTACGCGGCACGCATGCTCGACTTGTATCTGTCTGTGCTCGCGATTGGGCTGATCGTCGGGTTGTTCGCGCCAAATCTGCTGGTCGGCATGAACCGGACTTTGCTGGGCATAGTGTTCGTCGGGTTGTGGTGTCTGTTTGAGCCGATCTTTATGGTCACTTGTTTCACGACGCCGGGGAAAGCGCTCTTGCGAATCACGGTCCGGCACGGGGACGGCTCGGCGCTCTCCTTTGCCGAGGCGATGGCCAGATCCTTTCGAGTGTGGATGCAGGGAATGGGTTTCGGCCTTCCGCTCGTGTCATTTTTCACCCTTATCGCTTCGTATGAGCGGGTCGCGAAGCAAGGCGCGACGGCCTGGGACGAAGCGGACGGTTACCGGGTGAGCCATCAGGTGATCGGGCCTTGGCGCGCTGCCGCTGCCGTGCTGGTTGGAGCCGGCCTGTTGGGTCTGACGGTTTACGGCATGCTGCCCAAATGAAGGACGGGACCGATTGACCTTGGTCGCCGCGAAAACGAACCGCAATGGAATCCATCAGCCCAAAGGCGTCGGAGCCGATTTCGCCGGACGTCGGCGCCTCGTCCCTGCTGCCGCCGGACAGGGCTCCTTGTCGGGAGGTGAGCGAGGCCGAGCCCGCAAGAATCCTGCCGCCGGTCGCAGCCCTGGCGGCGACGCCGCTTCGGTTGCCGGGCGCGTGGCCGGAAAATATGCCGGCGTTGCCTCAAGCACCCCCGCTTGACCTCGGGCTGCCAACAAAGTCCAAGCGACGGAACTATTTTCTCCGTCACTGGCGGGGAGAATTTTCGCTCGGACATGCGGTTTGGATCAACCTTGTTTGCCTCAATCTGCCCTGGCTGTTGGCGGTCAGGCTGGCCATGTGGTTCGCGGCGTCGTTCGGTTTGGCCGCCGTGATGGCCGTTCAGTTGGTCAGCGTGGTGCTCTTTCACGGATTCGTTCTCTGGCAAGTCGTCGGCGTGGCCCGCTCGGCCTGGGCGCACCTGCGGCGGGGAGGACGGATGCTCAGCTCGATTTTGGTTTGGAGCGGACTGTCGGCCGCGTTGGTTGGCGGAATTTATTTTGAGATCGGCCGGGTGTTGCCGGCGGCCGAGGAACGGCTGCGGATTTTTCAAGGGGACGCCGGGACGCCCGCGTTGCGTCTGGTCTCCCTCCCCTCCGGAGACGAAATCGAAATGAGCGGCGGGTTGCCGGCCGGCAGCGCGGAGAAATTCAAGACGTTTCTTTCGGGGACCGCGCACGTTCGCACGCTGCGGGTGAACTCGATCGGCGGTCGGGTCTATGAAGCCCAGGAGATCGCGCGGGTCGTCGCACGGCGCAAGTTCGACACTGTCGTCACGGAGCGTTGCGCGAGCGCGGCCACCCTGATCTTCCTTGCGGGAAAGGAGCGGCGCCTGGGCCCGCGGGGAAAACTTGGATTCCATTCCGCGTTTTTTCCGGGGCGAACCGGCAACGAGCTGGCCGTCTCAAACGCCGCGATTGTCGAAGCGATGGTGGCGGCCGGCGTCGCCCGCGGTTTCGCCGAGGAGGCCATGAAGACACCGCCTGCCGCGGTGTGGTATCCGTCGCCCGAGGAGCTCTATCTGGCCGGAGTTACGACGGAGAAAACGCCGTCGACGGTTCCGTGATCCGCGCTCAACGAGGCGACCGCATCGGCCGATCACGTGCCGTCGAACGACGGCGCCGAGGAATTCTCGGGAGCCAGGCCGTGACGCGCTTACTTCCCCGGCCCGTGCGGGTAGAATTTGATGTGGTGCAGCGGTTCGCGGCGCAGGTGGGCCGCGGCTTCGCGACTTGAGCCCGCGACGCTGAGCGCGAGCACCGCCGCCAGCATCGCCGCGACCGCCCGGCCGGCGGCGCGCCAGGCGGGACGCCGCAGCTTCGCCAGCAGCAGGTTCGCGCCGGTGACGAGCACGACGATCCACACCAGGTAGCTCATCGCCGAGTAATAATACGGCCACATGCGCTGCTGCGCCCAGCCTTGGTATTTCAGCGTGGCCGCGAGCAACAGGTTCGGCGCATACGCCGCCGCCACGAGCAGCGCCAGCAGAGCGACCGGGTGCCTCCGCGGCGAACCTTCCCACCCGGCGGCGCCCGCGCCTTCTTCGCCGTCGCGAGCGAGACCGAGCCACACCGCGAGGCCGAGCAGGCCGGCGCCGCCGACGCCGGTCCACGTGATCCACGCGCGCCACTGTTCCAGCCATTGCGCCGGCGTCAGCCAAAGCGGGTGCGGCGTATCCGTCCAGCGCACGCGCCAGCTCTCGAGGCCCGGGAAACTGCCGAGCGAAAAAACATTCAGGGCCAACGCAAACCGCCCGAGGTCCGGCGACAAGGTGGTGCCGGTGTAGAGCGGCGGCGCGCCGGACCCCTGCTGCCGCACCGAGAGCGCCAGTCCCGCGAAGACCGCCAGCACGACGGCGCACGCCCAGAACGGACGCAGCGCGACGCGAGGTCTCTCGCCTCCCTGCGGCACGAGGCGCAGCGCCACGGCCCACGGCAGGAACGCAGCGTTCGACTCGTGGCACGCCAAGGCCGCGGCGAACGCCACCAAGATCCCCGCGCGGTTCGCCGCCGAGTCTGCTTGCAGCGCGAACGCGCCGAGCAGCCACACCGCCGTCCAGCCGAGCCAGAAAGTCTGCTGCGACATCAGCGCCTGATACGAAACCGAAATCTGAAACAGGCCGACGATGGCCACGAGCACGAGCAGGGCTTCGCGCCGGTTGCGCCGCCAAACCCACGTGAACCACGCCGCGGCGCCCGCCGCCGGCAGCATCAGCGCCACGCGCACCGCCGCCTGCAGCCCGTCGGGCCGCACGCGCATGACCGCTTCGAGGATCGCGAATTTCACACCGACGTAGATTCGCCCCATCGCGTAGTCGAATCCGCGGTTGTCCGCTGCGGCGGCCGGATCGGCCGCCGCCTGCGCCACAAAAATATCGTCCTCGTTGGTGATCCGTAGGCCCGTGATCGTGAGCCCGAGCTGCACCGCGAACCACAGCGCGACGGCGCCGAAGAAAACGAGGACCGCAATCCGGGATGATGCGCGCATGGGGTCGCCGATAACGTTGGGCCGTGCGCGCGGTGTCAACCGCCGCGGAGTTCCGCCCGCCCCGGCCCCGCCTCCGTCGCGAGCAGGAGCCACACCGGCACGAACTCGAAATAAACGCGCAGCTCGCTCACGTCGGCGAACAGCAGGATGGCGCCCGTGCCGGCCACGCCGCCGAGCTGGAGGAAGAGCCGGCCGGGTGCCAGGGGCTGCGCGGCGCGGAGCGCGCGGTAAATCTCCCGCCCGATGAGGCCCGTGAGAAGCAGCAACCCCGCGACGACGATCATGGCCGGCCAGCCCTCGCCAGGGTGCGTGAGCACGTGCCAGTTGTGCCGCACCTGGTTGAAATTGCCCGACGCCATCTCCGGACCGACCGCCCCCGCCGGCCGGGTCGGCGCGACGAAGAGCGCCTGCCGCACGAGCAGCACGCCGACGAGGTTCGCCCCGCCGGCGAGCGCGATGAACACCGCGGGCACGAACGCGCGCGCCGGCCGTCCCGCCTGCAAGCCGGCGACCAGCACCGTCGCGCCCAAAGCCGCGAACACGAAGAGCGACGACTCCCGGTTCAGCGCCAGCGCCGCAAGCAGGATCGCGAGCCGCCAGGACTTGAGGCTCGCGAGCGAGCCGAAGCAATCGCGCGCCCACACCGCCAGCAGGAGAAAGAGCAACGCGCCGGTGAAATCCCACGGATACGACCACCGGTGGTTGAGCGCGACGGCGAGCAGGAACCACCCGGCGGTCTGCGCGAGGCCGCGCGCGGACTTGCCGGTGTCGCGCCACGAACGCCACAGCAGCACGCCCCCGCCGCCGGCCAGACTGGCGGCAAGCACCGCGTAAAAAGCCCGCAGCCACTCCCAGCCGGTCGCGCCGCGCACAGCGTCGATGAGCGCGGGCGCGAGCAGGCGGTTTTGAAAAGTCACCCAGTGCGTCCGACCCTGCAGCAGGTGTTCCGCGGCGCTGCGCAGATCGCCCGCGTCGTGCGTGCGCCGGTGGAACCACAGGTAGCCGGCCGTCAGCGCGCCGACCGTGGCGACGGCGAGCAGACGCCGGCCGGCAGAATCGCGAACGGGAGCAGAAGTGGACATGGGGCGCGGGAGCGCGGTGGTTCAACCACGGATTGCCCCGGCGCGCACGGCCAGAATTGCGCGGCGCGCCCGCCGCGGACTCGACAGCGCCCGCGGGCCGCGTAGATTCTCCGGAATAAATCCCGCCCCCGCCGCTCCCACGCGCAATCCCCCATGAAAATCCGCCCCTTGCTCGACCGATTCGAGAGCCTCGCCGCTCTCCTCCAGTCCCCGCTGCTTCTCGTCATCCGCCTCTATTGGGGCTGGTCGTTTTTCGGCACCGGCAAAGGCAAGCTTCTGAACCTCGACCGCATCGCGAACTACTTCGGCCGGGCTGCTCCTGCTCGCCGGTCTCTGCTCGCGCCTCACTTCACTCGCGCTCGCCGGCGTCATGGTCGTCGCCTATGCCACCGCCGAGCGCGAAGCGTTCGCGGCGATTTTCAGCAACCCCGACAAGTTCACCGGCTCCGAGCCGTTTCTGTTCCTCTTCGCCGTGGTCATCGTGTTCGCGTTCGGCCAGGGCAAATTCTCGCTCGACCACTTCTGGCTGAAGAAAAAATCCGGCCCCGCGGCCTGAGCACCCCCGCCCGGCCGCCGCCCACCGTCCGGTCTCGGCCGCCTCGCCCCGCGAGGCGTCGCGCCGCGGGACCCTTCCGCCGCGTGACCTCGTCGGCGTGCGAGCCTCGCGCCCTGCGGGCTTCGCGCACCGTGAACCTTCTCCGCCCCGTGAACCTTCCCGGAGCAAGCTCCGGGGCATTCGGTCAAGACAGCTTCGTGCCGACGTTTGGGGGAGCGACCCTGAGCGCGATCCGTCCGCCCGTCGCCGCGCGCGTCCGTCTTCGCTCAGACAACGGCGGACAAGCGCGCGCGGCCGCCTCCTCCAAGTCGAAGCAATCTTCGGCGAATCGCACCCGCCCCGAGCGAACCTCGCGCGCCGCGCGCCGCGCGGAGGAAAACCGCCGCCGCGCACGGATTTTTGCGCGCCCTCCGCCCCGGCGAGTTTGTCACGTAATACGTGACAAACCCCTCTGAAACTCCCCGGGTGAAACTTGTCACGTATTACGTGACAAGTCGCCGGGGGGCACGCGGGGGGGGGGCGAGTGGCGCGAGGCCGCTTCACTGGGGACGCGACGCCGTCGTCGCGGGGACGCCGGCAGCGGTGAGGCCCCGTGAGCGCGAGCGAGCTCGCTGGCCACGGAGCCGAGGCTCTCACGCTCTCACCGCGTCCCGGTGCAAGAAACTGCGAGGCGTCCGGCGGCGGACGAGAGCGGCGGGCTCGGCTTCAGCGTGGCGGCAGGCGTGCCGGCCTGCGAGGTTGCGGCGCGGCTGGGTTGCGGCCTGCTGGGTTGCGGCGCGGCCCGGGTCTTTTGTTTTGGCCCCTGCTTGCTGGGGACGCGGCGCGCTCGCCGCGTTCCGACGATTCCTCCGCGCCGAGGGCGGCGCGGCTCCAAGTTTTCCAAAACAAAAGCGTTCAGGGGCCGGTGGGGCTGGCGGCGGCGAGGGAACTCAGGCGCGCTTGGCGGAGGCCGGGCGCGCTGATCGCGGCGGCGAAGCTGGCGGCGCGGCCGGGGTCGGTGGCGGCGAGTTGCGCGGCGACAGCGTCGAGGGCGGTGTCGCGGGAGGGGCCGGGGGCGAGCGTCTGCACCCAGTCGATCGCGGCGGCGGGCGTGGCGAGCAACCAGCGTTCGGCGACGGCGCGCACGTGGTCCACGCGCGCGGGGCTCTCGGTTTCGGCGGCGACCCAGCGGGCGGCGTCGGCGGGGCGGTTCTCCGCCCAACGGGTGACGACGGCGTCGAGGGCGAGGGCGCGGAGATCGGCGTCGGGCAGGGTATCGGTCCACGCGAGCGCGGCGGCCACATCGGTTTGGGCGAGGGCGGGGGCGACGGCGACGATGCCGTGCGGTTGGTCGGCCGGCGGGAGCGTGGTGACGAAGGCGGCGGCGGCGGCGGTGTCGGCCAGCGTCCAGTAGGAAAGCGCGTCGGTGAGCGCGGTGCGGCGGGCGGGATCGTCGGGTGCGAGAGTGGCGGCCCAATGCGCGGCGTCCGCGGGCGCGCGGCGGGCCCAGGCGGAGACGACGTTGGCGAGAGCGGCGTTCTGCGCTTCGGGCGTCGGGAGGGAATTGGCCCACGCCAGGGCGGCGGCCGGATCGACGGCGGCGAGCGTGCGGACGAGGTGCGCGGCGGCGGCGTTCTGCGCGGGGCCGGCGGGCATCTGAGCGACGAAGGCCTCGGCGTCGGCGGGGTGGGAGCGGCCCCAGACGTCGAGCAGATTGTGCAGGGCCAACTGGCGAAGGTTGCCGTCGGCGGGGAGTTGTTGCACCCAAGCGAGCGCGGCGGCCGGGTCGGCGGCGGCGAGGGCGCGCACGGTGTCGAGCGCGGCGGTGGTGCGGGTGGGGCCGGCGGGGAGTTGCCCGATGAGCGCGGCGGCGGCGGGAGCGTCGGTCGCCGCGAGGGCGCGCAGGGCGGGCGTGAGCGCGCGGTCGAGGGCGTCGCCGGTGAGCAGAGTGCGGGCGAGTGTGATCGCGCGGGCGGGATCGGTGCGGGCGAGCGTGTCGAGGGTGGCTTCGACGGCGGTGGTGCGCGCGGCGGGGTCGGCGAGGGTTTGGGCCCAGGCGAGGGCGGCGTCGGGGGTTTGCGCGGCCCAATAGGCGGCGAGCGCGCGCAGGGCGGCGGTGTGCGCCGGGCCGGCGGGCACGGTGGCGAGGAGCGTGCGGGCGCCGGCGAGATCGGCGCGGGCGAAGCGGTCGAAGAGGAGGCTGAACACGGGCCGGTCGGCGGCGGCGGTCGCCAACTCGCGGGCGAGGGCGAGCGCGCGGGCGGGCGCGGTGACCGCCAGGCCGTCGAGCACGACGAAGAGCCCGGCGGTGAATTCGTGGCCCGGGGGCAGTTGGCGGACGTAGGCGAGGGCCGCCTCGGGGTCGCGGGAGAAAAGGTCCCGGATCAAGCGGCCGAATTCGGCGGAGCGTTGACCCGGGTGGGGATTTTGCCGGGCGGTGTCGAGCCGCGCGTGCCAGGCGGCCGCCGCGTCCGCGGTGAGGCGGAGCGGGGCGGCCGGGGCAAGGTTGCGCGTCGTCGCGGTGGCCGCCGGCGCGGGTGGAGCGAGCGCCGGCGCGCGCAGCCACCAGCCCGCCGCGCCCGCGACCGCGAGCAGGCCCGCGACCGCGAGCAGGCCCGCGAGGGCGGGCAGCCACGGACGGAGGAGGGGGCGGGGCATGGCGGCGGGGCGCGCGCGGGCGGTCAGCGCGGGTTGACGGCGCCGGCGGTGAAGTCGGCGGCGTTGTTGTTGGTGTCGGTCGCGCCGGCGCCGGCGCGCGACGCGGAGGTCGTCGCCGAGAGGGTGGGCGCGGGGCCGGTGCCTTCGTAGGCGTTGGCCGTGCCGAAGCCGACGAAGTCCACGACGGCGGCGCTGCCCACGGGGTTGCTCACGGTGAGCACGGTCTGGGTATTGGTGAGGGCGACTTTGCCGCTGGAGGCGGACAGGTTGATGGTGCCGGTGGCCTCGAGCGTGGGCAGGTTGGTGGTGCCGCCGCCGCCCGCGCCTTCTTGAATGAGGTAATACGCGCCCGGCGCGATCGAGCCGGTGAGGGGCGTGACCGACCAGGAGGTGCCGGTGGCGCTGGCGTATTGGACGGCGTAGGTGCTCAGCGTGACGGTGGT
>JACQFT010000140.1 GCA_016199925.1 Opitutia bacterium | reverse complement strand
CCAACACGCGCCGCGCTTCGCCGTTGCGCGGACGTGGTCGCGATTCGCCAGTTCCCCCCATGCCTGCGCTTTACGCTTGTCGGCATCGCGCTGCTGTCGGCCGGCTGCGTGTCCGTCGAACACCTCGCGGCACCGACAGCCTCAACATCCAGCGCAGCGGCGACCTTCTGCGACCGCCTCAACTTTGGCCGCGCGATTCCGGCCGGTGGCGAGATAACCGATGCGCAATGGGCGGCGTTCGTCGAGGAAGTGATCGTGCCAGGTTTTCCCAACGGCTTCACCATTTACCGCGGCGACTGCAACTGGAAGGGCGACGACGGCGTCCACGTCCGCGAGTCGGCCCCTCCATTCTCGAACTCACCCACCCGCTCGACGACGCGAACGCGCGCGGTCGACGAAATCGCCACCACCTACCGGAAACGTTTCGCCCAGGAAGCCGTGCTCCTTGTGCGCACGCCGGCCGTGATGAAGTTCTACCGGAAAGAGTGAGCCCTCGCGCTGGGCAACCCGGCCGGGCAGGCAGATTCGCCCTCCGCTCGCGCGGCGAGACGCCGGAAGTTTTGTCCTGAGGCCTGAGGTTTTCTCCCTGCACGCGGCGGCTTGCCTCCGGCGTCCCGATCCTTTCAGTAACAGGTCCCGATGCCCTCACCGCCCCCGACCAAGAAAAGCGCCGACTCCGTCCTGACGAAGCTGGCGGCGGGTTTCTCCTTTTTCATCGCGCTGGTCTGGGTGGTCGAATTCGCGCGGGTGCCGCACCTCTTTTTCGGCGAACCGAACGAGGTCAACTGGGTCCGCGTCCTCATGCGCACCGCAATCATCGCCGGCGTCTGGTGCTGGGTGCACGTCACGACGAAGCGCGTGCTGAAACGCCTGCACTACCTGGAAGAATTTCTGCTCGTGTGCAGTTGGTGCCAGAAAGTCGGCCATGACGGCAAATGGCTGACGCTGGAGGATTACTTTGGCTCGAAGTTCAACACGCAGACCTCGCACGGCATCTGCCCCGAATGCGCCGCGCGCGCCACCGGCCGGCCGGCCCCGATCCCGCCGCTGCCCTCCGATTGATCCTCGGGCACGGCGATCCGCCCGGCCGCCTCTCGCGCCGGTCACTCGGCAAACGGCGCGGCGGCGATCCGGCCGGCGAATCCCAGCCGCATCATCTGCGCGAAGTTCGAGTCCGGATGCCCCCGCGCCTCTTCGGTCAGCCACCCGGTCAGCGCCGCCTTGAAACCCAGCCGCGGCGCCGCCGCCACCACCGTCGCGATGAAGCCCGGCGGCAACGCCTCGCGCCGGAGACCCGCCACATCCATGCCGGAACCGAAGTGCGTGAGCGCCTGCTCCGGCCCGCGCGCGGCCGCCAGCCCGACCGCCGTGTGCCACGCGATCGCGTCGCGCACCACCGCCGCGCGCTCCGGCTCGCACCCGCGCGCACACAGGTGCGCGTGCGCCGCGTCAGCCCCTCGCACCTCGAAATCCTCCGGCCCGGCGCACCGCTCGGTCAGCCCCCAGTCGTGCATCGCGCAGGCCAGGAACAGCAGCTCGGCGTCGTAGCGCAGCCCGTCGGTCCGCGCGATCGTCTTGCCAAACCAGTAGGCGCGCAGGCAATGGTTCGTGAGGGCCGGCGGAGAAATCTCCCGCGTGAGCTCCAGCGCCTCGCGGCACAGCCGCGTGTCGGGCCAGTCGCGCCAGTCCGGTGCGGCCGGCGGCGGCGGCGCGCGAAACGGATTCAGGCCGCCGAGCGCGCGGCGCGCGCGGAGCACGGCGATGGTGGCGACGAGCGAACAGGTATGACGGCGGGGCGGGTTTTTCACGTGCATAAAGTCAGTCCGCGCGGCGGCTCAAACTTCGAGCGCGTGCCACGCGCCTTGCGGCAGCCACTCCGTGCGCGCGTGCGGCAAACGGAACCGCGCGCGCACCGCCGCGGCCGGCTCCGAGAATTGCGACCAGTCGTCGAAGTGGACGGGCAGCGCCGTCCGCAGCGTGCGAAAGCGCCCGCAGAAAGCCACGCCCTCCCGCGCATCCATCGAGTAACGCACGGGCCCGGTTGGCCAGAACCGGCCGGCCCCGAGATGGACCCACGCCGTGCCGACGCGAAACCGCTCCGCCACCTCCTGCCACGAGCGCGTGTTGCGCGTGTCGCCCGAGAACAGCATCGCTCCGTGCGCGAAATCCGGGTGCTCCAGCACGAAGCCGACGACGGGGCCGGCGATCCGGTGAAACACCGCGGGCCCGTGCTGCGCCGGCACCGCCGTCACGCGCACCCGCGCCCGCGACGGCCCCACCGGCCCCGGCAACTCGACCCTCGCCCACGGCACCAGGCCCGTGACGCGAATGCCGGGCCACGACCGCGCCAAACGCGCGGCCCCTGCCGTCGTGGTCAGCGTGAGCGGCAGGCGCGCCAGCAACGCGCGTCCCTCGGCATCGAGGTGGTCGCCGTGCTGGTCGTGGGAAAGCAGGCACGCCGCACACTCCGCAAGCTCCGCCGGATCAAAGACCGGCGGGCGCAACCGCCGGTAGGTGACCAGGTCCGTGCGGCCCACCCGCACCGGCGCGGACACGGCCGCGGTGCCGAGCACCGGATCGGTGATGAAACGCAGCCCGCCCATTTCGAGGAGCACCGTGGCGGTGCCGATCAGCTTGACGGAAATCTGCATCGCTCACTCTAGCGTTGCCGCACGCCGCCGTCTATGGCTGGAAAAGACATCGCCATGCCGGAAACAGACATTTGGAGAGTGAACATTCTTTGCTTTGCCGGCGCCCACGCCTCGTCGGTCTTCGATTTCCACGAGACCCTGAGCGTCGCGAACAAACTCGCCTCGCTCACCCGGATGCCGCGGCGGCTCGACGTGGCGTTCGTCGGCGTGCGCCGGCGCACCACCGTCTATCCCGGCGTCACCCTCGCGACCGAGCCGCTGGCCCGGCCGGCGGACCTTGTGCTCATCCCCGGGATCGAGCACGCGCGCGGCGCGCCCGTCACGCTCCGCCTGCCGCTCCTGCGGGCGGAGACGCGCTATGTGCGCCAGTGCGTGCAACGGGGGATTTGGGTCGGCGCGGTCTGCGGCGGCACGTTTCTCCTCGCCGAGGCCGCGCGCGAGCCGCGGCGCATCGCCACGAGCTGGTGGCTCGAACGCGAGTTCGCCGCGCGCTTCCCGCACCACACGCTCGAGCCGCACGTCCTCGCGGTGTCGAAACGGATCATCACCGCCGGCGCGGT
>JACQFT010000120.1 GCA_016199925.1 Opitutia bacterium | reverse complement strand
CCGACGATCTTTTTCTTCAAGAACACGCTCTTCGGCGACCTGATGTTCACCGGCCTCTTCGCCGGCCTGATGGAATGGGCGGCGCACCGCAAGGGCGAGCCCAGCCTCCTCGACGCCGGCGAAGAAGAGGCGGAGGAAAAGCCCGCCGAAGCCGAAGCGGAAGTGAAGGAGTAGGTCGGGCGGATTTTCCGAACCGGATTCTACACGAAGGAAGCGAAGTCAACGAAGGGATGACGAAGAGACCGGCCACCTTCGCGCCTGTTGCTTCCTCAATGCGAAACCTCTGCTCCGGCCCAGCTACTAGAAGCTTGAAGCGCCGCGAATTCTCACCTCCTCTCACTTGGCGGGCCGCCAATTCAACGATGCAAATCAAGATATTCAGCGTGACACCCGATAAGAAATTTTTTGGGCCCGAGTTCGCCCCGAACGCCCTCGAAATTAAGATTAACGAGTGGCTCTCGGCCCGCCCCAAGATTCAAGTGCACCATGTGAAACACGACGTCGTGGCGGCTTTCTTTGTCGCTCCGATGATGATCGTTTCCCTCTACTATACGGAGAACTGACCAACGGCCACGAGCACTGCGCGAGCAAACGGCTCACTCGGATTCGGTGCGCCCGGGGACGACTCCGGCGGTGAGCGTCTGGCGGTAGGCTTTGCGGACGATCTCGATCTCGCGCAGGGCGGCGGCGCGCATTTTCAAAATGCGGCGCTTGGCGAAGGGCGCGCGGAACAGCACGACGGTGGTCCGGGCCGCAGAGAACAAGCGGCCGATCTCCAACCGATAGTAGTGCCCGATCAGGCCCGTGACCGGCAGGAGAAGCGCATACCAGCCGGCATGCGGCCAGCCGAGCCAGAGATAACCGAGCGCGGCATAGGCCGCGAAGAATCCGCCGAAGATCACCAAGCCAACGAGCATTCGCACATGTGCTAGTTGGGCTTTGCGCTTCGGAACTTCGACCACCCGCCCGGCCACGGCGTCGAGCAACCAAGACGCGGGCCGCCAGTGCAGCCAGCCCACGAACGCGACCGGGAAAAGCACGATGGCCGCGAGCCCGAGTCCGAAGACCCGCGCGGTCGCGTGCCGGTGCGCGGTCAGCGCCTCGATGTCCTCGTCCGCGAGGTGCAGTTGCCGCAGCGTGCGCTCGTAGCGGTGCAGGTGGACGAAAAACGCCTGCGCATGCTCCGGCATCTCGCGGTGCGCATACGCGCACGCATCCACGATCGTCTGCGTGAGCAGCACCTCTTCGGTCAGCGCGGAGACCGGCGCGGTAATCACCAGATTGCCGAGCCGCAGCTTGGCGAGGTAGAGGCGCTTCACGGCCGCGACCATGTGCTCGAGTTCCATCTGCGGCAGGTGGACGAGCAGCGACTGTAGGCGGCGCTCGATCTTCGCGGTGAGGCCGCGGATGCACTCCTTGCGACGCTCCGCGTATTGCGGGAGGAAGTTGGCCACCCTGATCGGCTCGCCGAAATAAACCAGCACCTCGCTCCGGTAGCGGTCCTTTGCCGAGTAAGTCAGCCCGAGCGGGACGATCTGCAATCCGCCCGCGCCGCCGGGCCGGGCCTCGAACTCCAGCGCCAACCGCGCCGCGCCGGATTTGAGGGCCTTGAGGCGCGCGTCCTCGTAGGTGATGCCTTCGGGAAAAATCACGATGGCCTGGCCGGCCCCGAGGGCGCGGAACGCCGCGGCAAAACTGTCGGCCACGGTGTGCATCGCGTGGGGATCGTCCTGCGTGCGGTTGAGCGGGATGACGCCGAGCCGGCGCAGCAGCCAGCCCAACGGCGGGAAACGGAACAGCACCGCCGTGGCCAAAAAATTCGCGCGGCGCGGCAAGGCGGCGGTGACCACGAAGGCGTCGGTGACGGAGCCCGGATGGTTGGCGACGAAGAGCACGGGGCCGGCGGGCACGCGGTCGGCGTGGAAGACCTCGATGCGCCGGAAGTATGCGCCGAGCAGAAAGCGGACGAGCGCCTCCGCCGGCAACCGCACACAGCGTTCGAGAAGAGTCATGGCGGCGCGGGGCGGGGGTTACCCGGGTTCGCCCGCACCCAGCCGAGCAGCCGGGCATTTGCGGTCGAAGAAAGGCGCGACGCATTGTTGGCCGGCCCCAATCGCACCGAGCGGAAGCGCGTCGTCGTGAACACGGTCAACCGAATCCTCCGTTCGCGGCGAGCCGTCAAGGCCGGACCGGGCCGAGCCGGATTGCACACCAAGGAAGCGAAGGCAGCGAAGGAAAGCGCCGAGCAGATGATGGAACGCGGAGTTCGCGGAGGACGCGGAGACTCAGCTACTGATAGAGGCTCACGCTTTGTCCGCTGTTGACTGTATCCGGTTCCGGGGAACGCATTCTGCTGGCCGGCAGAACGCGCTGGGGCCGTCGCCCCGCCGTCGCCTCCGGAAATCCTCGGCGAGACGCCGAGGATAGCCCGCGAGACGCGGGCGCTCCCCGGGAAGCCGAACACCGGAGGAGCTGCCGCAGCCATCTGATCCCTTCGCGCTCTCCGCGACCTCCGCGTTGAAAATTCCTGGTCTGGGTTCGCTCGGGCGTAGGGGCGCAGACTTGCTGCGCCATGCCGGAGGCGGATTTCACACCAAGGAAGCGAAGTCAGCGAAGGACTGAGCCAGAGGACGGAGCGCTTCGCTTCCTTGGCTTGCTTGGGGTAAGAACTCTCGGCGCGACACGCGCCCCCTCACTTCGACTTCATGACCCAGACGCCGTCCCAGACGCCTTCGGGGGGATGGTCCTTCAGATACTCGCAGCGTTTGACGTAGGTGCCGCTGAGTTTGTCGCTGGGGTTCAGTTCGAGGCCGCACTTGAATTGCGCGATCGCGCGGTCGAACTCGCCGCTGCGGTAGTATTTCAGGCCGGCTTTGAAATGGTTCACGACCTCGGGGAGATTCGGGAACGACTCGTCGGTGTGGAAATCGAGAATCTCCCAGACGCTCACGGGCTCGGTCTTGCCCTTCACGACGACGAGGTCGATCTCGCGCATACGGAAGGAGCCTTTGAGTTTCTTGACCGTGGCCTCGGAGGCGAGAATCTGGGCGGAGTATTCCTTGCACGCGCTCTCGAGGCGCGAGGCGAGATTCACGCCGTCGCCAATGACGGTGTAGTCCATGCGCTTCGGCGAACCGATGTTGCCGGACACGATGGTGTCGGTGTTGAGGCCGATGCCCATGAGGATCGGCTTCTGGCCGCGGGAGTGGCGGAGGCGATTGAGCGCGTTGAGCTCGTTGATCATCGAGATCGCGGCGCGCATCGCGCGGTCGGGGTCGTCTTCGTGTTTCACGGGGATGCCGAACTCGGCCATGAGCGCGTCGCCGATGAATTTGTCGAGCATGCCGCCTTCCTGCGTGATGCAGTTCACCATGATGGTGAAATATTCGTTGAGCAGGAGGACGGTGCCCTGCGCGCCGAGTTCCTCGGTGAGGGTGGTGAACGAGCGAATGTCGGAGAAGAGCACGGTGGCCTCGACGCTCTGGCCGCCGAGGATGTCGCCGCCGCCGGCGAGAAGTTGGTCGGCGAGGCCGGGGTCCATGTAGCGCGACATGGTGGACTTCATGCGTTTTTCCGAGGAAATGTCTTCGATCATCAGCATCGTGCCGAGGCGCTTTCCCTTGAGACTGATGAGCGGCTGAATGGTGAAGTTCACGTTGAGCTTCTCTTCGCCGATGGTCATCTCGGTGTCCATGATGACATCGGAGGCGTTGCTGCCGGCGCCCTTGGTGATGCGCTCGTTGACCCACTGGTTGGGCCCGGTGAAAAATTCGCTCGCGAGGTGCGAGATGACCGCGGCCTCGGTGGAGCGCAGGATGCGGTAGCCGGAGGCGTTGCAAGTCTGGATGCGACCGTCCTCGTTGAGCGTGATGACGCCGCTCGACATGGATTCGAGCACGGACTGGTTGTAATTCTTCATGTTCTGCACGTCGTCGAACAGCTTGGCGTTCTCGAGGGCGATGGAGACCTGCGCGGTGAAGGCCTTGAGGCGGGCCTCGTCCTCGGGCCCGAACGGGCCGCCGCGCTTGTTGAGCGCCTGCGTGACGCCGATGACTTTGCCGTTCTTGTTGATGACGGGCACGCAGAGGATCGAGCGCGTGAAGTATCCGGTTTTCTTGTCGAACGCCGGGTTGAAGCGGAGGTCGGCGTAGGCGTAGGGAATGTTGATCGTCTTGCCCGAGGTGAAGACGGCGCCGGCGATGCCGACATGGTTGGGCAGGCGGATCTGCACGGCGTTGAGGCCCTCGCCCACCTCGGACATCAGCTCCTTGGTCTTTTCGTTGTGGAGGAAAAGCGTGGAGCGGTCGGCCTTGAGCATGCGCGTGGCCTCGCTCATCACGCGGCGCAGCAGCACGGAGAGATCGAGCGAGCTGGTGATGTCGGCGACGAGGTCGAGGAACTCCATCTCCTGCTGGCGCGTCTTCTTCATGCGCTCGACGAATTGCGAGCTCTGCAATGCAACCGACGCCTGCTGCGCCATGGCCTCGAGCAGATCGAGGTCCTCCTCAGTGAACGCGCCCGAGCGCTTGTTGAGCGTCTGCACGACGCCGATGACTTCGCCGCGCGCGGTCTTCACCGGCGCCGCCAAAATGTTCTTCGTCGTGAAACTGGTCTTCTGGTCGATCTCGCGGTTGAAGCGCGGGTCGGCGTAGGCGTCGGGGACGATCTCGCCCTTGCCCGTCTGGAAAACGCTGCCGGCAATGCCGGAGTTGTTGAGCAGGCGGATCTCCCGGTTGAACGTGCCCTGGGCGACGCGCGAGTAGAGCTCGTTGGTCGCGGGGTCGTTGAGGAAGAGCGTGCCGCGCTCGGCGTCCGTCTCGGCGGCGACGATCTCGACGAGGGTGGCGAGGAGATCGTCGAGCTTCTCGATCGACGCGACGCGCTGGGCGAGCTTGAGGAGGAGTTCGTTGCGGCGGAGTTTGGAGCGCAGCGTCGCCATCGTCTCGCGGCCCTGCGGAGCGGTCTTGCCGTTGCCGAAAGCGGCGGCGGTGGGGTTGGTCTGATCAGCGGCCATGTTTGGTTTCCAATTCGGTTCGCAGCGTTGAGATGGTTTCGCGCAACTGGCGCAGCTCGTCGTTGGCGGCCTGCTTTTGTTTTTCGAGCGCGTCGGCGTTGAGAAACATTTTCTCCTCCCGCTCGGCGCGCAGCGCGGCGACCGGGGCCTGCAGCTGAAGTTTCTCGTCGTGGCCGGCCGCGACGGCGGCCTGCACCGCCTCGGACTTGCTCGCCAGCATCGCCTGCAATTCGTCGCGCAGGGCCTGGATGGTCTGCTGGAGCTGGCGGACTTCGTCGCGGCTGGCGGCAACGGCGGCCTGCACGGCGGCGGCGCGGTCGGCCTGGGTGGCCTCGAGCTCGGTGCGGACGGCGCCGATGGTGTTCTTGAGGTGGCGAATTTCCGTCTGGGCCTGAAAGAGCGCATCGCTCTCGATCGGGGTAAGATCGTCGCTGGGTTCCACCGTCACGTTGTTCACCGTCGCGCAGTGTCGCGAAAGAGCGGGGCGCGCGGCAAGGCCGAAGTGCGCGGGACGGCGAGGTAGCAAGGAGCGCGAGGCGTTCGCCCGCGAGCCTTGTCCTACCGCGGGCTGAGGCGCCGCGCTACCGACGGCGGACCCGGCGGGTCCGCCCTACCCGCAGCAAACGCGGCGAGGGCGCCGCGGCCCCGTCACGCTCACCGGCACGGAGGCCGGCGGCTCCGTTACAGCAGGTCGGCCGCGAGTTCGGCGAGCTTGGAGCGCTCGCCCTTGGACAACTTCACGTGGGCGGCGAGGGCGTGGCCCTTCATGCGGTTGTGGCAATAGACGAGGCCGTTGCTGCGCGAGTCGACGTAGGGATTGTCGATCTGCGCCGGGTCGCCGATGAGGACGAGCTTGGAGCTCTCGGAGATGCGGGTGATGACGGTCTTCACCTCGTGCGGGGTGAGTTGCTGCGCCTCGTCGAGGATGAAGAAGCGGCGCGCGATCGATCGGCCGCGGATGAAGCAGAGGGCCTCGATCTCGACGACGCCGCTCTTGATGAGGCGCTCGTAGGGCTTCATCGGCGGGAGGCCGTGGCCGTTGCCGTTGCTGGAATGCGGGGGCTGCGGGGCGTGCATCAACGCCATGAGCTCGCCGTGTTTGTTCTTATTTTTCTTGCCGGACTTTTTGGCGGCGAACTGCGCGTCCTTCGGCGGCTTCGATGGCATGAGCACCTCGAGCGCGTCGTGGTAGGGTTGGAGCCACGGCTTCATCTTTTCCTCCATCGTGCCGGGGAGGAACCCGATGTCTTTGCCGAGGGCGATGACCGGGCGGGAGATCGAGAGACCGTCGTAGAGCGAGCGCTCGTCGGTGGTCTGGTAGAGTGCGCACGCGGTCGAGAGGAGCGTCTTGCCCGTGCCGGCCTTGCCGAAGCAGGTGACGAGCGCGATGGAGTCGTCCATCAGCGCGTCCATGAAGAACTGCTGCTCGAGGTTGCGGGCGCGGATGGGGATGCCGCCGGGGGCCTTGACGAAATCGGGGAGGTGCAGGCGGCGCACGGTGCCGCGGCCGAAGAACCGGCCGGGCATCGTTTTGCCCTCGGGGGTTTTCAGCAGGCAGTATTCGTTGAGATAAAGTTTGGCCGCGAGCTCGGGCACGAGTTCCAGTTCACCCTCGGAGCAGAAGCGCTGCATCTCATAGACATCGAGCTCGATGGTCTGGTAGTCGCCCTCGTCGCTGTCCACGGCGGGCACCTTGTCGTTGAGGTAGTCCTGCGCCTCGAGGCCGACCGCGCGGGCCTTGAGCTGCACGTTGACATCCTTGGTGACGAGGATCGTCGGCGGCGGGTTGGTTTCCTGCACGTAGAGGGCGCTGGCGATGATGCGGTTGTCCTTCTTGGTGAAATCCGAGAGCACGGCGCGCAGCCGCTGCATGGCGGGCGTGGACCAGTTGTTCTCGACGAGGTAGCGGTTGATGATGACGGAGAGCGTGCCGCCGTTCGCGAGCTTGACGCCCTCGTGCATCGAGCGGGAGTCGGGCAGCAGCTCCTGGAGGATGCGGTGGACGCGGCGGGCGTTGCGGCCGCGCTCGGTGGACTGCTCGCCCTTGATGGCGTCGAGCTCCTCCAGCACCTCGACGGGGATCGCGAGGTTGTTGTCCTCGAACTTGAAGATCGACTGCGGATCGTGCAGCAGGACGTTCGTGTCGAGAACGTAAGTTTTGACTCTGACTCCGACCTGATTTGGCGGCAAAAAAGAAACCGCACGAGTGGTGGATTCCATTATGGGGAGACTTGGGGAGAACTTGTGAACAACCAATGTGGTCTCGCGCCCGGCTTGTAAACGCAAGAATCGGACGGAAGCGAAAAAGGGCGCCGCCTGCGCGCGGCGGCGCGGCGGCTTTCCGGTTCGGTTTCGTCAGCGTGGGCCAGCGCGCTTGCGCGCGGTCGGGCACGTGCCGGCGCGCTGATCCACGGCGGAACCGTCTGCGCGAGCAAACCGGAAAGCGCGGCGCAGCGCGGCGCCGTTGCGGCGCTTGCCAAGCGGCGGCGGGCCCGCCAGCTTCGCCCGCACCACACCGCATGGAACCCGCCCGAATCTTACTCGTCGAGGACGACCCCGTTGCCCGGCTCGTGTTGCGGTCGTGGCTGGAGCAGCGCGGGGCCACGGTGGTGGCGGCCGACGGTCCGACCGAAGCCGGACCGGCGCTGCGGGCCGGGCAGTTCGACGTCGTGCTGAGCGACATCCATATGCCGGGCAACGACGGCCTGGAGTGGGTCGAGTCGATCCTGCGCGAGGATTGTCCCCCGGTCGTGCTCATGACGGGCAACCCCCAGTTGGCGACGGCGCAACGCGCCGCCAACCTTCCCGTCGCGGCCTACCTCGTCAAACCGCCGGACTTCGCCGCACTCGGCGAGCTCCTCGACCGGTTGCTCGCCGAAGCGCGGCAGCGGCGGACACTGCGGGCCGTGCTCGACGAGGTGCGGCAACTGCTCGCGGACCCGCCGCGCGGGGCGACCGCCCCCCCGAATCTGGTGCTGGAGAAACTCGCGCTGCTTGCGCCTGCGTTGCAGCAGGTCGGAGCCCGCGACTCCCGCCGGCCCGGCCGCGCCGTCGAGACGGCGGCCTGGCGAGCGGCGGTCGCCGACGCGATCGCGGTCATCGGGAAAACCAAAGACAATTTTCGGTCCAAAGAACTGGCCGGCCTGCGCGCCCGGCTCCAGCAGTTGTTGGAGACCGGCAAGGGTTGAGGCAGGGTCCGCCGCGGCGAAAGGGTCAGCCCCTCGGGGCAGGTTTGCCCACCGGCCGCGGGTTCCGCGGCGCTTGCCCCAATCTCGGGCAACTCGCGCCCCTCGCACACCGGGGACGAGTCCGCCCAAATTCCGCCTATGCATCGGGTCGCCGCGGGCACGGAAAAGGGCAAGGAGCGCACCGAGCGTTCGGCGGGTGTCGAACCGAGGCCCGAGGCGGCGCGGCGAAACAGAAATTCTTTTCACCGCCAATCTTCGCTCGTTGACGCCAATCCAGAGAAGGCCGACGGCGGCGGCGGCTTTGCGGCGAGCTCTCGTTCTCAGCTCCGGGGGATCGGTCATCGGCGGAGACTAGGGAGGATTAGCGGTTGAAAGTCCGGGACCGGCGCCCGGGACGCATTCACCCGGCAGGTGCATCGGAAAGAGGAGCATTTTTCCCCTTCATCCCCCGGTGCCCTCCCGGCCGGTCCCGGTGCTCTCCGCGTCCAACCGCGGGAGTTAGGATCAGGCTGACCCGCAGAACGGGAAGCCGCGGACTCGCGGCCGGGAAAAATTCGCTAAAGTCGGTCCGCCGGGCGCCGATAAATACTCCACGTTGCGGTGCGCGAAAGCGCGACCGCCTGATTCGGGCAGGTTCTCAGACCTGCAAGGATGAGGAGCGACGCCCCGCCGGATTCCCCTCGGGTCTGGCGATTCCGCTCCCCTATGAACCCATCCGACCCGATCCCACCGACCGTCTCCGCCGCCGACCACCCGACCGGTTTTCCGGGCGGGCCCGGAACGACGGCGCACCGCGGCGGCGCCCGGGTCGGCGTCATCGTTCCGCAGCAGCGTCTCCCCCGCTGAGCCCGCGCCCAAGCCCGCAAAAACCTTTCCTTTTCCCCAAACCCACTATGAAAACCCTGACCATTGGACAACGCGTCGCCGCCGGATTTGCCGCCGTGATCGCCATCGTCGCCCTCGTGGGCGTCGTCGCTGTATGGAAAATGAACGGCGTCTCCGGCCAATCGAAAATCCTCGCCCACGCCACCGTGCCCGCGGGCGGGCTGGTCGCCGACGCGAGCCAATCGGCCGCCACGATGCAGCGCGCAAAGCCTACGACGAAACGAAAAAGAACATGGAAGAGACCCGCGCGTCCCTCGCCAAAGCCATCGACCTGACCGCCAAGGAAAATCTTCCCCAAATGGGCGCCCTCGTCGCCAGTGCCAAAACCATCCTCGACACCTACGAAAAGGAATTCGAGGCCACCCGGAAAAATATGGACGCCAAAGCAAAATCGCGCGGCGAGCTGAACGTGAAAGCCGCGACCGCCGCCAAAGAGCTGAACGACTATCAGGAGGCGCAGGAAACGGCCCTGACGGCCGAGATCGCCGCCGGCGCGGCGCACGAGAAATTGTCCGAGCGTCAGTTCAAGATTTCACTTGGCGCACAAATCGACAACGAGGTCGCCGAGATTCGGGTGGCCGCGTGGAAATCCCAGGCCGAGCGCTCAACCAAGCTTCTGGACGAAGGCATCGCTCGTTTCGTCCGCATCGACGGCCATTTCAGCAAGCTTCGCCCGCTGACCCACAAAGCGGAAAACACCAAGCAGCTCGACGTCGCACAGGCCGCTCTGACCGCCTACAAAACCGAGATGACCAATCTCGTCCACCTGGCCGAGGAGGGCGATGCGACGAGCCAACGCCGCTCCAAAGCCGGCAACGAATTTGCCGCCACGATGAAACAGGCCGGCGAACTTGCCACGGCCGACACCGGCAAATCCGCCACGGCGACCGAGATGGCCCTCATTTTTACCTCGACGATCGTCTCCGTAGGCGTCGGCGCGGCCATCGTGCTGAGCATCGTGCTCTCGATTTTCATCATTCGCGGCGTGTCCCGCACCCTCACCGACATCGCGCGGTTGCTCTCCGACGGCGCCGACCAAGTGGCGGCCGCCTCCGGCCAGGTCTCCGCCGCCAGCCAGTCGCTCGCCGAAGGCTCGAGCGAACAGGCCGCCAGCCTCGAGGAGACCAGCGCCTCGCTCGAGGAAATGTCGAGCATGACCAAGCGCAACGCCGAGAGTGCCGTCTCCGCCAAGACCGCCGCCGGCCAGGCCAGCGGCTCCGCCGACACCGGCGCGCAGCAGATGCGGGCGATGGTCACCGCGATGGACGCCATCAAGACCGCCAGCACCGACATCTCGAAAATCCTCAAAACGATCGACGAGATCGCGTTTCAGACCAACATCCTCGCGCTCAACGCCGCCGTCGAGGCCGCCCGCGCCGGCGAGGCCGGCGCCGGTTTCGCCGTCGTGGCCGACGAAGTGCGCGCCCTCGCCCAGCGCTGCGCCGCCGCCGCGAAAGAGACCGCCCTCAAAATCGACGACTCCGTGGCCAAGAGCCAGCAGGGCGCGCAGATCAGCGCCGAAGTCGCCAAGAGCTTCACGACTATTCAGGATCAGGTCCGGCAGCTCGACCAGCTCGTCGCCGAAATCGCCGGCGCCTCCACCGAGCAGAGCCAGGGCATCGGCCAGGTGACCACCGCCGTCTCGCAGATGGACAAGGTCACGCAGTCCAACGCCGCCAACGCCGAAGAAACTGCCAGCGCCTCCGAGGAACTCAACGCGCAGGCCGAGATGCTCAAGGAAGCCGTCGGCAGCCTCCAGAAACTCGTCGGCATCGACCGCACCCACGACAGCCACGGCGCCAGCGCCCCCCACGCCGCGCCCGTCGCGCCCAAGGCAAAATCGCGGGCCCCGGCCACCCGCAACGGCGCGCCGAAGTTCGCCGCCCCGGCGCGTGAACGCGCCCCGCACCCCGCGCCTGCCGCCGCCACCGCCACCGGCAACGCCACCGCCACCGCCAACGGCAACGGTCACGAGGATTTCTTCAAGAATTCCTGAGCCGAGCCGTAGGGCACTCACCAACCGCCTCCCCCCATCCTCCCATGAGCACCGCGACCAAAATCTCCGCCCCCGTCGGCGGGCCGCCCACGGCGGCGGGCAAGTATCTCACCGTCCTCCTCGACCGCGAAGCCTACGGCATCGCCGTCCTGAAAGTCCGCGAAATCATCCGCATGCAGAAAATCACCCCCGTCCCGCAGATGCCGGGCTTCGTCAAGGGCGTGATCAATCTGCGCGGCCACGTCATCCCCGTCATCGATCTGCGCCTGAAATTCGGCCTGAAAGCCGAGCTCACGGAGCGCACCTGCATCATCGTCGTGCAAGTGGCGATGCCCAGCGGCGCCGTCGTGCAGATGGGCCTGGTCGTGGACTCCGTGGAGGAAGTCGTGCCGATCCCCGGCGGCGACATCGAGCCCACGCCCGACTTCGGCACCAAGATCGACACCGCCTACCTCCTCGGCATGGCCAAGGTGAAGGGCCAGGTGCAGACGCTCCTCGACATCGACCGTGTCGTCGCCGCCGAAACCATCCAAGAGGTCGTGCGCGCCTCCGCCGCCTGAGCAGACCCGTTCCCGGCAGAAAGTTTTCACCCCTCCATGACCCCACGCCCCGCTCCCGCGGCGAAGCGCGCCCTCCGCGCGCTCGCCGCCCTCGCGCTTTTCGGCGCCGCCGTCTCCGCCCAAGCCCAGGACGCCAAAGCCATCGTCGATGCCCTCGTGCGCAAGGGCATCCTCACCACCGCCGAGGCGGCGCAGATCACCGCCGAAGCCGCGAAAAGCAAACCCGCGCCCGACGTCGCGACCAGCGGCGGAAAGTTCGTCCAAGGCCTCTCGCTCAGCGGCCGCCTCCAGGTGCAGTTTGCCGGCCTGGCCACGGACATCAGCGGCACCGCGGCGGACCCGGCCGCGACGCAGCATTTTTTCCTCCGCCGCATTTATCTCGGAGCCAAGGCCAACCTGGGCCACGGCTGGACTTCGAGCCTCAACTACGACTTCGCCGGCTCGACCTTCGACGAAGCCAAGATCACCTGGACGCAGAGCGACGCGCTCAGCCTCGACTTCGGCTTCCGCAAGGTGCCGTTCGGCATCGAGGAATGGTTCACCTCCTCCGGCAGCCTGAAGGCGATCGAGCGTTCGCCCGGCACCCGCTACTTCGTCGAGGGCAACAACGGCCGCCGCCTCGGCGCCGGCAGCTACCGCATCGGCGTCTATGCCGGCGGCAAGAACACCCGCGGCCTGTTCTACAACGTCGCGATCACGAATCCGGAGCGCGAAGAATCGTCCGCCGGCGTGGCGGGCAGCGGCAGCGCGGCCAACAACAATTTCGCCTACTGGGGCAACCTCGGCTTCAAGGGCAAGGCGGGCGCGAGCCTGACCTACGTCGTGAGCGCCTCGGTGGGCTGGTTGCCCGACCAGGGCGGCAAGACTCTCGGCGCCGGTGACGATCTGCGCGTGTTCAACGCCTTTGCCGATTTCACCAGCGGCGCCTTCGACCTGCAGTTGGAGTATTTTGGCAGCGACAACGAGCACGGCCGCTCCGCGACGAAAAACTCGCGCAGCAGCGCGTTCTCGGTCCAGCCGGCCTTCAAGGCCGGGAAGAACCTGGAATACGTTCTGCGTTACTCCCGCGTCGATTCCGACGGCCGCGGGGTGAACCTCAGCGACGGCATCCGCTCCGCCCCCGGCGGCGGCACGATGGACCGCCTGACCGAGTGGTATCTCGGCCTCTCGTATTTTTTCCGCGGCAACGACGTGAAGTGGCAGGCCGGCTGCCTCCTCGGTGAGTCGCGCGACACCGTCACCGGCGGCCCCGCCAAAGCCCGCACCCAGGGCGTCCGCAGCCAACTGCAGTTGAACTTCTGATCGCCGCCTCCGGCCCTGCGCTTCCCCCACCCGCTTTCTCCCCAACCGTCCGCCCTCCCCACCCTCCGCACGATCTTGCCCGTCGTCCCATGAAAACAAAAAACTGTCTCACTGCCGTTCTCGTCGCGAGCCTCCTGCTCCCGACTTTTGCCCGCGCCGACTTTAAAGCCCGCGGCTCCGACTCCACGCTCCACGTCCTGAAAGCGCTCGCCGCCGCGTTCGCCGCGGACACGGGCAAGACGATCACCCTCGAAGGCGGCGGCTCCGGCGCCGGCGTCAAGGGCCTCGAGAGCGGCGACGTCTCCCTCGCGTTCCTCTCGCGCGAACTGTCCGCCGCCGAAAAATCCGCCGGCCTTGTCGGCTCCGTCTATGCCGCCGACGGCGTCGCGGTGATTGTCCACCCGACCAACGCCGCGGCCAACTTCACCCTCGCGGAGCTGAAAGACATCTTCACCGGCAAGACCGAGGCGTGGGCCGACGGCAAACCGATCATCCTCTTCAACCGCAACGCCGACTCCGGCACGCGCGAAGTCTTCCACGACCGGGTCCTCGGCAAAGACGCGTTCAGCGCCAAGGCGATGGTCAAGCACGACGGCGTGCTCCTCGGCTCGCTCGCCAAATTGCCCGGCGCCATCGCCTACACCTCGCTCGGCGAGGTGGACGAGGCCAAGGTCCGGGTCGTCACCGTCAACGGCATCACGCCCAGTGCCGCGACGCTGCGCGACGGCACCTATCCGATCGGCCGCAAGCCCACCCTCGCCACCAAGGGCGCCGCCACCGGCGACGAGAAGGCCTTCCTCGACTTCGTCCTCGGGCCGAAGGGCCAGGCCGTCGTGGCGCAGTCCGGTCTCGTGCCGGTCAAATGATCCCCCGGCGCCGCCCGTCATGAACATCACCCAACGGATCTGGATCGGCATCGGCACGCTGATCGCGACGGTCGCGATCGGCTCGGGCGCGGGCTATTTCAAGGCCAAGTCGGCCGACGACCGGAGCCGCAGCTTCATCACCCACGACCTCGCGGAAGAAGAAGCCGCGCAAGCCGTGCTCCTCGCCCTCGCCCAGTCCAGGGGCCACGAACAGACTTTCCGCCTCGCGAACCACGCCCCGGCGGTGGCCCGTTTCGAGGCGGCCGTCGCCGCCGGCAAGCGCAGCTTGGAGGAGATCGCGGCCGCGACCACCGACGAAGCCCGCCGCGCCCAGGCTACCCGGCTCCAGACCGTGGCCGACAACTACCGCGCCGCCTTCCTCAAGATCGCCGCGCTCAAAAAACGCCGCGGGCTCACCCCCACCGACGGACTCGAAGGCCAGATGCGCGCCGTCGTCCACGACGTCGAAGCAAAAGTCAAAGACCAGGGCCTCGCCGAACTGAACGTCATCATGCTCATGGTCCGCCGGCACGAGAAGGACTACCTGCTGCGCTCCGATCCGGCTTACCTGAAGGAAATCCAGAGCCGCATCGCGGAATTTGCGGCGGAGATGAAACAATTCTCCTTCGCCGACAGCCTCCAAAAAGAAATCACCGGCCTCTGGGGCAAATACTACGCGGCCATCGGCGCGATCGTCGACTGCGACCGGCAGATCAGCGTCGAGCTCGCCGCTTTCGAGCGCCAGGCGGCCGCCATCGAGGAGGGCATGAACGCCCTGCAAACCGCCGCCAAAGCCGCGCAGACTTCGGGCAACATCGCCCTGCTCGCCGAGCTCACGCTCGGCAAACGCGCCAGCCTCGCTGTGCTCGCAAGCGGCGTGGTGATCGGCCTGATCGTCGCCTTCCTGATCGCGCGCAGCCTCGCCACCCTGGGCCGCGCCCTCCACGCCACCGTCGGCGCCAGCGCCAACGAAATCGGCTCCGCCGCCGCCCAGGTTTCCGTCGCCAGCCAGTCCCTCGCCGACGGCTCGAGCCAACAAGCCGCCTCCCTCGAAGAAACCTCCGCCTCCCTCGAGGAACTCTCGGGCATGACCAAGCGCAACGCCGAGAGCGCCGCCCGGGCCAAACAATCCGCCGGCCAGGCCCGCACCTCCGCCGACACCGGCGCCAAGCAAATGCAGGCCATGGTCACCGCGATGGATGCGATCAAAACGGCCAGCGCCGACATCGCGAAAATTCTCAAGACAATCGACGAAATCGCGTTTCAAACCAACATCCTCGCGCTCAACGCCGCCGTCGAGGCCGCCCGCGCGGGCGAGGCCGGCGCCGGCTTCGCCGTCGTCGCCGACGAAGTGCGCGCCCTCGCCCAGCGCTGCGCCGCCGCCGCCAAGGAGACCGCCGCCAAGATCGACGACTCCGTGGCCAAGAGCCAGCAGGGCGCGCAGATAAGCGGCGAAGTCGCCAAAAATTTCTCCACCATTCAGGAGCAAATCCGCCAGCTCGACGGCCTCGTCGCGGAGATCGCCAACGCCTCCACCGAGCAAAGCCAGGGCATCGGCCAGGTGACCAACTCCGTCTCGCAGATGGACAAGGTCACCCAGTCCAACGCCGCCAACGCCGAGGAGACCGCCGGCGCCGCCGAGGAGCTCAGCGCCCAGTCCACCGCGCTCAAGGAAGCCGTCGCCAACCTCCAGCACCTGCTCGGCGGCGCCGACCATCGCGACGACGCTCGGCCGGCAACGGACGCGTCGCGCCACCCGTCCGCCGCCGGCGCCGACCGCCGCGCCGCCGCGCCGCGGCCCGCCACCACGCGCCAGCCCGCCGCGCAAATCCGCGAGCCGAGCGCGACCTCGGCCGGCGCGCCGGAAAATTTCTTCCGGGACTCCTAGTCCCGGAATCTCCCCACCGCGATGCGCGCAACAAACCGCCCTTCGCTTGGAGGCGACCCGGCCTCGCCCCGGAGTTCACCCACCGTCCGCCGCCCCGGCCGCTTCGCCGCCGCCCGGCTCGGCTTTCTTCTCGGCGCATTGGGCGCCGTCGCCACCGCCGCCAGCGCGGACCCCGCCGCCGCCCGCGCCATGGTCACCGACCGGCCGAGCAAAACCGACGGACCCTTCACGCTCGACGCCGGACGCGGGCAGCTCGAGACCGAGTTTTTCACCGTCACGCACGACGCCGACGCCGGCGGGCGCACGCGCGCGCTCAGCCTCGGGTCCGTCTTTCTGCGCTGGGGCGTAACCCCGCAGTTCGAACTGCAGCTCGGCTGGCAATCCTATGCCCGCGTCACGACGACCGACGCCGCCGGCGCCCGCACCCGCGCCGCCGGTTTCGGCGACACCGTCGTCCGCGCCAAATACAATTTCTGGGGCAACGACGGCGGCGCGACCGCCTTCAGCCTGCTGCCCTTTGCGAAAATCCCGACGAACCGCGGCGGTCTCGGCAACGACGCCGTCGAGGGCGGCCTGTCGCTCCCCTTCATCGTGAACCTGCCCGCCGGCTGGCAACTCGGCCTCATGGCAAAATGGAGCCGCCTGCTCGCCAGCCGCGGCCACGGCCGCGAAAATTTCTGGGAATACTCCGTCATCGGCGGCCGCGCGCTCACTGAAAAACTTTCCTGCTACAGCGAGGCCTGGGTCGGTCGCAGCGCCGAACCCGGCGTGGCCGCCCAGCGGAGCCTCGGCCTCGGCCTTGGCTACGCGCTCAACGACCGCTGGTGTCTCGACGCCGGCGTCAACCTCGCGCTGAACCGCGCCACGGCCGACACCGCGTTTTTCTGCGGCACCAGCGTGCGCTTCTGACCCGCGTTTCCCGCCCCGCCATGCCCCCGTCGAACAGCCCGCCACTTGGAGCCGGGGCGCCCTCGCCCCGGTCAGGGCGCGAGCGCCGGCAACGCTGGCAACCAACGAAGCGCCAGCTCGCACAATCTCCCGGCTGACGCCCGCCGTGTTCCGCCGGCTCCACCTCTCAGCCCACCATGCCCGCCGCCCCGCTCGCTCCGGCCGGCCCACCCGGTCTGCTCACGCTCGAGTCGGGCGCGTGCGCCGCGGGCGTGAAACTGTTGCCCTGCGCGCACGCGCTCCGCTTCGAGCCCGCGCCCGGCCGACCGAACCCGCGCCGCGGGCGGCGTGCCCCGGTTTGCCGACCGGACCGCCGTGCCGGCGTTCGACCGGCGTGCGCTCGGCGCACTATTGGGTTAGACATGCCCCGCCGGCGGTGCTGCGATGCGGCGGGCCACTCGCTTTCTCCCAGACATGATGATCCGCACCAAAGTCGTCGGCTGCGTGCTCGGCCTCGGCCTCGCCATCGGCCTGAATCTCTACTTCGGCCAAACCGACCACGACGGCCTGGCCACCACGCTCCGGGCGCTGAAAATTTCCGCCGGGCAAGAGCAGGCCGGCACTCAAAAAGCACTCGAGGCCGCGGGCGAACTGGACCGTGTCCTCCGCGAACTGGCCGCCAAATCCGCCGCGGCCGACCCGGCGGACGACGCCCGCCGCCGCCTCGCGCTTGAAGTCGGCCGGCAGGCGCTCGCCCGCGTCGCGCAGGGCCTGCAGCAGGCCGACGCCGGCACGGCCGCCGACGCGCGCTCCCTCGATCCGAGGACGGACTCCGCCGACACCGCCCGCGAAAAAGCGGAGCGCCGCGCGGCGGCCCGCGCCCGCCACGGCGGGCCGCTCAAGCACATGGTCCGCACCGCCAAGGCCGTCGCCGCCGGCAACACGCAGGCGCGCGCGCTCGTCGGCTACCGCCCGAAGGACGAACTCGACACGCTTGCCCGCACTTTCAACGACATGCTCGACCGGCTGCAGGCGGTGTCGGTCTCGCGCACCGAGCTGGAGGCGACCGTGCAACAGCGCACGGCAGAATTGCAGCAGCTCAACGCCCGGCTCGACTTCGTGCTGGCGGCCTCGCCGGCGACAGTCTTCACCACGGCCGCCGAGCCGCCCTTCGCCGCCACCTTCATCAGCGCCAACCAGACGGCGATGCTCGGCTACACCGAAGAGGAATTTCGCGCCGCGCCGCATTTCTGGGCCGAGCAGATCCACCCCGACGACCGCGCGGCCGTGCTGGCCGAAGCGGCCCGCGTGCTCGCTCTCGGCGCCTATCAGCACGACTACCGCTACCGGCACAAGGACGGCCGCTGGCTCTGGCTGCGGGCGGACCGCCGCCTCGTGCGCGACGCCGCCGGCCGCCCGCGCGAAATCATCGGCTGCGTCGTCGACATCACCGCCGAGAAGCGCGCGCTCGAAAATTCGGAAGCCTATCGCCTGCGCCTCGCCCTCGCGTTGCGCGCTTCGCGCACGTGCACGTGGGAGGACGACGTCGCCGCCAACCGGCTCACCCTCGATCCGGCCTGGACGGAATTGCTCGGCTACCCGCCCGCCGAGACGATCACGACCGCGCGCGCTCTCCTTGCCCTGGCGCACCCCGCCGACCGGCCCGCGATCATCACGGCGGCCCGCCGCGCGATCTCCGGCGAGACCGACGACTACCAGGTCGAGCACCGGGTGAAAACCGCGGCGGGCGACTGGCTCTGGCTCCGCAGCCACGGCCGCGTCACCGCGCGCGACGCCCAGGGCCGCGCGCTCCGCCTCATCGGCACCAACACCGACATCGCCGCGCAGAAACAGGCGGCGGAGTTCGAGCAGCGCCAGGCCCGCTTCCTCGCGGCCTTGCACGAGACCACGGCCGACCTGCTCGACCGGCGCGACCTGCCCGACTTGCTCCACGCGCTGATCGAGCGGGCCGCGGCGCTGCTCGACGCGCCCTACGGCGAAGTGCTGCTCAAGCAGGGCGAAGACCTCGTGGTGGGCGCCTTCACCCGGAACCTGCCCTTCGTCGCGGGCACCCGGCGCGCGCGCGACGACGCTCCGCTCAGTTGGGAGGCCGTCGACTCCCGCCGGACGGTCGCGACGGCCGACTACTCCTCCGACCGGCCCCACCGCACGAACGCCTACGACCAACTCCGCGCGCAGAGCGTCGTCGAGTTCCCCATCCTCCACGGCGGCGCATGCCTCGGCGTGATCTCGCTCGCGCGCCTCGAGCCCGGCCGCCCGTTCGGCCCCGAGGAAATCCAGCGCGGCGAAATGCTGGCGCGGCAGGCCGCCCTCGTCGTGCGCAACGCCACCATCTACACCGACGCCGTGCGCGAGGTCGAGGCCCGCACCGTCGCGCTGCGCGAGAGCGAGGAGCGTTTCCGGTTGGTCAACCGCTCCGTGTTCGACGTGATCTGGGACCAGGACATCGTGACCGGCGCGATCTGGTGGAACGAGCACTTCGAGACTCTCTTCGGCCACACGCCCGCGGAGGCGGGCGCGAACGGCGATTTCTGGCGCCAGGGCCTCCACCCCGACGACTCCGAGCGCGTGACCGCCGGGGTGCGGGCCACGCTGGCTTCCGCCACCGACACCTGGTCCGACCACTACCGGTTCCGGCGCAAGGACGGCTCCTACGCCCACGTCGAGGACCGCGCCCACATCGTGCGCGACGCCGCCGGCCGGCCGGTGCGGATGCTCGGGGCGATGCAGGACGTCACCCACCGGCGGCACGCCGAGCTCGCCCTGCGCGAGAGCGAAAAACTCTACCGCTCGCTCGTCGAAAGCGTGACCCAAGGCTACTACGTCGCCGACCGCCGCGGATTTTTCACCTACTGCAATCCCGCGCTGTATGCGCTGGGCGGGTTTGCCCCGGGGGAGTTGCTGGGGAGGGCGAGTTTCCGGCTCGTCGCCGAGGAGGATCGCCCGCGCGTCGTCGCCGCCTACCGGCAGTGGTGCCTCGACCCCGGGCGCCAGAACGCCAGTTGCGAATTCCGGGTCCGCGCCAAGAACGGGCGCCTCTTCTGGGTCGAACAAACCACCGATTTCCAGCGCGACGCGGCCGGGCAGGTGCAGGCCGGCCGCAACATCGTGCGCGACATCTCCGAGCGCAAGCGGGCCGACGCCGCCCTGCGCGAGAGCGCGGAGCGTTTCCGCGCGGTCTTCGAACACAGCCCGGTCGTCATCGGCCTGCTGAGCATCCCCGACGGCCGGATGGTCGAGTTCAACGCCGCGGCGATCGCGGCCTTCGGCTACACCCGCGAGGAATTGGCCGGCCGCACGTCAGTCGAGCTCGGGTTGTGGGCCGATCCGGCCGACCGCGAACGTTACGTGGCGGAACTCCGCGCGAAGGGCCGCGTCACCGGCTTCGAGGCCCGGATGCGCCGCAAGAACGGCGAGCTGTTCACCGTGCTCTACAACGGCAGCCTGGTCGAGATCGCCGGCCGGGCTTACAGCTTGAACTCGCTGCTCGACATCACCGCCGAGCGCGAGAGCGAGGAACGGTTTCGCTTTCTCTTCGAGAAAGCCCCCGACGCGATCTTCGTGCTCGATGTCGAAGACGGGCGCATCGTGGACTACAACCCGCAGTTCCTGCGGCTCTTTGAGTGCGACGCCGCCGACATGGAACACCGTCGCCTCGGCCAGTTGTCCCCCACCCACCAGCCCGACGGCCGCCCGTCGGCCGAAGGCATCCGCCGCCACATCGAACTGGCGCTCGCCGGCGCCATGCAACGCCAGGAATGGGTGTTCCGCTCGGCGAAGGGACGCCGGATCGTCGGCGAGATCCAGCTCACTCTGCTCCCCGCCCGGCACCATCGCCAGGTCCGCGGCAGCGTGATCGACGTCACCCGGCGGAAAGAAACCGAGGAGATGCTCCGGCAATCCCAAAAAATGGAATCCCTCGGCACCCTCGCGGGCGGCATCGCCCATGACTTCAACAACATCCTCACCGGCCTCATGGGCGCGACCGAGCTCGCCCTGCTCAGCCTCTCCTCCGAGCACGAGGCCCGCGCCTGGGTGCGCATCATCGCCGACTCCGGCCGGCGCGCCCGCGATCTGGTGCGGCAGATCCTGACCTTCAGCCGGCGCGAGGAGGGCGTCCGCGCGCCCTTCCGCCTGCAGGACGTAGCCGGCGAAGTCGTCGGCTTGATGCGCTCGACCGTGCCGATCACCGTGCAAATCGAAGCGCGGCTCGGCGCCGGTTGCCCGCCGCTCCTGGGCGACTCGACCCAGTTCCACCAGGTGCTGGTGAATCTGTGCACCAACGCCTGGCACGCCCTCCCGGAGACCGGCGGCATCGTCACCGTCACGGTGGACGAAACCCTCGTGTCGCCCGAGCGCGCGGCGGCGCTCCCCGGCCTCGCGCCCGGGCCCGCCGTGCGCCTCGCCGTGCAGGACACCGGCCGCGGGATGGACGAAGCCACGCGACAGCGGATCTTCGAGCCGTTCTTCACCACCAAACGCGCCGGCCACGGCACCGGGCTCGGTCTGGCGGTGGTCCACGGGATCGTCCTCTCCCACGGCGGGGCCATCGAAGTCGCGAGCGCCCCCGGCCAAGGCTCCTCGTTTCAGCTCTACTTCCCGGCCATCATCGCGCCCGCCGCTCCCGCCGACCCCGCCCCGAACGCGCCCCTCGTCCGCGGCGCCGACCGCCGCCTGCTCCTCGTCGACGACGACCAAGTCGCCGGCCCGATGCTCGGAAAATTGCTCGAGTGTCTCGGCTACCGCGTGACCCTGCACGACGACGCCCTCGCCGCGCTCGCCGCCTTCCAGACCGATCCCGGCGCGTTCGACGCCGTCGTCACCGACCTCGCCATGCCCGACTTGACTGGCGACGAGCTGGCCAAAAAAATCCTCGGCCTCCGGCCCGCCGTGCCCGTCATCCTGCTCTCCGGTTACATCGAGCCGGCCCGCCAATCCTCCCTGCTCGGCCTCGGCATCCGCGAGATTCTGCGCAAGCCCGCCACGATGGAGGATCTCTCCCACGCCCTCACCCGGCACCTGCCCCGTCCGTAAGCCGCGCCCCGGCCGCGGAGCGGTTCCGCGCGCGACGAGAGCGCCAAACCGGCGGCCCTGCGGCGCCCCCCGTTGCAACTCACGCCCCGTCGCTCCGCGGGACGTCCGTCTCTCGTCCGGCGCTCCGCGTGATCGGATGGGGTCGCGGGGATTGCGCCCCGCGACCCTTCCACACCACCGGACGTGCGGTTTGCCGCATCCGGCGGTTGAGACAGGCGACGGTCACTTTGCTGGCCGACAGAGTGCCGTCGTCAGATTCCACGGAATGATAAACCCATAGCGTTGCAGCGTGGCGTTCTTCAGGGCTTGTTGCAGGGTCGGATGCCGGGCCATCGCCCACGCGCCTTTCGCGCAGTAGGCGTTCCCCAAGGCCCGGCCGCGCACGCCCAATCGCTGGAGCGCGTTCAACCGGCCTCGGGGGTGATGCCAGCGCAACCAGAAGCACTTTCGCATATGACGGCGGATCCACCCGGTGAGGTCGGCCACTTCCCGCCGCCAGTCGGCGAGCGCGAAATAGTTCCACCATCCCCGGATGTAGCGTTGCCATTGGTCGCGCAGTTGCTCGCTGGTCAGGCTTTGGCGGGCCTCCCATAGTTCCCGGACTTTGGCTTTCAGCCGCGCGATCGCTTTCGGGGCCACCCCGAGGCGACCGTCGGCATAGAGGCGGAAACCGAGCAGCCCACTTTGGTCGCTCGGTCCGCTCCCGCTTTTGTCCCGGTTCACTTCCACTTTCAGGTGCTTTTCAATCCAAGCGATCACGCTGGCCTTGACGCGCTCGGCGGCGCGCGGACTGGAGACGAAGATCGCGATGTCGTCGGCGTAGCGCACGAACGACAGGCCGCGTTGCTCCAGCTCCTTGTCCAGCGGATCGAGGTAGATGTTCGCCAGGAGCGGCGACAGCGGCCCGCCTTGCGGCGTGCCCCGGGTGCGCTTTTCCTGACGGCCATCCGGCGTTTGCATGGGCGCTCGAAGATAATCTCCGATGAGCCGCAGCAGCCGTTTGTCCCTCACCTTTTGTCCGACCTGCTGCATCAGTCTGTCGTGACAGACCCGGTCGAAGAAGTTCTTCAGGTCGATGTCGATCACCCAGCTCTGGCCTGCCTTGATGAACCCCTGCGCCGTCCGCACCGCGTCATGCGCGCTGCGGCCGGGCCGGAAGCCATAGCTGTGTTCGCTGAAGTCCGGTTCCCAGACCGGACTGAGTTGCTGGTGGATCGCTTGCTGGATCAGCCGGTCCAGCACCGTCGGGATGCCGAGCGTGCGCTCGCCGCCGCTGGCCTTGGGGATCGTCACGGCGCGCACCGCCTCGGGCTGGTAACGCCCGGCCAGCAGCGCCGCTTCGATTCTGGTCCAGTGCGCGCGGAGGCGCTCGCCGCTCTGCTCCACATCCAATCCATCCACGCCTGCGGCTCCGTCGTTGGCTTTCACCTGCGACCAAGCCGCGTTCAGGTTTTCTTTCGCCAGCACGCTTTCCAGCGTGACTGGTTCCGTGTTCACTGTTTCGCGCATCGTGGTCATCGTTGCCCTTCCGTGGTTCGCCCGGCCCGTGGCTGGCCCCCCGCGCGCGGTGCGTTCCGGGGCATCCACCCCGGCGCGCGCCTTGCGCCCGGCGGGGAAGCGGCCGCTCTGCTGGCCAGCAGAGCCACTCCCCGCCCGTTTCGGAGGACTGCGCGCCACAAGGGCCGGAGTCGCTCGGTTGATCGCGCGGTCCTGTTTCTTCGGCCCTTCGCTCCTGCCGCCGTTACGCGGCGATCCTCACTACTACGGCCTCTGCTGACTTCTCCCACGCTCTCACGCGGGAGATCTCCCCGGGTAATGTGCATGAACTTTCGGCCCGTGCCGTCAGGCTCTACCAGATGCGTCTTTCGGTGACGGTTGGATTTCGCGTTTTCTCGCACGCTCATCGCCCGCATCTCGGCCTCGCTGCCTGTT
>JACQFT010000146.1 GCA_016199925.1 Opitutia bacterium | reverse complement strand
GGCGGCGGCGGATTTCGCGGCGGCCGCGCGAGTCGCCCGCGGCTGCCCCGTCCTGGCGGCCGGCACCTCGCTGGAGGTGCGCCCGGTGGCGCGGCCGCGGACATGACGAAAAATTTTCAACCCCAACCCAAAATGAAAATCCTCGAAATCGCATTCTTTGGCTATCCGGTCACCGACTTGCGGCGGGCGCGCCGTTTCTACGAAACCACGCTCGGCCTCGCGCCCGCTCGGATCGTGGGCGACGACGAGCACGGCGGCGTCGAATACGAGGTCGGGGGCGCGACGCTCTCGATCACGAACCGGCTGGGTTTCTTCCGGCCGGCGCGCGACGGCGGGATGGCGGTGTTGGAAGTGGCCGACTTCGACGCGGCTCTCGCGCACCTGCGGGCCGCCGGCGTGACGATGGTCGCCGAACCTTTCGAGTCGCCGGCGTGCCGTGCCGCGGTCTTCGCCGATCCTGACGGCAACAGCCTCGGGCTGCACCGGCGCAAATGAGCACGGTGGCCTGGCTGCGTTTGGCGGCGGCGCTGGCGGCGCTCCAGTTCGTGGCCCACACGGCCGCGTTCGTGCGCTACGTGCCGGCGCACGGCCCGGCCGAGACGGCGGTGGTCGCGGCGATGCAGGCGCACCGTTTCAGTTTCGGCGGCTTCGAGCGCAGCTACTGGGACCTGTATTACGGCTACGGTCTGCTGGCGGCGTTCAGCGTGCTGCTCGAGGCCGTGCTCTTCTGGCCGCGGTTCTTTTTCCTCGCGCCCATCGTCATGGACGCGGGGGTCGGCGCCAGTCTCGGGCTCGCTTGGTTGGAGGCGTCCGGTCGCGCGCGGCCGGAGTGCGGCGAGGCGGTCCGCGGCGGCGGGTGAATTTTGTCCGGTGGATGGCGCGTGGTTCGTCTATGTTTTGACTATGCCTCCCGCGATGCCCGCTCCCGCCAAGCAATCCGAATTTCTTTTGCTGCTGCGCCAGCCGCCGGGTCCGCCGCCGCCGCCCGAAATTCTCGGACCGATCATGGCGCGCTTTGCCGAATGGATGAAAGGTTTGGAGGCGCAGAGCATAGTGGTCGCGACCCAAGGGCTTGAGGTCACGGGCAAAGTCGTGCGGGGGCCGTGCGGCGCGGCGACGGTCAGCGACGGCCCTTACGCCGAGGGCAAGGAGATCGTCGGCGGCTACGTGCTCCTGCGGGTCGGCGACGTGGGGCAGGCGCTTGCGGCCGCGCGCGGGTGTCCGGGGCTGGACTACGGGATGGCGGTCGAGGTGCGGGCGATCAAGTCACATCACGCGAATTGAGCGGACGCGCCGACCCGCTCACTCGCCGATGATTTTCACGAGCACGCGTTTCTTGCGGCGACCGTCGAACTCGCCGTAGAAAATCTGCTCCCACGGGCCGAAGTCGAGTTCGCCGCCCGTGATGGCGACGACGACCTCGCGGCCCATGAGCTGGCGCTTGAGGTGCGCGTCGGCGTTGTCCTCGCCGGTGCGGTTGTGGTCGTAGGCGCTGTGCGGTTTCTCGGGCGCGAGTTTTTCCAGCCAACGCTCATAGTCGGCGTGCAGGCCGGATTCGTCGTCGTTGATGAAGACGGATGCCGAGATGTGCATGGCGTTGACGAGGCACAGGCCCTCGCGCACGCCGCTGGCGCGGATCGCCGCGGCGACCTGCGGGGTGATGTTGAGAAACGCGCGGCGCGTCGGCGTCTCGAACCACAGTTCCTGCCGGTGGGATTTCATGCCGGGGCGATTCTCACCACGGATCGGACGGGGAGACACGGACAAAAATTCTGCGAGGAGCGAAAGAGCAGGGCTTTCCGGTTTGCTCGCGCGAACGGTTCCCCCGTGGGTCAGCGCGCTTGCGCGTTGGCCCACACTGGCGAAACCAGACCCGAAAGCCGTGAGGGAAAGAGCCGCGCGACCGATCCGGAGGCCGATCCCGACCGTCGTTTCGCGCAGACGGGATGACTTTCGCGTCGTCTGCTGCGTCCCTCGTCGAGCCGCGGACCGGACGGAGCCGGTCCCTTCCGTTCGGGCAAAGCGGAAGCGCGTTTTGCCTCGGACTCGTAGCGAAGCGACGAGCCATCGCGGCGTAAAGCCGCTCCTACAGTCAAGCCTGGCACGGCAAGCGGGGGCGGGGAGCGGGAAGCCTTTGGCGTCGGGGACGCGCATGGCGGGGTTGCCGACGGTGGCGATTTTGATTTTTGCCGTGGTAGTTTTTCGGCCCGACGCAAAGGCCGCAGAGGGTGAAAAAGACGTTCACCTCGATGCCTTCCATGCGGGCGCCGTCGGCCATGATGAGTCCGGGATAGAGGCAGCCGAGGCCCCCGCCGAGGGCGGTGCGAATCGGCCCGGAGTCCGCCGGGTTAACGCCGTTGGTGTCGCCGGCAGGCACCCCGCACCGCGCGCCGCAAGCGCGCCATTCTCGCGGCTGTTGCTGCTCCGCTCGGCGCGGCCCGATCGGGTCAACGACTACGCAAGGTCGAAGCGGTCCAGGTTCATCACCTTGGTCCAGGCCGCGACAAAGTCGTGGACGAACTTCTTTTGGGCATCCGCGCTGGCGAAAACTTCCGCCACGGCACGGAGCCGCGAGTCGGAACCGAAGACGAGGTCGACCCGCGTGCCGGTCCATTTGATTTTCCCCGTCGCGCGGTCGCGGCCCTCGAACACCTCGGCGTCCGGCGAGAGCGGCTTCCACTCCGTGCCCATGTCGAGCAGGTTCACGAAGAAGTCGTTCGTCAGCGCCCCGGGGTGCCGGGTGAAGACGCCGTGCGGTGCGCCGTTGAAGTTGGCCTGCAGGACGCGCAGGCCGCCCACGAGCACCGTCATCTCCGGCGCGGTCAGCGTGAGGAGCTGCGCCTTGTCGATCAGCAGCGCCTCGGCCGGGATGCGGGCGCGGCCCTTCTGGTAATTGCGGAAGCCGTCGGCGATGGGTTTGAGCACGGCGATGGAGTCCACGTCGGTCTGCTTCTGGGACGCGTCCATGCGGCCCGGCGTGAACGGCACCTGCACGGTGTGGCCGGCCTGCTTCGCGGCCAGCTCGACGCCGACGCCGCCAGCCAGCACGATCAGGTCTGCCAGCGAGACTTGCTTGCCGCCTTTGGCCGAGCGGTTGAACGCGCGCTGAATCCCGCCGAGGGTTTTTAAGACTTTCGCCAGCTGTTTCGGCTGGTTGACTTCCCAATCCTTCTGGGGCGCGAGGCGAAGGCGCGCGCCGTTCGCGCCGCCGCGCTTGTCGGAGCCGCGGAAGGTGGACGCCGACGCCCAGGCGGTGGAAACCAGTTGGGCGACGGACAAGCCCGACGCGAGAATCTGCCGCTTGAGTGCGGCGAAGTCTTTTTCGCCGACCAACTTGTGGTTCACGGCGTGAATGGGGTCCTGCCAGATGAGTTCCTCCTTCGGGACCTCCGGCCCGAGATAGCGCGTGCGCGGGCCCATGTCGCGATGCGTGAGTTTGAACCATGCACGGGCAAACGCATCGGCGAACTGATCGGGATTCTCCATGAAACGCCGCGAGATTTTTTCGTAAGCCGGATCAAACCGCAGCGAGAGATCGGTGGTGAGCATGGAAGGCGCGATGCGCTTCGCGGGGTCGTGCGCGTGCGGCACGGTGCCGGCGCCGGCGCCGTGCTTCGGGGTCCACTGCTGCGCGCCGGCGGGGCTCTTCGTGAGTTCCCAGTCGAAACCAAACAGATTCTCGAAAAAATTGTTGCTCCACCGCGTGGGCGTGGCGGTCCAGGTGACCTCGAGGCCGCTGGTGATCGTGTCGCCGCCTTTGCCGGTGCCGAAGCTGTTCTTCCAGCCGAGACCCTGTTCCTCGAGGCCGGCTGCCTCCGGCTCCTTGCCGACATGGGTGGCCGGGGCGGCGCCGTGGGTCTTGCCGAAGGTGTGGCCGCCGGCGATCAGCGCCACCGTCTCCTCGTCGTTCATCGCCATGCGGGCGAAAGTCTCGCGAATATCCTTGGCCGCCGCGAGCGGGTCGGGGTTGCCGTTCGGGCCTTCCGGGTTGACGTAGATCAGCCCCATCTGCACGGCCGCGAGCGGATTCTCGAGATCGCGGTCGCCGGAGTAGCGTTTGTCATCGAGCCATTTGCTCTCCGCGCCCCAATAGACGTCCTGATCCGGCTCCCAGACGTCCTCGCGGCCGCCGGCAAAGCCAAACGTTTTGAAGCCCATCGTTTCCAGGGCGACGTTGCCCGCGAGGATCAGCAGGTCGGCCCAGGAAATTTTCCGGCCATACTTCTGCTTGACCGGCCAGAGGAGGCGGCGCGCCTTGTCGAGGCTGACGTTGTCCGGCCAACTGTTGAGCGGGGCGAAGCGCTGCTGGCCCCGGCCGCCGCCGCCGCGGCCGTCCCCGGTGCGGTAGGTGCCGGCGCTGTGCCACGCCATGCGGATGAACAAAGGCCCGTAGTGGCCGAAGTCCGCCGGCCACCAGTCCTGCGAGTCGGTCATCAGCGTCGCGAGGTCTTTCTTCAGCGCCGCGAGATCGAGGCGCTTGAACTCCTTCGCATAGTTGAAGCCCTTGCCCATGGGATCGGACTTGGACGAGTGCTGGTGCAGCAGCTCGAGCGGCAACTGGTTCGGCCACCAGTCGCGGTTCGAGGGGCCGCTGACAGGGGCGGCACCGTGATTGAACGGGCATTTGGCTTCGGTGGACATGCGATATTTTTCCTTGGGCGGGTTGCAGAGCGAAGAAGTTGGTTCGTTTCGGAGGCGGTCGGAAACGGCCGGAGGGCCGAGTAGGTTCTCACCGCGAAGCGCCAAATGGCATTCACGCGGCGTCGATGGATGGTCTTCGGCTACTTGATTCGGTCGGAGAAATTAATCCAATTAAAAAAACGTTCGGCCGTTCGCCCGGGAGCCCTTTGTTCGCTTCGTTCCCTTCTGTTCAAAATCTGGTCCGGCTGAAACGGGAGGTTTTTCACCACGGATTTCACAGATGAGGACGGATACAAGGCGCAGACCGAGAATGCCGAAACCGATTCACAGAAGGAAACGAAGGGAACGAAGGACGGAGGCAGAGACGGGAACCCTTTGTTCGCTTCGTTCCCTTCTGTTCGAAATCTGGTCCGACTGAAACGGGAGGTTTTTCACCACGGATTTCACAGATGAGGACGGATACAAGGCGCAAACCGAGAGTGCCGAAACCGATTCACAGAAGGAAACGAAGGGAACGAAGGACGGAGGCAGCCTCGCGGACCCTTTTTGCCTTCGTTATCTTCTGTTCAAATTCTGTTCAGTCCAATCCGTGTCATCCGAGAAATCCGTGGTCAAAACTACGAGCCCGCTGGCCTCAAATCACGCCGGAGAGTTTCAGCGCGCCGGCTACGAGGGCGAGCCAGACAAGAAACGTGCCGACGAATTTCCACTGAAAGGAGGGCTTCGCCGACTTGTGCCGGAAGACGATCATCCCGAGCAGCCCGCCCGGCCAGCCACCCAGCGCGCTCGACCACAGTAGCGTGGATTCCGCGACGCGTTGTCCGCGACCCGCGCGCCACTTGTCGAAACCGAAGAGGAGAAAAGTCCACGCACTCGTGACCGCGAACCAACCAATGAGAATCTGGGTTAACTGAGACTGTTCTTTGGGAATCAGGGCGATCCAGTTCATGGGGCAAGTTTTTGTCAGGTTAAATAGCTACCTTTGGAGATAGCAAAATTCCCGCTGTGCGACTCGTGGCCCCCGGGGCGTGCGGCGGTGTGGATCTGCGACGAGTCAGGCCGGATCGGGAGATTCTTCCAAGAGCTAAATCTTAGCCCGAGAGTTTTCGGCCCTCGCGGAGGCCGGCGGCGTAGGCTTCGAAGGTGAGTTTGATGGCGTCGCGGACGCGGCGGAACTCGGCGAGGATCTCTGCTTCGGTGCCCGTGGCGTGGGCGGGGTCGTCGAAACGCCAGTGGTGACGGTTCACTTGGCCCGGGAATATCGGGCAGGCTTGGTCGGCGATGCCACACACGGTGATGACGGTCGTGACCTGGTGGTGCAGGAACTCGCGCATGTGCTTCGAGGTGTGGCCGGAAATATCGAGGCCGATTTCGCGCATGACTTGGATGGCCTTGGGGTGGACGTAACCGGCGGGTTTTGATCCGGCGCTGTGGACTTCGATGAGATCGCCCGCGGCGGCGCGGAGGATGCCTTCGGCGAGGTGGCTGCGGCAGGAGTTGCCGGTGCAGAGGATGAGGACGGAGGGTTTGTTCATTTGAGCTTAGAGCTGAGAGTCCAGAGCTGAGAGCGAGAAGTCAGAACGTAGCGAGTGGGTCGGAGCGGCGAGGTGCCGCTCCAAACATGGCAGATAAAATTAGACCGTTTCCGGATACCAGCGGCGGCGGAGCCAGAAGGCGATGTGGACGAGGCCGATGAGGGCGGGGACTTCGACGAGCGGGCCGACGACGGCGGCGAAGGCGACGCCGGAGTTGAGGCCGAAGACCGCGATGGCGACGGCGATGGCGAGTTCGAAATTGTTGCCGGCCGACGTGAACGCGAGCGAGGCGGCGCGCGGGTAGTCGGCGCCGAGTTTCTTCGCCAGGGCGAAGCTGACGAGGAACATGATCGCGAAATAGATGACGAGCGGCAGCGCGATGCGGAGGACATCGAGCGGGAGTTTCACGATGGCGCCGCCCTTGAACGTGAACATGACGACGATGGTGAAGAGGAGCGCGCCGAGCGTGAGCGGCGAAATGCGCGGGATGAAGATGCGTTCATACCAATCCTCGCCTTTGAGCGGAACGAGGATGAGGCGGCTGAGCACTCCGGCCGCGAATGGAATGCCGAGGTAGATCATGACGCTCCAGAAAATGTCGGCCATGCGCACGGGCACGACGGCGCCGGCGAGGCCGAACCAGGGCGGGAGCACCGTGATGAAGACCCACGCGAAGAAACTGTAGAGGACGATTTGCGCGATGCTGTTGAGCGCGACGAGGCCGGCGGCGTATTCGGGGCTGCCTTGGGCGAGATCGTTCCAAACGAGCACCATCGCGATGCAGCGCGCGATGCCGACGAGGATGAGGCCTACCATGTAGTCGGGGTGGTCGCGGAGCAGCGTGACGGCGAGGAGGAACATGAGCACCGGGCCGACGATCCAGTTTTGCACGAGCGAGAGCGTGAGGATGCGGGTGTTGGCGAACACGCGCGGGAGCTGCGCGTATTTCACTTTCGCGAGCGGCGGATACATCATGAGGATGAGACCGACGGCGATGGGGAGGTTGGTGGTGCCGACGGTGAGCGGCGCGAAGAACGCGGCGGGATCGGCGATGACGAAATTGCCGAGCAAGACGCCGAGCCCCATGGCGGCGAAAATCCAGACCGTGAGATAACGGTCGAGGAACGACATTTTTTGCGCGACGGTGTCGGTCATGGGCGGGGGAGGGGGGAGCGAGTTGAAGGTTGAGAGTTGAGAGACGGAGTTGCGTGGGTTTGTGGCGGCGTCCGGGCAACGTCACTTGCGCCGCGACTGGCTTCCTCGGCGGGCGAGGCGGAGAAGTTGGCGGCGCGGCACGGCGGCGGACGCGCAGTCCATCTCGGGATCGAGGCGGTCGAGCTTGGCGCGGTCGCGCTGGAGTTGCGGCTCCTCGGCGAGGGCGTCGTGGAGGCAGGCGAGGTTGGCGGCGAGCGCGGGAGACGGAGGCGAAGCGAGGGCGTAGACGCGCCATGCGCCGCGTTGCGCGGCGGTGACCATGCCGTGGCGTCGAAGGTAGGCGAGGTGGCGGGAAATCTTGGCCTGCGGGAGACGGAGCACAGCCTCGAAGTGGCAGACGCAGAGCGGGCGCTGCGCCAGCAGGTGGATGAGGCGCAGGCGGGTGGCGTCGCAGAGGCAGTCGTAGATGCGGAGCAGTTGCACGCCGCCAAGCCAGGCGCGACTTCTCGTATTCGCCAAGGCAAATATGGAAGCGACGCGGTGCGTCACCGGATTGTTGCCGGGTTGCCGGTTGCTTCCAGCCCGGAGTTTGTCTGGGCCAGCCGCCCGGCAAAATTACTTGCTGCCGCACCAGGCTTCGAGGGCGGGCTGGCGTTTCACCGGGTTGAACTCGGTGAAGCGATACGTGGCGGCTTTCTCCTGGTGAAACGGGTCGGCGCGGAAGAACGACTCGACGTCGTCGCGCGAGGCGGCGCGGGCGAGGATGAAGCCGCCGACGCGCGGATTCTGCGGGCCGGACATCAGGAGCAGGCCGCGGTCGTAGCCGGTTTGGAGAAAGGCGCGGTGCGCGGCGAGCAGTTGGTCGATGCGTTCGAGCGGGGCGGTGTAGGTGACCTCGATGACGAAGTGTATCATGTTGGGAGCAGGAGAACCGCGGATGGGGCGGGCGTCAACCCGCGGGGGCGGGCGGCGATTGCACCAGGGCGTCGAGATCGCGGGTGATGCGCCCGAGGCAGTCGCCGAGAGCATTGACGACGGTGCCCTCGATCTCGCCGGCGGAGTTCCACCAGTTGACGGCGTTGACGCGGCCGCGATAGACGCGGGTGAGCGCCGGGCCGGTCGGCGGTTGAATCTGAAGCTCGAGCACGACGTTGGCGTTCTTCGAGACGGCGACACTGGCGGTGTAGAATTGCCGGAGGAGCGGCGTGACGTGCCAGGCACCCGCACCGTTCTGGCTCTGGACGGCGAAGCTGGCGCCGTGGAGTGATTGGAGCGAGCGGTCGATCCAGGCGAGTAGCTGGCCGGCGACGACGTCGCGGCCGCCGACATGGCCGACTCCCGATTGCTGGTATTCCGGGCGAAGATCGGTCGTCGGCGCGAAGACGACGGAGATGGCGCGGGCCGGAAGCGGGCGGCGTGCGGCGGCGGGCGGTGCGGTGAGGGCGAGCTGCACCGGGGACGACGCGCAGCCGGCGAGCGCACCGAGCGCCAGGCCCAGCGCCACCCTGGCCGGGAGGCGCGGGCTCATTCGGTCGAGGAGAGTTCGCCCGACTGCAAGCGGACCCACTTGCGGTCGCCGTGCTGCTGGGCGACCGCGCCTTTGAACACGACGCCAGGCCCCATGACGACGCCTTGGCGGCCAGCGGCCGGAGCGGTGGTCGTGAGAGATTCCTTGGGCAGCAAGTTGACCTCGGCCCCTTGCCCAAGATCAAATTTGATCATTGCGGCCAGCTCGGCGAAGCAACTCTTCATCGCTTCGCGCGCCAGCGCTCCTTTGTTGGCCGCCCAGGCGGCCGCAGCTGATGCTCTGCCGGAGCCGGCCGAAGCAGGAAGGGGGCGGTAGGTCGCAAATTCGTTGTGGTAAAGCGGACCGGATTCGTCGCGCCCGGAACTCTTGGGAGAGAGCAGTTTTACTTGGGCGAGCACGCGGATGCGGTCAAATTCCGGCGACAAATGATAGTCCGTGGTAATTACCAACACCGCGTCGCTCTTGCTCGCGGCGACCAGTTTGCGGACGGCGTCATCGTCTTTGGCCGCCGCGAGGGCCACCGAGGAAATCGGAACCGGTGGGTTGCCGTTCTGGAGTTCGGCGACTAGCGCGGCGCGCAATTCTTCCGGAGCGTTGAAATCCACGAGAGAATCGCGCACGGGAGTGATGTCGCTCTCGGCGGCTTTGGAGCGCTTGGCCTCGATGGTGGCATCGATGATTCCTCCAATCAGACCGCCGATGAACCCGCCCTGGGCCCCGGCCGATTGGCCGATATTTGACCGCAGAACATCAGCCGCCAACTCGGGCTGATTGACGGTGGCGGTTATGGAAACAGTTTTGAGCTGAGCTTGGGCCGCGGGCGCGAGGGCGGTGCGGTTCGAGCTGACGCATCCGGTGAGCAGCAGCGCGGCGACAGACAAAAGGGAGACGGCGCAACGCTGCCGGCTTCCGCGAATAGACGGGAGTGGGATCATGGGGTGGGGAGTGCTTGTGGCCCGCAAGCGCGACGAAGAAATCCCGGGCGGCGGGTGGTTGTCAAGAGTCCCGGTGCGGGATTTCTTGCGCTCGACTCGGGGCGTGGGCTCCGCAGTTTCGCGCCATGGCCCAGACCGAAGCTCCGAAGATTATTTTCTCGATGATCGGCGTCTCGAAGAAAATCGAACGCAAGGAAATCCTCCGCGACATCTCGCTGTCGTTTTATTACGGCGCGAAGATCGGCGTGCTCGGCTTGAACGGCTCGGGCAAGTCGTCGCTGATGCGCATCCTCGCGGGCCTCGACACGGAGATCGACGGCCGCGTGCATTTCGAGCCGGGTTATCCGGTGGGTTTTTTGCCGCAGGAGCCGCAGCTCACGGCGGGCGCGACCGTGCGCGCGTGCGTGGAGGAGGGCGTGAAGCACCTGACGGATCTGACGGCGGCCTACGACGCGACGTGGGACGAGCTGGGCGCGGCCGAGGACGACGCGGCGAAGGACGCGATCATGACGAAGCAGGGCGAGTTGCAGGAGAAGATCGACGCGCTCGGCGCGTGGGATGTCGCGCCGCAGGTCGACATGGCGATGGACGCGCTGCGTTGCCCGCCGGGCGAGGCGACGGTGGAACATCTCTCAGGCGGCGAGCGGAGGCGCGTGGCGCTGGCGCGGCTGTTGTTGCAGAAGCCGTCGATCCTGCTGCTTGACGAACCGACGAACCATCTCGATGCGGAGAGTGTGCAGTGGCTCGAGCAGCATCTCAGCCGCTACGAAGGCACGGTGATCGCGGTGACGCACGACCGGTATTTCTTGGACAACGTGGCGGGCTGGATTCTGGAGCTCGACCACGGGCACGGGCTGCCGTTCAAGGGCAACTACTCGTCGTGGCTCGCGCAGAAGGCGGCGCTGTCGGCCGTGGCCGAGCGCACAGAGAGCAAGCGGCAGAAGGCGATGGCGCGCGAGCTGGCGTGGATCCGGCAGGGCGCGAAGGCGCGGCAATCGAAGGGGCAGGCGCGCCTGAACGCCTACGAGCAGATGTTGAAAGCGGACGTGGCGGAGCAGGAGAAACTCTTTGAGATCATCATCCCGCCCGGGCCTCGGCTCGGCACGCTCGTGGTGCAGGCACAGGATGTGGCGAATGGTTACGGCGACAATCTGCTGTTCGACAAACTGAATTTTTCGCTGCCCCCGGGCGGCATCGTCGGGGTGATCGGCCCGAACGGCGCGGGCAAGACGACGTTGTTCAAGCTGATCACCAATCTGGAAAAAGCCGATGCGGGTGCGTTCCGGGTGGGCGAGACGGTGAAATCCGCCTACGTGGAGCAGTCGCGGGATTCGCTGGAGGGCGGCAAGACGATTTGGGAGGTGATCAGCGACGGGCAGGAGCTGATGGCGCTCGGCCCGCGGTCGGTGAACAGCCGGGCGTATTGCGCGCAGTTCGGTTTCACCGGAGCGGACCAGCAGAAGAAGGTCGGCGTGCTGTCCGGCGGCGAACGCAACCGCGTGCTGCTGGCGCGCGTGCTGAAGAGCGGGGCGAACCTGCTGTTGCTTGACGAGCCGACGAACGATCTCGACGTGAATTCGATCCGCGCGCTGGAGGAGGCGCTGGAGGGTTTCGCGGGTTGCGCGGTGATCATCTCGCACGACCGTTGGTTTCTCGACCGGGTGGCGACGCACATCATAGCGTTCGAGGGCGACAGCTACGTTCATTGGTTCGCGGGCAATTACTCGTCGTATCTGGAGGATTTCCGGAAGCGGAAGGGCAAGGAGGCCGATCAGCCCCACCGGATCAAATACCGGAAACTGGCCCGCGGCTAGGGCATTACCCCTATTTATCTCGACTTCGTTGGGCTGCTTGGTAGCCGTAGCACCCGAAAAGACCCGGGGGCCGTGCGCCTTCTGCGGCCCAAAGCTTACCTCCCCAACCTCGGAAATCTCCGCCATGCAACTCATGCAGCCCAAGCGCGTTTCGCGCACTCGCAAACGTTGGTTCAAGATCACCGTCGTGGTCGTGGTGCTCGGCGGCGTGTGGGGCGGGATCAAGGTCCGCGACAAATTGCTGCCGCGCTATTACCTTTGGAAGCAGGAGCGGGCCCTGGCTCAGGCGCGCGATTTCATGAAACAAGCGGACCAGCGCAACGCCAAGATCGCGCTCGACGTCGCGCTGCTGGCCGCGCCGGGCAATCCGGGCGCGTGGCGCACGGCGGCGGAGTTTCTTGAGCAGAACGGGGCCATGCAGGCGGTGCGGGTGCGCCGGCAGATCGTGGAGCTGTCGCCCAACACGCTCGACGACCGCATCGCGCTGATCACGACGGCGATTCGTTTCAACGACAAGGTGACGGCGCGCGAAGCGTTGTCCGGGATGACGGTCGAGCAGGCGCAGCAACCCGAGGCCCTGCGCGCCGCGCTGGCCTTTGCGCTCGCGACCAACAATTCGCCGGTGGCCGACGCCCTCTATGATCGGCTCAAGAAAATTTATCCGGACGACCAGGAGCTGCGCTATGACCACGCGGCGCTGCGCTGTTTGATCCCCAATCCCGACTCTGCGGCCGCGGCGCGGGCGGAGGTGGAGAAATTTACGACCGTGCCGACTTACCGCCTCCGTGCGCTCCGCTGGCTGCTGGTGGATGCGCTGCGGCGGAACGACAACGCGATGGCGCGGCAGTGGTCGCAACAACTCGCGGATGATCCCGGCGCCGAGATCAACGACCTGCTCCATCGGGCAAATGTCGCGATCCTGATCGAGGGCCAGAAACTTGAGTCGATTCTGCCCGGGCTGGAAACGCGCGCGGCGTCGCGGGCCGGCGATGTCGCGACGCTGGTGCGCTGGCTGATAAACCAAAAGCGGGTCGAGCCGGCGCTGGTTTGGCTGGCGAAATTGCCGACGGAAATGACCCTGAAGCCGGAGGTCGCCGATGTGGGCGCCGAGCTCGCGCTCTATCAACAGAACTGGCGGTTGCTGGGATCGTTGCTGGAGCAGGGTGCGTGGGGTAAAGTCGCGCCTGAGACGGTGCAGTTGGCGATGTCGGCACGGGTGATGGCCGACCGTCAGCGCACGGACCTGCGCAAACGAGTTTGGGAAGAGGCGATCACCTCCGCCGGCACCAATTCGCTGGCCCTGCGGATGCTGGCCCGGTTGAGCGGGGCTTGGAAGTGGGAGACGGAGATGGAGCAGACCCTGTGGGCCGTCGCCCGGGCCTATCCGGATCAGACGTGGGCTCATCTGGCTCTCTTCTACGGTTATCGGGCAAAGAAGAACGCGGCGGGGATGCGCGAAGTGGCTTCCGTTTTACGCCAGCAGGATGCCAGCCTCGCGCGCTACCAGCACGAGTGGGCGCTGCTGTCGCTCCTGATCGACCCCTCGAAACAGTGGAACAACGACAAGGAGCTGATGAAAACACTCTACGAGTCGGCGAAAACCAATCCCTATTACATGACCGGTTACGGTTTGGCGCTGGCGCAGGCTGGTCGGGGCGCGGACGCGCTGAAAGTGATCGAACCGCTGACCGACCTCGACCGGGCGTTGCCGTCGCGGGCGCCTTACCTCGCGTATATCTATGGCGTGAACAAGATGGCGAAAGAAACGAATCTCTATTTGGCGGCGGCGGCGAATCTCGACCTGCTCGATGAGGAGCGCAGCCTGCTGCGGCAGGCAACTGAAGCTTTGACGGCCCGGCCCGACTATGTGCGGCCGCCGAAAGAAAACAAGAAGCCGAAAGCCGTCGCGCCGGGCGCCAGCAAGGCGGTGCCTCCGCCGAAGCCGTGAAAAGGGTCGGAGTCGGGCAGTGGCCAACGGGGGCGTTTTGGTGGTGGATCCTGACGGTGGCGCAAGGCGCGCTGATGCTTGTGCCGCTCGGCGTCGCGTGGAAGCTCTCGCCGGATGCCG
>JACQFT010000118.1 GCA_016199925.1 Opitutia bacterium | reverse complement strand
TTTGTCCCGGGGAGTTTCAGAGGGGTTTGTCACGTATTACGTGACAAGTTCCACCCGGCGGGGGGCCGGGGAGTTCCACGCCAGTCTCATGCCGGGGGTGGGTGCGGGGCGGACGCGGGGCGGGTGCAGGGCGGACGCGGCGCGGGTGCGGGGCGGACGCGGGGTGGGTGCGGGGCGGGTGCGGGGCGTGGTCGGTGCCGATGCAGTCGAGCGCGCCGGCGCGCAGGCCGACGATGATCGCGCGGCGGTCGGCCTCGGTGCGCAGCGGCGGGACAGGCGCGGGGGCGCAGGGCGCAGCGGGTGCGGGGCGGGCGCTCGTCAGAGGGGGTGGCTGGTGACGTGGAGGGTGAAACTGAAGACCGAGCCGCCGGGGACGCCGGGGGCGTAGGCGATGCGACCGCCCATGATTTCCACGAGGCGGCGGCTGATGGCGAGGCCGAGGCCGGTGCCGCCGTATTTGCGGGTGAACGATCCGTCGGCCTGGGTGAAGGGCTGGAAGAGCTGGGCGCGGCTGGCCGGCGGGACGCCGATGCCGGTGTCGGTGACGGTGACGGTGATCTCGAACTCGTCGGCCTCATACAGGGGCAGGGCCGAGAGCGTGACGTCGATGGCGCCGGCGGGGGTGAATTTGACGGCGTTGCTGAGCAGGCTGGCGAGGACCTGGCGGAAGCGGGCGGCGTCGCCGACGACACAGGCGGGCACTCCCGGGTGCTCGCGCTGGCGGAGGGCGAGCCCCTTTTGCTGCGCGGGCAGGGCGAACTGGTCCACGGCTTCGCTGAAGCAATGCGGGAGATCGAACGGCTCGCGCTCGATCTTGAACTGGCCGGATTCGATGATCGAGTAGTCGAGCACGTCGTTGAACATGCTGAGGAGATTGTGGCCGGAGGTGTTGATGGTCTCGAGGCACGAGCGTTGGTCGGCGGTGAGGTCGGACTCGGCGAGGAGCGCGGCCATGCCGAGGACGCCGTTGAGGGGGGTGCGGATCTCGTGGCTCATGACGGCGAGGAACGCGCTCTTGGCGTGGTTGGCGGCCTCGGCGTCGACGGCGAGCTGGTTGGCGCGGGCGATGGAGAGCTGGAGGCGCTCGTTGGACTGGCCGAGGTCGCTTTGGGCGCGGCGCAGCTCGGTCTCGACGATCTGGCGGGCCTCGATGTCGGCTTCGAGGGCGCGGCGGATGGCGAGGAGTTCGGCCTCGGATTTGAGCGAGCGGTCGAGTTGGTCGAGGAGCCGGGCGCGCTGGCGGGCGACGAGCTGGTCGCGGCGCGCCTGGGCGAAAGTGCTCTGCTGGAAAACCAGGGCGAGGGCGCTGCACGCGACGAGATGGGCGAGAGCGAGGCCGTTGAAAAGCAGCAGGGAGCCCGAGGCGGGCGCGGGGCCGAAGAAGCCCCACGCCGGCTGCGCGACGAGGAGCGCATGGACGGCGAGGAAGGCGAGGGCGCCGGGCCACAGGCAGCGGGCGCAGCGGTAGATCAGGAGCGCGGAGGTCGCGGTGAAAAAGCCGAAGCGCGCCTCGGGGAGGTCGCGGAGCTGCCAGCAGTGGAGGAGCACGAAGCCCATGAGCACGGCGCCGGCGACGCAGCGGGCGCCGATCCCGCCCGGGCGTCCGCGCAGGACGGCGACAAAGACGGCGCCGAGGAGCGCCGAGGTGCCGAGCGCGGCGAGCCAGGTGCCGTGCACGGGCGCGAGGAGCAGGGCGAGGAGGACATGGCCGCAGAGGATGCGCCCGATCCACTGGTCGCCGCGGGCATAGACGGCGGCGAGGAGGACGTCGATTTTCAGCGAGCCGAGCGGGGCGTTGGTCTCGGCGGCGGCGGTCGGCCGGGGGGACGGGGTGATCTTGGCCAGCCACTCGATCCACCGCAGGGGCAGGAGCAGGCGCGGGGCGTCGGCGGGCGGGCCGGCCCGGAAGGGCGGGTGGCTGGCGGGCGGCGGGGAGCGCGGAGCGATCATGGCGGAGGAGCCGCTCCGGAGGAGGGAGAGAAACGAGGGCGCGGCGCGATCAGGCGGGCACGGCGACGGCCGCGGAGACTCCGGCGGCGAGGCTGGCCTTGGCCTGTTCCATGGTTTCGTAGAAGGTCCAATTGCGGGTGTCCTCGAAGCCTTTGCACTCGGAGATGATCTGGTGGTTGCCGACGAGGGCGAACTGCATCGCGAGTTCCTTGTAGGTCTGCATCGCCTGGAAGAGCAGCTTGATGACGTTCATGTTCAGGCCGCGCAGTTCGTGAATGTCGATGATCGCGCGGTTGATGCCGCGGTCGACGGCCTCGGCGACTTTGACTTTGAGGTAGGTGGCGACTTCGGAGAGCACGAGGGTCGAGCAGGGCTCAGGGAGGCGCATGATGAAAAATTCCTGTTCGCTGGTGAAGTAGCGCAGCGAGGTGTCGAGGTTAAGCGCTTTCACGACCTTGCCCTCGATGTCGGTCATCTCGATCGGCTTGGTGATGACGCCGGTGAAGCCGACAGTCTGCGCCTGTTGCTGGGCGGTGGTGTCGGTCTTCACGACCATGCCGAAGATGGGCGTGTATTTCGTCTTGATGTTGGCGCGGAGCAGGCGAAAGAGGGTGAACGCCGACTCTTCGGGGAGGGAGAGGGAAACGAGAATGACGTCGGGCACCTGGCGGTGGCAGGAGTCGATGGCCTCGCCGGTGGTGTTGACGCCGCGGAATTTCCACGGGGTGTGTTTGAGGCCTTCCTGGATCTGCTGCACGATGGCGGGCTTGTCCTCGATGATGAGCACGTCGATCGGGTCGAGGATGGAACGGGCCTTGGCGGGTCCGTCGGTGAGGGGCTTGAGGTCGATGATGCGGCCGGCCTTCTCGATGAGCACGTCCTCCTTGAAGGGTTTCACGATGTAGTCGCGGACGCCGATTTTGGCGATTTTGAGGACGTTGTCGCGGCCGCCCTCGGCGGTGAGCATGATGACGGGGATGCTTTTGAGAGCGGGATCGGCTTTCAGTTTGGTGAGCATCTCGACGCCGTCCATGACGGGCATGGTGATGTCGAGGAGGATGAGGTCGGGGGTTTCTTTGCCGGCAACTGCGAGGCCCTCGACGCCGTTGGCGGCTTCGAGGATGTCGCAATCGAAGGGTTTGAACGCCTTCCGCACGATGATGCGGACGGTCTTGGAATCATCTACGGTGAGAATTTTGTTACGCATGGTCCGGGGGTGAGAAAAGGGTTAGTCGCCAATCTTCATGAGGATGTCGCTGACGAGCCGGTAGCCCGCGCAGTTGAAGTGGAAAATGTAGCGGGTCGCCGAGCTGATGGGTTCGACGGAGAAATTGTAGCGGGTCGCCGAGCTGATGGGTTCGACGGAGAAATTGCTGCCGCGGAGAATCGACGTGATGGTGAGCTTGCAGGGGAACCCGGTGTCGCAGAGAGCGTTCTTGAATCCGCCGACGGTCATGTTGGTGATCTCGCCGATGGCGTCGTTGACGACCTCGTCGCCGCCGGCGGCGACTTCTTCGGGGGTCATGCCGAGCATCTCGCCGGTGAGGCGCCGGGCGAACTCGTCGGAGATGTAGAGGTAGATGAGGCCGTTGGCTTCGCCGATGAACCCGACGGTGCCAACGACCTGGGGGACGCTCTCGGTGACGACGAGCGGGGGCGCGCCCTCGTCGGGGTTGAGCGAGGAGCTGGCACCGGCGAACACGACGTCGTGGTGCAGCATGGTTTTGAACACGTCCTGAACCGCGCGGGTAATGGACCCGCGGATCATGTCTTCTGAGATTTGGGTAATCATGGGCAGGGAGGAGTGCCCATTCCATGGGGGCGGGACACTTGCCACGAGTTATCGGCGCATTCTTGAGGATATTTACCGGGAATTTTGCGGCGTAGGTTTCCCAGAGGCAAACCGGCGCGATCCGGCGGTGGCCGCCGCGCCTTCCCGCGGGACGGCGGAACGGGGCGCGCGGGGCGCCCGACCCGCGCGGCGCCGGCGCGTCCGCGCGCACTCGGGGCGCGGTTAAATCTGTGCCGGTCGGGCGAGCCGTCCCCGGTTAGCCGCGTGGGATCTGCGTGCGGCCACACGGCTCAGCCGGAAGCTTCGCCCTGCTCCCCGGGGCGACCGGCGGGCACAGATTTAATCACACCTCGCTCACTCGTCGCCGCCGGGGATGGTCTCGCCGGCCTCTCGGTATTCCTGAATTTTGTTGCGCAGGGTGCGGATGCTGATCTGCAACTGGGCCGACGCCTGCGTGCGGTTGCCGCTGTTCTGGCGCAGGGCCGCCAGGATCGCCTGTTTCTCCAATTCGTGGAGCGGAATCACCGCGGCAGGCTCCTCGACTTCGGTCTGCGGTGCGGGCCGGGCGAATTCGGGATCAGCCGGCGCGACCGCGGGCGACGGGGAAAATGGCTCGAGAGATTGCGCCCGGGCGTTGACCGCCATCGGCATCGGGGCGGTCGACTGACCGGCGGCCGCCGGCGCGAAGCCGCTCCCGGTCGTCTTGAGGATCGGCAGGCTCAGGGCGGAACTCGAGACCGGGCGGCCGGAGTCGGCCAGAATCACGGCGCGCTCGACGGTGTTCTGCATCTCGCGCACGTTGCCGGGCCACGGATACGCCAGGAGCATCTCCTGCGCCTTGTCGGAGAAGCCCGGCACCTGGAGACCGAAGCGGCGGGCGGCGCGTTTCAGAAAATGCTCGGCGAGGCCGATGAGGTCCTCGCGCCGTTCGCGCAGCGGCGGGACATGGACGGGGAAGACGTTGAGGCGGTAATAGAGGTCCTGGCGGAAGTTGCCCTTCTCCACGAAGTGCAGCAGGTCGCGGTTGGACGTGGCGAGGATGCGCACGTTGACCTTGATGGTCTTGTTGCCGCCGACGCGCTCGAACTCGCGCTCCTGGAGCACGCGGAGCAGTTTCGCCTGCAAGTGCAGGGGGATCTCGCTCACCTCGTCGAGGAGCAGCGTGCCGCGGTTGGCCAGCTCGAAGCGGCCCTCGCGCCGGTCGGTCGCGCCGGTGAACGCACCGCGTTCGTGGCCGAAAAATTCGCTCTCGATCAGATTCTCCGAGACCGCCGCGCAGTTGACCTTGATGTAGGCCTCGCTGCGGCGCTGGCTGTGGCGGAAGATCTCGCGCGCGACCATCTCCTTGCCCGTGCCGTTCTCGCCGGTGATGAGCACCGTGGCGTCCGTCGGCGCGACGCGGGTGATGAGCTGGCGCAGGCGCTGCATCGGGGGGCTCTTGCCGATGAGCTCGCCCTCCCCGCCCTCGTTGCTGAGGTAGCGGTTGACGTTGACGAGCTGCTGGAACGTCTCGGCCTTGCGCAGCACGATGTCGATCTGGCCCATCGAAAACGGCTTGATGAGATAATCGAACGCGCCGGCGCGCATGCAGGCGACGGCGGATTCGACGGTGCCGTTGCCGGTCATCATCACGACGATGGTGCGCTCCGGCAGCGAGGCGACGCGCTCGAGCAAGTGTTCGCCGTCGCCGTCGGGCAGATGCACGTCGACCATCATCAGGTCATAGGTGTCCTTGGCCAGCAGGGCGTCGGCCTCGGCGATGCTGGCGGCGGTGGACACCGTGCATTTCTTCCGCTTGAAAATATCCTCCAGCAGTTTTCGGACGATCGGCTCGTCGTCGAGGATGAGGATTTTTTCCAGGGGCATGGGGCGGCGGGCCGACAGTTAGCAGCGGCGGGCCTGAAAAAACAAGGGTGATTCTATCCCGCGCCGGGCGAAAAAATGCGTCGCACGGAAAAATTTTTCTCAAGCTTTCCGGCGCCGCGCCGATATTGGACCGAATCGCACCCTCTGTCCGCCTTTCGCCATGACCCACCGCCTGCTTTCGCTGCTTTCCCAGATCGAGGACTACCTCCGCGAGTCTGATCCCGACACCATCCGGCTGCTGCAATCGACCCGGTCGGTCAACTACCAGAAGGGGCTCGCGCGGCTCACGCTCCAGTCGATGGACGGCACGCCGTGGGGCGCCGCGACGGTGCAGGGCTACCGGCTGGCCAACGGCGAGACTTGCCTGAAGCTCGCCCTGACCTGCGGCCGGTCCGAAATCGCCAAGCCGATCTCGCTGTTCCCGCGCGAGAGCCACGACTGGGCCAACGAGGCGCGCAAGATCGCCGTGCTCTGGCTGGAGGAAGCCCAGGCCGTGCAGGCACTCGCCGAGGAGAGCGGCGTCGGCCAACTGCAGGCGGCCGCGGGCTGAACTCCGCCCCTTCCGCTTTTTTCCCATCCGCTTTTTTTGTCGCTACCCAACTGCCCGCGGATTCGTCCGCGGCTTTTTTTGCGCTGCAAAACGGCGCCGCCGCGCGGGCGGTCGCCCCGTCACGCCGACGCCGCGAGGGCGTTCGCGGGCTGCTCCAGCACCGCGCGGCCGTAAACCGGCCGCAGGCGCGCCGTGCGCTGCTGGGCCTCGGCGAGGACGCGCAGTTGCGCGCGCACTTCGGCCAGGCGCACGGAGAGCAGCTCGGCGCTGCGGCCGCGGCGCGCGAGGATGTCGGCCGCGCGCTGCTTGAGGGTGCCGTCCAGCCGGCCGCGCAGCGCGGGGGTCCGCGCGAGTTCGCCGAGGCGGTCGATGAGCGGCTGCAGCTTGTCCTGGGTGAGGCCGGCTTCCTGGAACTCGCCGGCGCGGAACAGCACTTCCTCCTCGGCCACGAGCGACTCGATGGCGGTGAGCAGGCGCCGGATGCCTTGCGCGGGAGTTTCCATCGCGATCAATATTTCAGGGCGACGCCGCCGCCGAGGCAGGCGGATTCTTCCTTGCGGAGCATCTCCGCCCAGGCGCCGCGGATCTCCTCGAGAAATTTTTCCACCGGATCGAGCAGCGCGGGATTTTTGTGCACGTTGGCCTGGATCAACTGCCGGCGGTGGTAGTCATAGAGCCGCTCCATGGTGGCGGCGAACTCGCCTCCGGCCTTCTTGTCGAGGGTGTCCTGGAGTTCGTCGATGATGGCCTGCGCCTTGAGGAGATTGCGGTTGATGATCTCGATGCGGCGGGGATCGTCCTCGGGCAGCTCGAAGCCGGCCCGGGCCTGGCGGAGGAAGCGCAGCGCCCCGTCGTAGAGCATCAGCACCAACTGACCGGGGCTGGCGGTCATGACGGCCTGCGCTTGGTAAGTCCTCGCGTAGCTGTTGGCGACCATGGACGGAGGCTCAGTCGATCTCGGTCAAGTCGGCGGAGCGGACGATCAGGGCGCTCACACGCCCGATGATTTCCGCGGACGGATAGGAGGGGTCGGCGGCCAGAGCCTTGCCGCGGGCCACGACTTCCGGACGCGCCTCCGGCGTGCGGGCCAACGCGGCGCTGAGCGCCTGCGAGTGGGCGGTGGACAGGTGGTCGCGACCCACGGCGAGGGCCTTTGCGCCCGGCGAGTGGGCGGTGGTGTCGATCGCGGCAAGGCGCGGGTCGGAGGTGGAGTGAGTGGATTGAATCATGACGTGGTATCAGACAACAGATACGGTTTCCCCGGTAGGGACTCTATCGGCCCGTTGCCGCCCGGGCTTTAGGCTTTTTCACCGCGGCGGCAAGGTCGCAAACGCCGCCGCGGCGGCGTAGGCGCCGAACTGCGTGGGGCTTTGCAGGACGCTACTGCTGAGCTCGACCGGCGGACGCGGGGCTTTCCGCCCGCCCATCGCGTAGAGCTTGGCGGCGTTGGCCACGGCGGGGTCGGCGGCTGAAAAAATCGTGTCGAAACTCCACACCAGTTCGCCGGTGGCGGTGGCCGCGAGCTTGGCGCGCACGCCGAGCCGGAGCGGCGGATACGGCGAATAGTTGGTGACATCGACGAAGAGCACGCCGTCCACCGCGAGATCGCGCGCGATGACGGCGAGGAACTCGTGCGGGAGGGCCTCGACGGAGCTGAACTGTTTTTCGCCGAAGAGGCGCGCCATCGTCGCGCGGGAGACGAGCACGGCCTCGAAGCGCTGCACGCGCAGGAGCTCCTGCAGGAAGGCCTGGTCGAGCGTCACGAGGGACTCGGCCGGCACGATCGTGCCGCCGTGGAGGGGCAGCAGCGCCACGCGCCGGAGGGCCGCCGGCAGCCGGGCGTCGCCGAGGTGGTTGTCGGGCTGGTAAACCGGGCCGGAGAGGCGCCGGCCGACAAATTCGCCGTGGGCGCAGCCGGACTGCGCCAGCACGCCGAGCAGCAACGCGCCGAGCAGCGGCGCGCAACGGGGAAGAAAAGCGCGGGGGCTCATTTCGTGGAGAAGAAGCTGTTGGTCAATTGGGCGGCCTGCTGCGAGAATTTGGACTGCGCGGTCTCCATCGCGATGAACGCGTTGGTGAGCACTTCGCGCTGCTGGTCGAGCCGGCGCTGGATGTCCGCGATCTGGCTGTCGATGCTGGTGTTGCCCGCCGTCAGCGTGTTCTGCTGCGTGGGCAGCGAGCCGCCGGTGGCGGTGGTCGCGGTGATGAAAGTGTTGAGCTTGGCGGCGAGTCCGGTGGTGGCGGTGCCGAAGAATGCCTTCACGTCGGCCGGCGAACTGGCGAGCGCGGCGTCGAGCTTGGCGCTGTCCTCGATTTCGAGCTCGGAGGTGCCCGACTTGAAGTCGATGCCGAGGTGCTCCAGCCGGTTGATCGCGCCGGAGAGACCGGTGACCGACGCGAACGCCGTGCTGCGCAGGGTGTCGGCCCAGGCCTGCACCTCCCGGTTGTCGGTGAGCACGGAGGCGACGACTTTCTTGGTCGTGGGATCGGTGGTGATCTTGGTCTGGGAGTCGATGTAAGTCTGGACGGCGTTGAAGTCGGTGAGGAACTTGCTGATCGCCGCGCGCATCGTCCCGGTGTCGCTGGTCACCTGGATGGTCTGGGTCTCGACGGTGTTGGCGGTGACGCTGAGGCCGGTGATGCCGTGCGCGGCGGCCGTGAGCGTGTTGCTCGTGCTGGTGAGGGTGGCGCCGCCGTTCACGGTGAAGGTCGCGTTCTTGCCGCGCACGAGGGCCGAGCCGGTGACGAGCCCGAGCGCCGCGGCGAGCCCGGCGCCGGTTTCGCTCACCGTCACCCCGAGGTCGCCGGTGCTCTTGTTGGTCAGCGTCACCCGGTCGGCCGTGGCGTCGTAACTGGCGGTGACGCCCGCGGTGGAGTCGGTGATGCGCTTGAGGACGGTGGTGAGGGACTCGGTGGTGAAGTTGTAGGCGATGGCGACGCCGTTGACGCTGAAGGTGCCGTTGCCCGAGCCGTCCACGGCGGTGACGGCGGTGCGCAGGCCCGCGGCGTTGAGCGCGCCGGTGGTCCGCAGGGTGCCGAGCGCGCCGCTGCTGGTGGTCGTGAGGGTGCCGTTGTTGGCGAGCTGCATGACCTGGAGAAAATTGCTCGTGTCGTTCGCGGCGCCGAGCACGAGTTCGCCGGCGCTGACTTTGGTGAGGGTGACTTTGTCCGTGCCGGCGTCGTAGGCGGCCGTCACGTCGGAGCCGGTCGCCGTCGCGATGCGGTCGAAGATCGTCTGGAGGGAATCGCTGGTGGCGACCGTGACCGACTGCCCGGCGACGGTGAAGGTGCCGGCGGTGACGGCGACCGCGGTCGGCATGGTCGCGAGGGTGACGCCGGAGACATCGCTCGTCGTGCTGAGGCCGGCGGCGATGTCGGCGGCGCCGTCGCGCCGGCTGTTGGTCGCGAGCTGCGTGACGGCGAACTGGTAGGTGCCCGCCGCGGTGTCGGTCGCGGCGGTCGGCGTCCAGGTGGAGTTGGCGGTGTTCGACACGGCCTTGCGCCCGCCGAAGAGACCGTCGACCGCGAGCGCGTTGGCCGAGGCTTGCAGCGTGGTCAGGTTCGTCGCGACGGTGCTGAGGGCGCCGAGCTTGGCGGTGGCGCGGGTTTTCTCGGCATTCAGGCGGTTGATCGGCGCGCGCTGCACGGTCGCGATCTGGTCGAGAAACGCCTGCCAGTCGAAGTTCGAGGCGAGACCGGCGACTTGGAAGTGAGAGGGAGTATGCGACATGCAGTGAGGGCGGGGCGAAGGGAATCCGCTGGCTGCTACATCGGCCTGATCGCGGCGAACTTTAGCCGCGGGTCCGGCAATTCGGCCGTTTCGCCGGATCGCGCTCCCGAGGGGAAACCGCCGCCGCGCCGCCCCGCGAAAAAATATACCGGCGCCTTTCCGCTCAAATTTCCCCCGCGCGCTCCGTTCTTTGCAAACATCCGCGGGATTCATCCCCCGGACGGAGCGGCCCGACTCCTCCCCTTCGGCCCGTCGCGACCCGGACGTCGCATCAAATCAAGGAAGATCCCCATGTCAGTCGTCATCAATACCAACTTCGCGGCCATCTCGGCCTCGAACAACCTCGCCGCCTCCAACGGAATGTTGCAGAAGAGCCTGAACCGGCTCTCCAGCGGCTCGAAAATCGTCAACCCGGCCGATGATGCCGGCGGTCTCGCCGTGGCCATGAAACTGTCGGCCGCGGCGCGCCGCCAAGGCGCCGTCGCCTCGAACATCGGCAACTCCGTCTCCTTCCTGCAAACGCAGGACGGCGCACTGAAAGTCACCGGCAAGATCCTCACCCGCATGAGCGAGTTGAAGACGCTTTACGGCGACCCGACGAAGAACTCCACCGACCTGGCCAACTACGACTCCGAGTTCCTCGCGCTCCAGGCGCAGTTGACCGCCACCGCCGGGGAGACGTTCAACAGCGTCGCCCTCTTCGGCACCTCGACCCTGAGCGTCGCGGTGACGGAAGACGGCGCCACGGCCGTCACCATCGGGGCCCGCAATCTCACCAGCACCTCCACGGGTGTCGGCGTGATCACGAGCACGAGTGTCACCGCCCTCAGCGGCATCACCGTCGCGAACCTCACGACCGCGATTGAGCGCGTGGCCACGTTCCGCGCGACCAACGGCTCCGAGCAGAGCCGCTTCGGTTTCGCCAGCGAACTGGTGACGGTGAACAAGGCCAACCTGGAAGCCGCCACCAGCCGGATCGCCGACGTGGATGTCGCCGAGGAGAGCACCCAGCTCGCCCGCTACAACATCCTCGTCCAGGCCGGCACCGCGATGCTCTCGCAGGCCAACCAGAGTTCCCAGATCGCCCTCAAGCTCCTCCAGTAAAGCGGAGCCGTCCCCACGGCGGACCCGCCTGGCGCGGAGGGCTTCGCGCCATCCCGGCCGAAGCCCTCCTCTTCCCCCCGCAACGCTGAACCACCTGTCTCCCCCATGATGATCCCTCCCTTTGCCGGCTAACCACCGGCACCCATTCGGGGCAATCCTTGCCTTGAAGGCGCGGCCCGGCGCTCTCCTCCGGACCCGTGGCGACGACGGATGTCGCACTCATCAAGGAAAGAAATACCATGTCAGTCGTTATTAATACCAATACCGCGGCCACCAGTGCTTCAGGCAATCTGGCCGCTTCCAGCGCGATGCTGCAACGGAGCCTCAACCGGCTCTCGAGCGGCTCGAAGATCGTCAACCCGTCGGATGACGCCGGCGGTTTGGCCGTCGCCGTCAAGTTGTCCGCCGCCGCCCGCCGCCAAGGCGCCACGGCTGCGAACATCGGCAACGCCGTCTCGTTCGAACAGACCCAGGACGGTGCGTTGAAAGTCGCCAGCAAGATCCTGACCCGCATCAGCGAGCTCAAGACTCTCTACAGCGACGTCACCAAGAGTTCCACCGACCTGGCCAACTACGACTCGGAGTTTACCGCTCTGCAGGCGCAGTTGACTGCCACCGCCGCGGAAACCTTCAACAGCGTCGCGCTGTTCGGCTCCAGCTCCCTGAGCGTGGCCGTGACCGAAGACGGAGGCACCACGGTCTCCATCGCGGGCCGCAATCTCACCAGCACCTCCACCGGTGTCGGCGTGATTACGAGCACCAGCGTGACGGCCCTCAGCGGCGTCACCGTCGCCAACATCACGACCGCCATCGAGCGCGTGGCCACGTTCCGCGCGGCCAACGGCTCGGAGCAGAGCCGCTTCGGCTTTGCGGCCGAACTCGTGACGGTGAACAAGGCCAACCTGGAAGCCGCCACCAGCCGCATCACGGACGTCGACGTGGCCGAGGAAAGCACGCAGCTCGCGCGCTACAACATCCTCGTCCAAGCCGGCACCGCGATGCTCTCGCAGGCGAATCAGAGCAATCAGATTGCCCTGCGTCTCCTCCAGTAAACAGCGCCAAGTTCCTTGCCCTGATTGATGCACGACAAAAGAGCCCTCGGCCGCAAGGCCGGGGGTTTCTTTGCGTCCGCAGCGCTTCGCGCCGCCCCGTCGCGTGCGCCCGCGACCTCGGTCGCGCTCCGAAAAATCAGCCCGCGCCGAGAACGCGCGTGCGGCCGCGACTGCAGCAGCGACCGTGGGAGCAACTGCGGCCGCAACTGTGAACTGTGGGAGCGAGCTTGCTCGCGACACCAAGCGAACCGGTCGCGAGCCCGCCCGCCTCCACTTTGTTTCCGCCTCCTACGCCGCCGCGATCGCCGCCGCCACGACTGCCCCCACCGTCTCGTGCCGGTTGAAGTGCTCGTAGATCCGCCGCCGCTCGGCCGTCGTCAGCGCCAGCGCGCGCTCGCAAGCAACCGCGAGCCCCTTCAGGTCGCCGTGCGCGTAGCGCACGATCAGCCCCGCCGCGTGCAGCTCCTCCAGCCGGCCGCCCTCCCGCGAGTCCTCGCTCACCGGCACCAGCCCCAGGCAGCCCGACCAAAACGGCCGGTCGGTATGCGCCCGGCTCATCGCCTGGGTCGTGAACTTCCGCCCCTCGGGACAAAGCCCGGCTTGATAGCGATTCAGCGCGTCGCGCTCGGCGATCCCCACCGAGTGATCGTGGCTCGCCACGAAACGGTCCCGGAATTTTTTCCGCAGAAACTCGAACTGCCGCTCGCGGTGCGGCGTCAGCCCGAGCTGCGAGCCGAGGAAAAGTATTTTTGGCTCCGGCGCCTCGTTGAACGGCACGGCGAACGGCCGCACATTGGCCACCCAGCTCCGGTGCCGGACCACGCAGCCGGGCCGCAACCGCGCGCGCCCCGCCGGCTCGAGCGGCGACTCGTCGTGGATCAGCCCGTCCAGATGCGGCGCGATCTCCCGGAAGCACGGCATGCACCGGCTCGCCTCGTCAAACGCATAGAGCAAATGCCGCACGCCCGTCCGCGCCAGCAGCGAGAACGCCGGGCCCGCCGCCGCGCCCAGCGCCTGCGGCTGCTGGCCCATCGTCAGCAGCCAGCGTTCTTCCCCCGGCGCCCGCGGCGCCTTGGGCAGCTCGGGCAATCCGCTCTTCCCGCACACCCAGGCCGGCAGGAACTCCACGCCCGCGTGCTCCAGGCTGGCGAAGCAGCGCGTGTTTTCCCCATACCAGTCGCAGTCGAGCCGCGCCTTGGCCAGCAACGCCGCGTCGCGCGGATCGGCCACCAGCGGCGCGAGGTCGAGGGTCCGCACCCGCGCCACATAGGCGGCGGCCTCCTCCAGCGGCCCGGCCCAGGTATTGAAATAGCACACCCGCACCCGACGCGGGGCGGAGCCTGGGGTTGCACGGGTCATGTCACGCCACTCATCGGCCATCGCCGCCCAAACTTCAATCGCCAAGCCCGCGCCGCGCGCGGACTGCCAGGGCAGTGTCAAAGTTGGTTTCGCGCCCAGCGATCTTTCTCTTTCCTCTTTCTCTTAATCTTTCTCTCTGGCCGACAAACCCTGGCGAAAGAAAAAAGTAAAGATCCCCGGAGCAAGCTCCGGGGCATTCCAGAAACCTGTTCACTGCTTTTGTGGGAGCGAGCTTGCTCGCGACACGCGCACCC